>JBDTOV010000386.1:0-2580 GCA_039933035.1 Ginsengibacter sp. | reverse complement strand
AAGCCAGTGCACCTTCGAAAGTGTAAAAATCAAAAACAGATTTTTGCCATTCAGCACCATTCATTCCTTCTATTTCTTCAGGAGCTATTTTAGCACCCGTGGCGATTATTAACACATCGTAGTTTAATTCTTCACCACCATCGAGTTGAATTTTACTATCAGTTGGCAGGATACGATCTATTTTTTTCTTAATTAGCTTAACTTCCTTTGGTATAAATTCCTCAACTGTCTTTATAATATCTTCGGGTGCATACATATCAAAAGGAAGAAAAAGATATCCTGGCTGGTAATAGTGCTCTTTACGTTCATCTATAATACTTATTTGCCAGTCAGGTTGTTTTAAATGATGATGCAAATGATTCGCCATAATTGTGCCACCGGTTCCTGCTCCGAGTATAACTAGATTTTTCATTTGTCTTGATTTTTGAGTAAAAGTTGAAACGTAAAGTTCAGGCTAAATGGTTCGATTTTTTATGATGCCAATATCAATAATTAATGATTTGAATCATAACAAAATATGATTCTTCACCAAATACACTGATAAAGGATACCTATGTAATAAATGTCACAATCTCCCGGTTCTTTATGAGTTAGTTTTGAAAAAACTCTATTGGATTGGCTTAAATCAATTGCCAGCCAACCTTTAAAGTTTTTCGTTTATCACTTCAGTCAGTTTCAAACTTCTAACGTCAACATTTTTATTGCTTACTTATATAGTCAAACCCAACAGAAAAGATAAACGCAACTATTTATTCAATTGCATTAAAACGAATTTACAAGTACCATGAAATACATAATTGTAGGTGCAGTGGCGGGCGGCGCAAGCACCGCAGCCCGGTTAAGAAGACTGGATGAACACGCGAAAATCATCATTTTTGAAAAGGGCGCATATATTTCCTACGCTAATTGCGGACTGCCTTACTATATAGGCGATGTCATTAAGGACAGAAACAAATTGTTTGTGCAAACGGCAACGTCATTTAATAAACGGTTCAATATTGACGTAAGAGTTACAACCGAGGTAACTTCTATTGACCCCATAAAAAAAACGGTAAGGGCAGTTAAGCAAGCCACTGGTGAGATTTATGAAGAAACTTATGACAAATTAATTTTGTCGCCGGGCGCTGAACCGATACGTCCCCCATTACCAGGTATTTCCGGCGAAGGCATATTTACTTTAAGAAATGTGAAAGACACCGATTATATAAAAAGTTACGTACAGCAAAAGCATATAAAAAAAGCGGTAGTAATTGGTGCAGGATTTATCGGGCTGGAAATGGCCGAGAACTTTCATGACCTTGGCCTGGATGTTACCATTATTGAGATGGGCAATCAAATTCTTGCCCCGGTTGACTTTCCTGTTGCATCGATTGTTCAGCAACATATACGATCCAAAGGCGTTGATCTGCGCTTAAACGTAGCCGTTACTGGGTTTGCAAAAAAAGAACAACAGGTAGCGGTAGCTTTAAACAATGGAGAGATAATTAATGCCGACATGGTATTGTTGTCTATTGGTGTTCGTCCTGATACGAGATTAGCTGTCGCCGCAGGTTTGAAAATTGGCGCTGCCAGGGGAATATGGGTAAATGAGTTTCTACAGACATCCAACCCGGATATTTATGCCGTAGGCGATGCCATAGAATTTGAAAATCCAATTACGGGTCAATCTATGATCACTTACCTGGCGGGCCCGGCAAACAAACAAGGCCGCATTTGCGCCAATAATGTCGCGTTAGGCAATGTCCAAAAGTATCATGGATCTATCAATACCGCTATTGTGAAAGTGTTTGACATGACTATAGGTACCGCAGGAACAGCATCAAAACATTTAAAAGCGGCTAACATCAAACATATTGTTTCAACAACCAGCAACGGATCGCACGCAGCTTATTACCCGGATGCCAAAAAAATGACGATACAGATTGCTTTTTCACCCAATGATGGCCGCTTGTTGAGCGCCCAAATTGCAGGCTATGACGGAGTTGACAAGCGGCTTGATATTTTATCTTCTTTTATTAAGCAGCGTAAAACCATTTATGACCTGGTTGAATTTGAACATGCCTATGCGCCGCCTTATTCATCTGCAAAAGATCCGGTTAACATGGCAGGCTTTGTTGCTGAAAATATTTTGCTTGGAAGATTGAAAATATTTTATTGGAACGAACTTGAAAATTTACAAGCGGACGATTTTTTATTAGACGTTCGCAGGGAAGATGAATATAATGAAGGTAAAATAGCCAATGCAGTCAACATACCCATAGACGAAATTAGAAAACGGTTGGATGAAATACCAAAAGACAAAAACATTTACATTTATTGTGAGGCAGGATTAAGAGGATACCTGGCGCAAAGAATCCTTGTACAAAATGGATTCAATCATGTGCAGAATCTATCCGGCGGTTATAATTTATGGAAATCCTGCATAGACGAAACCTGTCTTCTTAATAATGTAATGCAGCATGCTCTTGCATTACAGGATTAATGATTCGTATACGCGTTCCGGGCAGCCAACATACCCATAGACGAAATTAGAAAACGGTTGGAAAAAATACCAATAGACAAAAACATTTACATTTATTG
>JBDTOV010000385.1:0-2597 GCA_039933035.1 Ginsengibacter sp. | reverse complement strand
GTAAGCTTTACCAACGGTGAACTTACCTATGCCAATACGCTGGAACATTTAAATATCCTGGATGAAGATTATTATTTCAGGTTCATGGATGCTATGCAAAATCAAAACATCAGTGATGCCTTTCTCCTATACGACGAGATAAACCGCAAAGGCTTTGAAGGGGATCTTATATTGAATGGACTCGCGGAGTTTATCAGGAATCTTTTGGTAAGTAAAGATCCTAAAGTAGCCATGTTGCTTGAAGTGTCTGAAGGGTTTAAGCAACGATATCTTGATGTAGCTTTAAAAACAGATGCTGCGAGCTTATTGAGCGCATTAAACATTTTGAACGAGGCTGAAATTAATTACAGGCAGGCGAGGAATAAACGGCTGCATGTGGAACTTACCTTGATAAAGCTTTGCTATTTGCAACAAGCCATAGAATTGTTGAATGACGACGGGCAGGTACTTAAAAAAAAGCAGGTTGAGAATATGAAACCCGTTGCTTTCAAATCGCTGGCTCCTTTAGCGCTAAAAGAGAAAAAAGTAACACCTCCCACTTCATATGACGTAAAATTAAACGGAAAAGAAATTCATAATTCCGAAAACCTTAAATATGGTGACAAGGGTCACAATGACGAAGCCGTATTGGTTATAGAAAAAGAGATAATAAAACCGTCACTTCCCAGGGCTGCTTCAGACCATACTTTGGTAGCCAACGTGAAACCGCAAACGAAATTAAAAAAACTAAGTTCTCTTGAAAAAATAAGAGCGCAGGTAGCACTTGACAATAAGCAAAATGGTAACAATGTTAAGGAATTGAATGAAGAAGAACTATATGTTGCGTGGGGTCTTTATATAGAAGAGCTTCGTAAAAATAATAACCATTCAGGCGTTTCAAATTTTAAATCTTCAAAACTTAATATTGTTGACGATAACTGTATTGAGATTATCACCGATAATAACATTCAGCAAAAATTTATCGAAACGGAAAGGGCAGCTCTTATTGAGCATCTCCAGGCCCATTTTAACAACCGGTTTTTAACTTACCGCGTAATTATTGTAGAAAATAAAAATAATAATGCTATACCGGAAAAACACCTCACAACCAAGGAGCAATATTTGAAATTGATAGAGGAATATCCTTTAATAAAACAATTAAAAGACAAGTTGGGCCTGCAGTTGGATTATTAGATACCATTTGTATTCTAATTTCCAGATTCTTATAAAAGTATTTTTCTAATCTTACAACCAAACTCATATGTACACAATTCTTGGAGCTAATGGTGCTATCGCTAATGAAATTTCAAAAGTACTTTCTCAAAATAATATCTCATTTACCCTGGTGAGCCGCCATCCAAAACCTGTAAATGGGGCTTCAACTAAAGCGGCAGACCTTACAAACGCCACACAAACGAATGAAGCGGTAAAAGGTTCTTCCATTGTTGTTTTGTGTGCCGGTTTACAATATGATTTACGTGTATGGGAGAAGCAATGGCCTGCAATAATGAGCAATACCATAGACGCATGCAAAAAAAATAATTCAAAACTTATTTTTTTTGATAACGTGTATATGCTGGGCAAAGTTTCAGGGCCAATGACGGAGACAACGCCTTATAACCCGGTAAGTAAAAAAGGCGAAGTAAGGGCGAAGATAGCTACACAATTAATGGATGAAGTGAAAAAAGGAAATATAAAAGCAATGATCTCCAGGGCTGCAGATTTTTATGGACCCGATTGCAAGACGAGCGCATTAAATTCATTGGTATTTGATAAAATGGCAAAAGGCAAAAGAGCGCAATGGATGGGTGATGACCAGGCGGTGCATTCCTTTACGTTTACGCCTGATTGCGGAAAGGCAATATGGCTCCTGTCGCAAAAGGAGGATGCATGGAACCAGGTGTGGCACATGCCAACCGCGGCGCCTGCCCTAACGGGGAAAGAATTAATTTCAATAGCTGCCCAAATTTTTAGTGCACCGGAAAAACATTCCAATATTGGTAAGGGAATGATCGGGCTGGCGGGAATTTTCGTGAGGCTTATGTATGAGCTGAAAGAAATGTTTTACCAGTACGATGCTGATTACATTTTTGATTCCTCTAAATTTAATAATGCTTTCAACTTTAAGCCAACGGGCTATAAAGAAGGATTTGAAATCACCGCCACATCATACCGGCGCAACGAATCTAAATCTAACTAAGCGCTTTTAAAATTTCTTCGCTATGAATTTTTGATTTTGGCTTTTTAAATATTTTCTTAATAATACCTTTTTCATCAATTAAAAATGTAGTGCGGTGCAGGCCCATGTACTTACGGCCATATAGGTTCTTTTCACCCCATACTCCGTATTTCTCAATAATCTTTTTTCCGGGATCAGCCAACAGGGTGAAAGGCAGTTTGTATTTCGCTTCAAACTTTTTATGTTTTTTTTCATCATCGGGGCTCACACCCAAAACCACCAGGCCCGCTTGCTGAAGCGCGCTATAATTATCACGCAGGTTACACGCCTCTACCGTACAGGTAGGCGTATCATCCTCCGGGTAAAAATAGAGAACTACTTTTTTGCCTTTGAAATCACTGAGGGAAACTGCATTCCCATTTTGGTCTTTTGCTTTAAA
>JBDTOV010000384.1:0-2602 GCA_039933035.1 Ginsengibacter sp. | reverse complement strand
TGCAGCGGGGAACAGGAAATTGATTACGATTTGCAGATATTTGACAGGCCGGCATCTGCATTTACGATTACACAGGAATGTATAAACGAGCCCGTTAAATTTTTGGATAGTACGAATACAAATAGCCGCCCGGTTATTACCTGGTTTTGGGATTTCGGCGATGGCACAGGGTCCGCTGTTAAAAATCCCACGCATGCTTATTCCACTCCAGGATCCTACAATGTCAGTTTCTCTGCCGTTACGGATATTGGGTGCTTATCAGACACCAGCAAAAAAAGCCTGGTAGTTGTACCTCTTCCTGTGGCTGGCTTCACGCTGTCGACTATTGCCTGCATAAGCAAATCCTTAAATTTCCTGGATAAATCCACCCCGGCGATCGGATTGACGAAATGGTCCTGGAATTTTGGCGATGGGCAGGTGTCTACCGATCAAAAACCTTCCCATACTTATTCCGCCACTGGGAAATATACCGTAAAATTGGATGTTGAATCTATCACCGGTTGTAAAAGTTCCTTCTCCATGATCGTAAATGTGGGTGCCCTGCCGGTGGCCAATTTTAGTGTTCCTGAGGTTTGTTTGAACGATCCCTTTGCTGCCTTTACTGATTCTTCTGCTATAATAGACAATTCTCAAAGCCAGTTCAGTTATGCCTGGAATTTTGGCGATGCCAATGCAACACCAGCTAATCCTAATACCTCTAGTGTAAAAGATCCATTGCATAAATACCTGTCGGTGGGTATCTACAGCGTTAATTTAAAAGTTACATCAAAAGACGGTTGTAGTGTTGATACTACTAAAAAGTTTACAGTAAACGGGGCAATTCCCAAAGCAGATTTTACGGTAAAAGCAGGTTCCTCCCTATGCAGCAACAAGGATGTAATTATTAATGACCTGTCAACGGTTGATTTTGGAAATATAACACGGGTAGAAATTTATTGGGACTATGCTAATGATCCCACGGTTAAAACGTTGGATGATGACCCAATTCCGGGAAAAACATATTCACATAAATACAATGAATATGGCTCGCCTGCAACAAAGACCTTCCAGGTTGTTTACGTAGCTTATTCCGGGATCAGTTGTTTACAGCAGCAGACGAAAACCATCGTTTTACTGGCAAGCCCGCAAATAAAATTTGATACGCTTTTGCCAGTCTGCGAGGAGGTGCCGGCATTCCAGGTAACTGTGGCGAAAGAAACATTCGGTTTTGCGGGTACCGGTAGTTACACCGGCAAGGGTATTTCATCGGCTGGTTTATTTAATCCTAAAGTTGCCGGGAACGGAATACAGACCATAACTTACCACTTTATGGCATCGAATGGATGCAGTACGCAACAGGATAAAACAATTTTAATATTTCCAACTCCATTGGCAGATGCAGGGCCCGACAGAACGGTTTTGGAAGGGGGATCCATTATCATTGCAGCAAAAGCAGGCACTAACAGCTCCTACTTATGGACACCGGCCACAGCTATTGACAATACTACACTGCTAACACCAAAAGTATATCCTGTTGATAATACCCGGTACAGGTTAACCGTCAACTCTTCTTATGGATGCACATCTTCTGATGAGGTGCTGGTGACCGTACTTAAAGAAGTTAAAGTGCCAAATGCTTTTTCACCGAACGGAGATGGTATTAACGATACCTGGAATATTCAATACCTTGAGTCGTATCCTGGGGCCACCGTAGAGGTTTACAATCGATATGGGCAGCTGGTGTTCCGAACTACCGGGTACAGCAAACCCTGGGATGGAAGATATAATGGAAGTATATTACCGATTGGAACATATTACTGGATAATTAGCCCTAAAAACGGAAGAGCCCGCATGAATGGTTCTGTTACAATTGTTCGTTAAAGCACAATTCATTACATGAAGAAAATTGTTTTTGTGATTACCTGTTTTAGTCTGGCAGTTTCCCTGGAAGCGCAACAGGAACCTCATTATACGCAGTATATCATTAACCAGTATATAATTAACCCGGCCCTTACCGGTATTGAAAACTATACCGATGTCAAGTTAAGCCACCGGCATCAATGGGTCGGATTACAAGACGCCCCCGTTACCACTTATATCACCGTTAATAAGCCATTGGGTAAAAAGGATGACAGGATTACTGCTACTTCTTTTGATATGCCCGGCGAAAATCCGCGGGGCAGAAATTATTGGCAGGATTACGAAGCGGCGAAACCACATCATGGTATTGGAATGAAAATTATCAATGACAGAACCGGTCCGTTAAATCGTTTTGCCGGTTATCTAAGTTACGCCTATCATATCGGTATCAGTGCCAAAACGAGCCTGGCGGCAGGGTTCGAAGCCGGCATCCGGAACCTTAGCCTGGATAGGAATAAATTGGATTTTGGAACTGCCAATCCTATCGACCCTGCTGTATATAATTCAGGGGAGATAAATCAGTTGAAACCTGATTTTGGTGCAGGGATATATCTTTACTCCGCGGATTATTTCGTTGGACTGTCGGCGCAGCAGATTATTTCTCAAAAAGTTTATTTTTCAGACCTTCGTGTCAAATCCGATAATTCCAAACTGGTGCCACATATTTTTGCCACCGCAGGCTACCGGTTTTTCCTGAACGATG
>JBDTOV010000383.1:0-2629 GCA_039933035.1 Ginsengibacter sp. | reverse complement strand
ATTACCACTTTTCCTCTTAACAAAACAGTGGTACACTTACCTGTAACCTGCCAACCTTCATAAGCGGAATAGTTGGTATTCATGTGATGTGTATCTACACTAATGGTATGTTGTTTATTGGGATCGAATAAAACAATGTCTGCATCGGAGCCAGGCGCTATACAGCCTTTTCGGGGATGCATACCAAATATCTTTGCAGGATTGGTGCTCAGCACTTCTACAAATTTGTTGACCGTTATCTTCCCTTTACGCACACCTTCGCTGTATAATAATTCTACCCGGTGTTCTATTGCAGGATGGCCGTTTGGTATTTTCGAAAAATCATCTTTGCCCAATAATTTTTGCTCCCACGTAAAAGGGCAATGATCAGTCGCAACCACTTGTATCAACCCCTGGTTAATTCCTGCCCATAATGCTGCCTGGTCTTTTTTTTCTCTCAATGGCGGACTCATTACCCACTTAGCGCCTGTTGCTTTATCCTGGTATAGAGAGGCATCTAACAACAGGTATTGAATACAGGTTTCTGCGAATACTTTTTGATTGACACGATTATTATTTCTTACCGCGTTGAGAGCGCCTTCACAGGTCATGTGTACTATATAACCTGTACAACCTGTATAGCCCGCAATGCTCGCAAATCTTTCCGAAGCTTCTGCCTCCGTTACTTCGGGCTGCGACAAATAATGATAAACCGGGTCGAGCTTTCCTTCGCTTCTATGTTTGGCCACGAGGAAGTCGATCATATCGCCGTTGGTAGCATGTACCGTTACCATTCCGCCTCTTTGTTTTACCTCATTCATCAATCCCACCATCTGCTTATCATCAATCATCAATGCGCCTTTATAGGCCATAAATATTTTGAACGAAGTAATACCTTCCTTTTCTATTAAGTCTATAATCTCTTTACAGGTCTCCTCATTAAAATCGGTGACGGCCATGTGAAAACTGTAATCGCCAATTGCATTCCCATTTGCCCGGTTGCTCCAGGCATGGTAGGCGTCGTACAAACAATGTCCCTGTGATTGTAAAATAAAATCGATCACGGTGGTAGTACCTCCATACAAAGCCGCCCTGGTTCCTGTCTCATAATCATCGCTTGAAAAAGTACCCATAAAAGGCATTTCAAGATGCACGTGTGGATCAATAGCCCCGGGGAAAACTAACAATCCCGATGCATCAATAATTTCATCAGCAATTACATTCAATTGCTTCCCGATAGATGAAATGGTTTCGTTTTCTATAAAAATATCCGCCACATAATTATCAGAAGCAGTTATGATGTTCCCGTTTTTAATTAGAATACTCATGTCCCTGATTTTTTAAACGCAGAAAAAGATGGTGCAAATTATACATTGCCCGGGGCTATAAAACCAGCCTCCCGTTTTGTAAAGGCAACAACATTTCTCATTGTAATATAGTAAATAAAACCGCTCACAAAAAACCCAACGAACCACGCATAATTATATAAATGAGCCATCCAAATTGGAAAGGTATCAGGATCAACAAAATGTGTTTGCACTAAAAAGCCGGGGACATTGGGCAGGATACCTATCAGCAAAGCAATGATCGCGTTTTTGTTGTAACCGTTGCCATAACTGTAAGCGCCCTTCACTTTGTACAGCTCATCTAATACAAGTTGTTGTTTGCGAATGAAATAATAATCAACGATCATAATGCCACCGATAGGACCTAATAAACTAGAGTACCCAACAAGCCATGTAAAAATATATCCTGTGGGATCTGCGATCAGTTTCCAGGGAAAAATAAGAATGCCGATGATGCCAGTGATAAGCCCGCCTATCCGGAAATTGATCTTCTTAGGGGCAAGATGCGAAAAGTCGTTTGCCGGGCTAACAATATTTGCTGCAATATTGGTTGCAAGTGTGGAAATAGCGACCGCTATCATGGCAAGACTGACCAATAATTTACCATCAAATTTTCCGGCAAGTACAAGCGGGTCCCATATAGTTGTGCCGTAAATAATGGTGGTTGCAGATGTAACGACTACTCCAATAAAAGAGAATAATGTCATGGAAGAAGGAAGTGCAATTGCCTGGCCGGTGATCTGCGCTTTCTGGCTTTTGGCATACCTGGTAAAATCCGGGATGTTTAATGAAAGCGTTGCCCAAAAACCAACCATTCCTGTTAAGGCCGGGAAAAAGAAATTAAAGAAATCGCCAGTAGTTTTAAACTTTGATGGCTGCTCCAAAATAGGTCCTAATCCATTGCCTGCATCGATGGCCCAAAACAATAATGCCAGGGCCGCAAAGGGAAGAAAGAAAGCCTTAAACACTAATAACTTCCTGATGCTTTCTACACCGAGCCAAACCACATACATGTTCAACAACCAAAATAAAAGAAAGCATATTGCAGGGCCTGTTTGCAAGCCCCATGATGCAGGAAAAACCTGTGGCAAAGTTGCCAGCGAAGGCATCCATAACACGAACATTTGATAAATTGCGAAGCCACCTATCCATGTTTGAATACCGAACCAGCCGCAGGCTACTATTGCCCGCAATATTGCCGGAATATTTGCACCGGATACGCCAAAGCTTGCCCTGGCAAGGATGGGAAATGGAATTCCATATTTAGCACCTGCATGACCATTTAAGATCATTGGTATTAACAC
>JBDTOV010000382.1:0-2650 GCA_039933035.1 Ginsengibacter sp. | reverse complement strand
TAAGGCTTTCTCCTGGAAATGTCTTTGTAATATTTATCATCTTCAAATTCCATAAAGTCTGCAAGCACCTCTTTAAACTTCTTTTTGCAGATCTGCTGGCATGCCCGGTTTAAATTTTTATAAACCCTTGCCAGGTAAAGCAGGTAGGTAACGTTTTCTTTCTTGTATTTTTCTTCAATATAATGCCAGAACGAATGGCCGGCTAACAATGGTTTGTCAAATGCAAACTGGTAAAAGTTTTTGTAGGTTCCACTAAGTATTTCACTTTTTAATTCGTCATCCAAAGCGGTGCTCCAGTTTTCTCCGGCAAAAGCCACATACCCGTCAGGTAAGTCTAGCAAAGCCTGGTTTCCAGCAAATTCACCGAGGTCGTCACCAAATAAAATATTATCGGTTAATATGCGGGCAATACCCTCCCTGATTTGCTTTTTCAAATGGGCATGGTCACCATTAAAATACACCACCATTTTATTGTTCACCAATTGGGTAGCCCCGCCGGTAATCTGCCAATCGATTCCGAGCCCGATATTGGATTGCTGAAGATCTGCAAATTCGTTGTATACAATAATATTCGCCCTCCTTTGAAGACTGTATTCAGTAAAAGCTTCTATTTTAGGGGCCTCTTCCTCCGCAACCTGCGCCACAAACTTTGCAAGTTCCTGGCCGTTTTGATTGAAGTATGTATTAAAATTCCTGGTCTGGTAATACTGCCATTTGAACTTTTTATATTGTACCCTGTTTTTACCAAACTCAACGGTATTTACCTGGGCGGATAGGGTAGAGGAGGCTAGCAAAACAATACATAAGGTTGTAAAAAATATTCTGAACTTTGCCATACTGTATGTCATATTAATGAATGAAATTACTTTATTCAAATTAACCATAAAAATATCGCTTTAATAAGTAAACAAATTGCTAATGTTAAAAATAAAATCTTTTTCTTTTAATCCTATCCAGGAGAATACTTACTTGCTTTACAACGAATTAAGTCAATGTATCATAATTGACCCCGGTTGTTATTTTGATGAGGAAAAAGAGTCGATGAAAAAGTTCATAGAACAAAATAGTTTACGTCCCACTTTGCTGCTAAATACGCATTGCCACCTTGACCATGTATTTGGAAATAAGTTTATAGCCGATACTTACCACCTCACACTTCAACTCCATGAAAAGGAAAAACTGGTATTGGCTTATGCACCTACTTCCGGGCTGATGTACAATTTACCTTTTGATAATTATACCGGGGAATTTATTTTTTTAAAGGAAGGGGATAATATAACACTGGGCCAGGATGAATTACAAATAATAGAAGCACCAGGCCATTCACCGGGCAGCATTTGCTTTTATTGCCCTAAGCAAAATTTTATAATTGGAGGTGATGTGTTATTCCGTGGTGGAATCGGGAGAACCGACCTGCCCATGGGTAATCACCAGGCCCTGTTGAATAATATAAAGAACAAATTATTGGTATTGCCTGCTGAAACGGTGGTATTTAGTGGCCATGGCCCCGCAACTACAATTGGGGAAGAGAAAATGAACAATCCATTTTTACACGAATGATGATCAGCCACGGCTAATTATGCCTGGCAAACCGGCTTTAATTCTTGATATATACGCAAATTTGATACTGAGCGTTTACGAAATAGGTAAATTGAATTGAATGGAGCCCATATTGGGGCCGAGGTAAAATCTTTTATGTTATTTTCGCGTTGTAATACTAAAATAGAAGATATGCTGAAATTGCCCATTTATTTAGATAACAATGCTACAACACCAATGGATCCAAGAGTGCTGGAAGCAATGACTCCCTACTTTTTGGAGCATTTTGGTAATGCCGCAAGCCGTAATCATCCGTTTGGATGGGAAGCAGAAGAAGCAGTGGATTATGCCCGTGAACAAGTGGCCAAATTGATTGGAGCAGATCCCAAAGAAATCATTTTTACAAGCGGGGCCACGGAAGGAGATAACCTGGGAATAAAAGGTGTATTTGAAATGTATGCTGGTAAGGGTAATCATATTATTACTGCCACTACTGAACACAAAGCTGTTTTGGATACCTGTAAACACATAGAAAAATCAGGTGGTGAAGTTACCTATCTGCAAGTAAAATCAGACGGGTTGGTTGATTTAAAAGAGCTGGAAGCAGCTATAAAGCCCACTACCATTCTTATCGCTATCATGTATGCCAACAATGAAATTGGCACAATTCAACCCATCCGGGAAATAAGTGCAATTGCCAAAAAACACGGTGTATTGTTTTTTACGGACGCAACCCAGGCAGTAGGAAAAATACCCGTAGATGTAAATAAGGATGGTATCGACTTAATGGCTTTTAGCGCTCACAAAATGTATGGGCCTAAAGGCGTAGGTGCTTTATACGTTCGCAGGAAGAATCCAAGGGTTAAGGTTACTGCACAAATGGATGGCGGCGGCCACGAACGAGGCATGCGTAGTGGCACATTAAATGTACCTGGTATTGTAGGATTTGGAAAAGCCTGCGAAATTTGCCGGCTCAACATGGAAGAGGATACCAGGCGTATCGGCAAATTAAGAGATAAGCTGGAAACAGAATTAATGAAATTGGAAGAAGCTTATATCAATGGCAGTACAGAACATCGGTTGCCACATGTTACCAATATTTCTTTTAAAC
>JBDTOV010000381.1:0-2654 GCA_039933035.1 Ginsengibacter sp. | reverse complement strand
TGTGGAATATAAGGACGGCCAACCAGGCTATAAATCCGATCCCGTTGATAGGGCTTCATCAACTTATTAATTCCATAAGGAATAACAAAAGCTGATATGACACTGGCAAAGACCCATACACCAACAATTGTTCCCAACAGCCATCGATTTCGTTTAAACTGTCTGCGCAAAAATAATATGGCAAGTAAAGCCAGGATGACAAAACCAATGAGCAAACTAAGTGGTTCGAATATGAGTGAAAGTATAAGCAGTACGGCAATTGACGCACCCGCAACTAAAATAAAGGGAGGCAATCCTTCGCGGTACATGACCAGGAAAAACGAAAAATAAACCAATGCAAGACCCGTTTCATTTTGAGCTATCGTGATAAAAGCCGGTAACAAGGCAATGACAGCCCCTATTAGCTGACTTCGCATTTTTGTAAAATCGGTATCTTGTCGACTTATATATTTTGCCAGCGCCAGGCAGGTAAAAACTTTACAAAGCTCTGAAGGTTGCAGCCGAAAACCTCCGAATGATATCCATGATTTGGAGCCTTTTACTTCTGTGCCAATAAACAATGCTAAAATGCAAAGCATAACACCAAAGCCATATAACAGGTTGGCGGTTGCTGTAAAAAATTTACTATCCGTTAGTAAAATAAAAGTGGCAAGTAATCCACAAATGCCCACCCATAAAACCTGCTTTCCATAATCCTTTGACTGGCTTAGTATAGGTTGTATAACACTTTCACCTTCCTTGTATTCATTCGCAAAAATCATGAACACCCCAATAGCCACAAGTAATGTGTAGAGCCAGATAACACTCCAGTCAAACCCTTTTGATATAGAATTATGGTGATAACTCATAGCTTAATAGAATCTCTTTTATTCTTTTTTTCATTCGGTATCCAAAGGGGTGACTTATTGATGGTTGGATCACTGGTATCCTTACGCAGCGGTTCGGCCTCCGGGTCGTAAGTAAATTTGCGATTGGTTACCGGCGCCTCAATTTGTTGGTCCAGATCGACCTCCGCTTCTTTCGCAATTTTATTTAACCGGGCCTGCCTAAGTGAATCTTTTACATAATACCATTTTTTGATTGCTGCCGGTATCAGGTCTGCCTTTGATATACGCTCCACTTCAGGTTTACGCTTTTCAGAAATAGTGTCATTCAAATATTTTTCCATCATCAACGACGCAATTGGTGATGCCCATGTACTTCCATATCCACTATTCTCAACAACAACAGCAATTGCAATTCTTGGATTTTGGCGCGGTGCAAATGCGACAAATATGGAGTGATTTTTTCCGTGCGGATTTTGTGCTGTTCCGGTTTTTCCGCAAACATCGATACCGGGTATCATGGCATTGCGTGCAGTACCATTGGTTACCACATCCTGCATACCCAATTGTACAATTTCATAGGTAGAATCAGCAATATGGGTGACATCGTGTTTTTTTCGATACTTTGCCAGGAACACAGTATCAGCGGTGGTTTCATCCTGTATGCTATCTACAAAATGTGGGGTATAATAATAGCCTTTGTTGGCAATCAGGCTCATCGCATTGGCCAATTGAAGGGGTGTTACAGTCATCCTGTCCTGGCCGATACCCAGGGTCAGAATATTGCAGCTATTCCAGCGCCGGCTGCCGCCAAAGTCTCTGTTGTAGCCCGATGTATCAGGTATAGACGCGTAATCTTCACCCGGCAAATCGATACCCAACCTGACGCCGAGCCCAAATGTATTCATGTACTGTTTCCACTTTAGGTATCCCATGGTAGCATTTTGCAACCGGGGATTATCAATGGCCATCCTGAAGACATGAACGAAGTATGAGTTGCAGGAATTAGCCAGGGCCTTTCTAAGATTGGAAGCATGACCGCCACCGGAGTGCGTACACTTAACGGGTCTGCCGCATTGATAATATGCACCACTACATGGATAACCAAACGATGGTGTTATCAATCCCTCATCCAAAGCCACCAAGGCACCGAGCGGTTTAAAAGTGGAGCCGGGAGGATATTGTCCTTTGATGGCACGGTTAAGTAAAGGCCGTGCCGTATCCAACACCATTCTTCCATAATTTTTTCGGAACGAAGCACCAGCCAGGTCATTGGGATTAAATGTTGGCCCGGACGCCATGGCCAAAATGCCACCTGTGCGTGGATTGATGGCTACCACTGCGCCGATCTTGCTGGTAAATAATTTCTCGGCCAGTTGCTGCAATTCAATATCCATGCTGGTGTACAGGTTTCTGCCAGCCAAAGCAGCCGTATCAAATATGCCTTTTTCAAAACTTCCCTGTATGCGGTTTTTATTGTCTTTAACCAGGTATTTGATACCTCGTTGTCCCATTAGCACTTTTTCATAAGCTGATTCTAAACCGTTCCGGCCCACGTAATCGCCCATTTGGTAAAAGTATCCGGATTTACGAATGATCGTCGTGTCTACCTCTGCGACATAACCCAAAACATGCGCAGCCGCATTATATGGATAATAGCGGACGGGCCTTTCTGCAAGGTCGAAACCTGGGAATTTGTACATGTTCTCATCTAACTGTGCATGTAGTTGAGTGGATACCAGCCCTTCAAAAACACTGGGTCGGTAGCGCCCATTTTTAACAATGGAGTTCAACATTCTTTTTTTGAATTCCGATGTATCAATTTTCAAA
>JBDTOV010000380.1:0-2669 GCA_039933035.1 Ginsengibacter sp. | reverse complement strand
ATGGGATAGAAAATTCCCCACACATTTTGGGACAGGTACAGAAGATTATTATGGCTATGCCTGGTGCAGTGTTGTTGATTTTTCAGCGCCATTTAATGCACAACCTATTGGTGACGGTAATAGAAGTCCTGGATTAACGGTGAATAGTCGTTGGCGGTCTTTGGATGTTATTCCGTTTGAAAAATCCTTAAGGTTTAATATGGAAATCTGGCATTGGGCATCCACTCATATTGATTATGCACCTACCACATTTTGGTATGGTACCAAGGATGCAAAAGCTGAGTATAAAGATGTTATTGAGAGCGTTCAAATACCTATAAAATTAGCAGATAAATTTGAAGTGGAAGGATTTACAATTGAACATGTAAATGGTGGAGAAGCTATTACAGAGGCTTTTCTTTCGTATGATTGGAGTGGCCGTAATCATTTGTTATGGAAGGGGATTAAAATGAATGATACATTAGAGACAAGTTTTTACTCTGAAAAAGAACGAAAAGGTGAATTGACTGCAGTATTTACGAATGCTTCAGATTATGTGATTGTTGATGTTTTCTTGAACGGCGAAATAATCTTTAAAGATATTGATTTATATAGTGAGAAGTTGAGCCTTAAAAAATACGTTGTTAAGAATGGAAGCATAAAAAAAGGTAATAATACATTTAAATTAATAGTTAAGGGAACTAATAAGGCAAATCCCAAAGCGAATAAATTGGGTGTAGATTATTTAATAGTTCAATAATGCAAAAAATAAATAAAATTTTGCTCGGATAATATAAATTCTATAAGCATAAATGAATTACACAAAATATTTTTTTATTCTGCTAGGAGTGTTCTTTTTCAATTGTAAAACTGCAAATAATAACGTGGTCTTTGAATACGTTGATCCTCTTCAGAAGGTTTTTCCGGAAAGTGTTTATTTTGCTCCGTCTTTAGCTCATGCCGATGTAGCTAGAGGGGAACATGCATCATTCCAGTTTGCTGTTAGGAGTAATGAAAATATCACCAACCTAAAAGTAGAGGTTTTAGCTCCAATGAAAGGGAGTCTGATTTTATCCGATATAAAAAAAGGATTTGTTGGTTATGTAAGAGTAGGTAGGGCAAACCCAGAGCCTTCGCGTGACAGCTACCGGCCAATGTCGGGTTTTTTCCCTGACCCAATTATTTATCAGAAAAGCAAAGATGTCACTTTTGGAACTACCCAGCCACTTTGGGTCTCGGTTAAGATTCCGACCGATTGCGAACCCGGTATATATAACGGGAGAAGTAGCAGGTAAAAAATTTTCCAAAATAAAACAAATTACCATAGAAGTATTTAAACCTGTAATTAACAAAACCTCCCTATGGGTTACCAATTGGTTTTATCTTGATCGTTTGAACTATTTGAATAATAACAATCCCGTTGAAAAACACAGTGACCTCTATTGGGAACTTTCCCGGGTAATGGCAAAAACACTGGCAGAATACAGGCAGAATGTAGCTATGATTTCACCTTTTGACCATACCAATTTTACTTTTGAAGATAATAAATGGTCCTTCGATTTTGCCAACTTCAACAAAATGGTTGAGTTATTTATTGAGGAAGGTGTTATTGGCCGTATTGAAGGTGGGCATTTTGGTGGACGTATTGATGGCGGATGGACGAGCCCGTTTGGTTTAAGCGTTCCAATTATTAGGAATGACTCCATTTATAAAGAATTGATGCCTTTGGATAATCCAAAAACACAACAATTCTATAAAGCATTTTTGCCTGCTTTTGTTGACAATATTAAATCTAAAGGTTGGGAAAAACAATATATCCAGCACATTGCTGATGAACCCATAGACGACAATGTAGAATCGTACATTAAGATTTCAAAATTCTTAAAATCTTTAGTTCCTGAACTCAAAGTTATAGAAGCATGCCACACCCATCAACTTGAAAATATGGTTGATGTGTGGGTACCACAAATGAACTTCCTAAAAGATGGTCTAGATTTTTACAAGGAGCAACAAACCAAAGGTGCGGAAGCATGGTATTATACCTGCCTCTCTCCCAAAGGCGAATATGCCAACCGTTTTATCGAATTACCACTTATTAAAACAAGGTTGCTGCATTGGGTGAATTTTAAATATAATATACCAGGATATCTGCATTGGGGTTTTAATTTCTGGGGCTCTGCCTCTGGCATTTCAACTTCTCCCAACCCATTCGACGATGCCTCGGGAATGATTGTTTCATCAGGGAATATTTTGCCTGGTGGCGATTGCTGGATTGTTTATCCCGGAGAAAAGACGATCTACCCCTCCATCAGGCTGGAAGCCATGCGCGATGGGATAGTAGATTATGAACTCCTGAAAATGTACACGGAAAAATTTCCTGAGAAGGCAAAAGAGTTGATAGGTACAACTGTTTACAGTTTTGAACATTACGACACTAATATAGGTGAATTTCGGAGAAAACGTCATGATATTCTTGAAAGTTTGAGCGAGTAATAATTTTAGAAGAAGAAGTTTTAAAGTATGATGGAGGGATATATTTTGCTTTTGATTTAAATGAACTCGTTTATACTTTTTCAATAGATAAGAATATTAAAAATAAAATATTATGAGTTTTGATGGATTAAATATGTCTTTGGGGAATTTAAGTTTGCTTTCTGATGCACAATCACGTTGCATTACTGCAGAAAACC
>JBDTOV010000379.1:0-2688 GCA_039933035.1 Ginsengibacter sp. | reverse complement strand
AGGAAGTAAAAAAGGTACCAGTACGAATGCAGCGGGAAAGTTTGTAATTAATGCAAACCAGGGAGATGAGATTGAATTTACCATTATTGGATTTGGCAAGAAAAGTATAGTAGTAAACTCTTACAACGATGTAGATATTTCATTGGACGTGGAGGCAATATCGGGCAATGAGGTTGTTGTGGTTGGATATGGTACGCAAAAGAAAGTTAACCTTACCGGGGCAATAAGTACGGTTAAAATGAGTGATGTATTGGGAGACCGGCCCATTACCAGTACAGCCCAGGCACTACAGGGAGCCGTGGCGGGCTTACAGATTACCAACGGAACCGGCCAACCCGGTGCTTCATCTTCCCTTAATATCAGGGGTTTTACTTCTATCAACGGAGGAGCTCCATTGGTATTGGTAGATAATGTTCCTATGAATATTGAAGACATTAATCCTGATGATATTAACACAGTAACAGTGTTAAAAGATGCGTCAGCATCCTCTATCTATGGAGCAAGGGCGGCGTTTGGGGTAATTTTAATTACTACAAAACATGGAAGAAGAAACCAGCCGGTGAAGTTTAGCTATTCAGCTAATATAGCTACAACCAACCCAAGTACTTTGCCTCAAAAACCATCTGTTTTAAGGTTTGTGCAGGCCTTAAAAGATTTTGGAACTACTGCCTATTGGGCTGGTCAGGATGTGAACACATGGTATGGCCTTGTTGAGCAATACAATCAGGATCCTTCCAAATTCCCTTCAACAGGAATAGCTACGGTTAATGGAATACAATATCCCCTGGCTCAAACTGATTTATACAAATCATTCATGCCCGGAGGATTTGAACAACTTCATAATCTATCTTTTGACGGGGGATCTGAAAAAACGAACTATCGTGTTTCGTTGGGTTATTCAGATCAGGATGGAATTATGGCTACAAAGGCGGATGAATATAAACGTTATAACCTGAATGCGTTTCTCAACACCAGCCTCACGTCCAGGCTTGTAGCCTCTGTAAATATATTTTATAATAATTCCACCCAAAATACCCCGCAAAATTATGGTCAATTGTTTTATAACGCTATCACATTCGGGCCGTATGCACCAACCGGATATGGCAAAACAGCAGATAGTACCACATTGCCTTACTATACACCAAATAACATTTTAAACCTGGAACCGTACACCATTGCTAACACCAATAATTTAAGGCTTTATGGAAAATTAGAATACGATTTAATTGAGGGGTTAAAATTAAATGCAGAATATACGTTTAGCCGGATTACCCTCGACAGGACAAATATTACTGAAACTAATTCTTACATTAATCCTTTAAATTTTACTTTTTCACCGCTTAATGTCAATTCGCAATATTACCGTTATACGGAAGCTACAAATTATAATGCAGTGAACTTATATGCAAATTACAATAAGACCATTGCCAATGCACATCATATCGGTGTAGTGGCAGGAACTAACCAGGAAAGTAGCAATGAGAGCGGGTTTAGTGTGAGCCGTTTTGGAATCATAAGCACAACAGCTCCTTCCATCAATGGAAGTGTTGGTACTATTAATAGCGGAGATAATTTTAATTCTTTTGCAGTTGCGGGTTATTTCGGCCGGTTAAATTACGATTACAAGGGGCGTTATTTATTAGAGGCAACAGGGCGTTACGATGGATCATCCCGATTTCCGGCCAGCGACAGGTTTGGCTTTTTTCCATCATTTTCCGCAGGATGGAATATAATGCAGGAGTCTTTCATGAACAATCTTAAACCTGCAATTTCTTTATTAAAACTAAGGGCATCTTACGGCGAAATAGGCAACCAGGTGGTATTGTCTTCCGACGGTTCACAAAATTATTACCCTTACATCCCCTCTACAACCCCGTCTAATTCATCCTGGATAAATTCAGCTACAAATATCCTGAATGTTACCGTGCCTGCACCGCCATTGGTAAGTGCCAGCTTCACCTGGGAACGGGTAAAAACATCCAACCTTGGACTAGATTTTGGTTTATTGGATGGCAGGCTGGCCGGTTCTATAGATGTTTTTACCAGGAAAACATTGGGTATGCTGGCAGCAGGTAGTGAATTGCCGACTACATTAGGAGCCGCTGCACCACTTCAAAACGTAGCAGATCTAAAAGTTAAAGGCTGGGAATTAAACCTCTCCTGGAAGGATAATGTTAAAGACTTTAAATATTCCCTTTCATTTAATTTATCTAACAGCCAGGCATATATCACTAAATATAACAACAAAGGGGGTTTATTAACTTTTGCTGGTGGCACCATCAGCAATTATTATGTTGGGCAAAAAATAGGCGACATATGGGGCTTTCAAACACAAGGGTTTTTTAAAGTTGATGATTTTGTGGCAGGCACCCTGAACAGCAACTTGCAGGGAGGCGTCTTAAAACCAGGCATCGCGCCATCCAAGGGTGTTCCCCAAAATCCGGGTGATATCCGCTTTGCCGATTTAGATGGGGATAGCGTGATTTTTACAGGTAATAACACACTCTCAAATTCCGGCGACAGGAAGATTATTGGTAACAATAACCGCCAGTTGCAGTATGGAGTCAATGGGAGTGTTTCATACAAAAATATAGACCTGTCGTTTTACATCATCGGTGTAGGTAAAAGGGATTTATGGATCAATAACCAGGTATTTTTCCCTTATCAAGATCAGTTTGGTGCAATATT
>JBDTOV010000378.1:0-2719 GCA_039933035.1 Ginsengibacter sp. | reverse complement strand
TATTATGAAAGCAAGACACGTAACATTCATCATCTTATTGATCATTATTGCCGATCAGGCACTTAAGCTTTGGATCAAAACGCATTATCATCTTAACGAATCGCACCAGGTAATCGGCAGCGGATTTCAGCTTTATTTTGTAGAAAACCCCGGAATGGCATATGGCTGGAAATTTGGTGGTAACTGGGGAAAGATGGCGCTTACCATTTTCAGGATGGGGGCGGTTATTTTTGGTACCTGGTACCTGCGTAAAATAATCAGGGAAAAACAACACAGGGGATTCATATTTTGTGCTTCGCTGGTGTATGCCGGCGCCCTGGGTAACCTGATCGATTCTTCCTTTTACGGTTTAATATTTGATAAAGGCATGACGGTAGAGCCGGCCCTGAAAGAATACATAGGTTATAATGGCCTTGCCAAATTCTCTTCAAACGGTTATGCCGGATTTTTACATGGCAACGTGGTGGATATGTTGTATTTCCCAGTGCTTAAGGGGCATTTTCCTTCCTGGTTTCCATTTTGGGGAGGAGATGATTTTGAATTTTTCAGGCCCATATTCAATATAGCAGATGCATCCATATCAACGGGAGTTATCAGTATTTTAGTTTTCCAGAAACGGTTTTTTAAGCAGCACAATATCAAAGAAACGCATCCTGTTATGGAAACCAATGCGTTGGTAAATGATGAGTCGCAGGTTTCGTAAAAATCTTATCTTTAATTTTTCAAATCATTCCATTATATGAAGATCATCAAATTTGCAACAATTTTATTATCGGCATTGCTTGCGTTTACCTCCTGCCAAAAACAAATTGATTTTGAATCGGGCGGGATATCCGTTGGTACGCTTAAAAGCGCTGTATCAGGAGATTGCTCCCCTATAGTTGTAAACGGGATCTTCCAGGATGACAGTGTGTTAAATAACAACAATTATGTAGACGTAAAGGTAAATGTTACCATAGCCGGCAGTTTTGATATTAAATCAGACACGATAAATGGTTATTCATTTCATAAAGCAGGAACGGTGGGCACCGGGTTAAATACTATTCGGCTGTATGCCAGTGGTAAACCTGATACGACAGAAATTAACACTTTTACCATTACTTATGGTTTAACCAGTTGCAGTTTTTCAATAACGGTTTATGGTGCAGGCGCCGGAACGGCGCTTTATACTTTGGGTGGTTCCCCGGGTAATTGTTCTATATCATCTATCAATGGTACTTATGTGGTGGGCGAGGCAATGACTGCAGCAAATACGGTAGAAATGACCGTGAATGTAACTACCATCGGAACTTATATCATCACAGGTACCCCAATTAACGGTGTTTCTTTTAATGTGAGTGGCGTTTTTACCAACCCGGGTGTACAAAATATTTTTTTGGCAGCCAGCGGTACTCCCACTGCTACCGGTAATTTTAATTACCCGGTAACAAATTCTGTAACCTCCTGCGATTTTGCATTAACTTTTACCGCAGCCACGCCACCTGCGGTATATGCTTTGGGCGGAAGCCCGGGTAACTGCACGGGTGTTATACTGGGCGGTACCTACCAGGCCGGTTTTCCACTAACGCCCGCCAATAATGCTAAGATAGATGTAACTGTGAGCGTGGTTGGTCCCTATAGCATTAGCACTTCGGTAGTTAACGGTATCAAATTCAGCACTACTGGCACATTTACAACAACCGGGGCGCAAACGGTTACCCTGGCTGGCACCGGCACACCGGTTGCAGCAACAATCACCAATTTAGCGGTCAGCGGCGGAGGCACAACCTGCAATTTTTCTGTAACCGTAAGCCCGGCTCCCGTTGGTGCTTATACACTGGATTGTGCCGGTTCAGCTGTTAATGGAACTTACTATGTTGGCTCAGCTGTGAATAGCTCCAATACCATCAGTTTGTCGGTAAATGTCACCGCTGTTGGTACTTATACCCTCTCTTCGGGAGCTCCCGTAAATGGAATATCATTCAGTAAAAGCGGCACCTTTAGTTCCACCGGTACTCAACTTGTTGTATTGCCCGCCACAGGCACTCCCGCGGCTGCCGGGCCTTTTAATTATACGGTTGCCGGCGCAATTGGTTCATGCCCTTTTTCAATTACAGCAGTAGCAGGAACCCCGGGTATTTATAGTTGTAAAATAGATGGGGTATATACTGAATTTACAGACAGGGCTGCGGCAGACATAGATGATTTGGGCACACCCTATTTGTACCTCAATGGTTATACCGGCCCTCCAACCGGAGGTACTGTTCCGGAATTCCAGATTTTTATAAACAAAAATGATAACTCGGCGGTAGGAGCAGGTACTTATAATGAAAATGGTTTTTTGCTGCCAAACGGGTATCGGATCGAAATAGATTATACAGTGGAAAATCCCGATCTGTCTGTAACTATATGGAATACAAGTAGTAATTTATTGCCCCCTGCACACCCACCTTTTACAATTATCGTTACCAGCGTTACGGCTACAAGGGTAATAGGAACGTTCAGCGGCCAGTTAACAAACACTTTGCAGGGTAGTACCCTGTTTAAAGCAATTACCGAAGGGGTCTTTAATTTACCTATCCAGTAGTTTAACCGGAAACAGTTAATACTTGTAAAGATGTTTTAATTATATGAGGCGAAAGGGGGTTAATAAATAAATAAGTTTTTTTAAAATCTACATAAATGAGAAAAATCGTTCCGCTGTTGATAGCATTCGTTATAATTTTTGTTTCCTGCGAAA
>JBDTOV010000377.1:0-2742 GCA_039933035.1 Ginsengibacter sp. | reverse complement strand
CTGTTGTTTTTGGATCAAGCAGGGCTGCACATTATTTCTGGCACATGAATGATTATCTTAACTGGGGCGAACCATGGTATGGTGGCTTCCGCGAAAGCCAGTCGGATTACCGTATTGACAACCAGGAGTATTATGAAGATAATTACATGCCAAATATGTTGGGCTGGTTTTTAATCACAAGCCAAACAAATCCGGAAGATGTGGACTGGATGCTGGCAAGAGCTGCAGGTTACAATGCAGGCTATGCATTGGTGGTGCGATACGATGCCATAAAAAATAATCCTTTTATTAATGAAATTGTTGAACAGGTTAATAGCTGGACAGAAGCACAACAAAAAAAAGCATTTTCACCTGCTCAGAAACAGTGGCTGAGGATGCCGGAACATGATGTTCACCTGGAGCGAGACGCAGTAAATGCATGGAAAATGTACCGTTATAAAAAGATCATTTTTGAACATGCCGCTAAAATATTACAACCGGGCGAACCCACTTCGTCTGAATGGAATTTTGAAAATAATACAGGCAGCCAAAATGCGCAATTAGTCTTACTGGCTGTCGGTAACATAGGAGAAATCAGTAACCCCGTTATTGAGTTGGACAATTCCTTGCGAATACAGATACCCTTAAACTTAAAAGCTGGGCAAAGTTTGGTTATTGATAACTCGGCTTCTGCAAGCCTCTACGATCAGAAAGGAAAATTTGTAAAGAAGGTTGCATTGCTTAAATCCCTGCCCGAACTGGCGGAGGGCAATCATCATTTATTATTCGATTGTACATTTTCAGAGGGTGCCGATGTCAAAGTAAAAATAACGATCAAGCTTTTGGACGGCATTGAAAAAGTGCAGGCTAAATAGTTTGTCGGTGAATTGGATGGGTAGATTCGTGGTAGTATTTTATAGACTGTATTTAAGTGTGTGACATTGAATAATTATAACTAAAATATTATTAAAATCCCTTTTCAGAAAATAGGTTTATATGAAAATCCGGATTTTGCAAAAAACAAAAAAAAGTATGGATTAAGGGGAGAAAATTAAAAAATTCTAAAAATAAAATTAAACCAATAAATAATGAAACTTCCCCAATTTTTAATCTTCATTGCATCATTTTTTTCGATAACGATACTTTCAGCACAAAAGACGGCTCCTAAACCTTACGGGGCATTACCTGCTCAACGCCAATTGAATTGGCAGGAAATGGAACGCTACTGCTTCCTTCATTTTACCGTTAATACTTTTACCGAACGTGAATGGGGATTGGGAGATGAAAAAGAGAATGTTTTCAACCCAACTAATTTTGATGCGGACCAGATTGTGTCTACTATTGCAAAGCATGGCTTTAAAGGTGCTATTCTTACCTGTAAACACCATGATGGCTTTTGCCTATGGCCCTCAAAATATACCGAACATTCTGTAAAAAACAGCCCGTGGAATAACGGCAAAGGCGATGTGGTGAAAGAGATTTCTGAAGCCTGTAAAAAGTACGGAATCAAGTTTGGAATTTATCTGTCACCATGGGATAGAAACAGCGCTCTGTATGGAAAGCCCGAATACATTACTTATTATAGGAACCAACTTAAGGAGTTACTTACCAACTACGGTGACATATTTGAAGTGTGGTTAGATGGCGCAAATGGCGGGACTGGATATTATGGAGGTGCGAATGAAAAGCGCGAGATTGATCGTAAGACCTATTATGACTGGAAAAACACATTTGCTATCATTAGGAAATTGCAACCTAATGCTGTTATCTTTAGTGATATAGGCCCCGATGCAAGATGGTGCGGTAACGAAAGTGGATTTGTAAAAGATTCCTGCTGGGCTACCTATACTCCGCATGGCCGAAACGGCGATGAACCTGGCATTGGATATACTAATTATATAGAAGGAGAAACAGGTACGCTCAATGGCGAAAAGTGGATACCTGCAGAAGTGGATGTTTCCATCAGGCCGGGTTGGTTTTATCACGCAAAAGAAGATAGCAAGGTTCGCAGCCTGGAAAGTTTGAAAGAAATTTATTTCAAATCAGTTGGTAACGGCGCCTGCTGGAACCTCAATGTTCCACCCGACAAAAAAGGCCAGATCAACGCTCACGACATCAAAGCGCTTGATTCGCTCCAGGATTATCTGGCAAAATCATTTTCAACCGATTTACTACAAGGTGCAAAAGCTAACGCCTCTGAGACCAGGAGCAATCTAAAAAAATATGCCGCTTCCAATGTACTAAGCAAAAACAAAAATTTGTATTGGGCTGTAAATGACAATACCACTGTAGCTTCGCTTACTTTTCAATTGAAAGATCGCTCAACATTCAATTGTATGGAGATTAAAGAATTTATTCCACTTGGGCAACGGATACGGTCGTTTACAATAGAAGTGGATAAAGATGGTACATGGATTCCCGTATTCAGGGGCAGTACGGTTGGAAGTAAAAAGCTGGCAAAATTTGATGACGTCACTGCTTCAAAAGTTCGAATTACTTTTTCTAATTCTTTGGCTTGCCCTGTTATAGAATCCGTGAAACTTTACAAGGTGTTGTAATATTAAAAAGTTCAGGAAATGAAGATGGCTAAATGTTTAATTTTATTTTCATTATTATTTGGCCTGTCACCTCTTTCAGCCCAAAAAAGGATAACATCAGTAGCCCAAACTGTATTTAAAAATATATGGGCTAATCCTCCTCAACATATTCCAAATAATGTTTCAATTGATGCGCCGTTGATGGGCAATGGCGATGTAACCATGA
>JBDTOV010000376.1:0-2772 GCA_039933035.1 Ginsengibacter sp. | reverse complement strand
TTCTGAAAAAATTTGTTGCCATTACTGCTGAATTAAAGGACAGTGCGGGTAGGATTCACCGGGCGGTGTTTTATGCGGCCCCCGATTATCTTTCAATAGGCACAGATATGGATTGGGCAAGAATTCCTTTAACGCCGATGGCTGCACAAAAAATTGCAGACAGCTTTAATTGCTTTTTACCTACCAGGAAAATGGTCGATCTCATTTATGGAAAAGCCATTGTAAAACTGGAGCCTGTGCCCATGTATGCATTCAGAGATAGCAGTGTAACCATGTGGCAGCATCATTTAATCATTGAGGCGCTTCGAAAAGGGAAACGGGGTTTAATTGCCGGCATCAAAAAAGATGTTGTGATTTCAGGTAAAATTTCAAGGGATGCCAAAACCGACAGGGAAGCTATTTATGGCTGGCACCAACTAAACGGCAAAGCGATACAACCATTGTATACCGGGCATATCAACTGGTGGGTTGATTATAGTCATGGTATCCGGCTGATCTATAGGAAAATAAAAGTGGATGGAATAGCAATGGATTACACGGAGGTATTGCGAAATCCCTTCTACCAAAAATTACTGTGTGATGAAGAATGGTGTGATTACTTTAAGTATAGTTATTAATTGTTTTTTCTTACGGGCCGGTCGTAATAATTAATGACTTTGCCGGTAATGTTCCAGCAAAAGATCGCCGCCAAAATCATTTTTCAGATCCCGTACTACGGTGTGAATATGGTTTGCGTTGTTTTGAGAGTTATCATATTCGACAATTATAGTGGGGCCTTGTATGCGGTAATAATATGGCTTGCCCAATACATGTTGTGTGCCGCCCGCCCAGGTAAACCAAAGATTGTCTAAACCGGCAACTTGTATTTCTTTAAGCATGGCTTGGGCAAACAAGGTAGTGTACCGATGAACGTACAGGTTGAGAAGTTGCAAAAACAATTGCTGGTGTGCAGGTGACAGTTCGTTGTAGCGGATGCCCACCGGGTGCCCAATCATTGCACTGCGACTGGCACCGGTTACAATTTCACCGGGAGCAGTTGTATCGGTGATTGCTTTTTTTAATTCTTCCGGAGAAAGTGCATGCAGCAATGTAAAGCCTTTATCCGTTTCTTCTTTCAACACTTCTTTTTCTTTTTGCGGCCCGCTTAAAACAATTGCCGGGTTAGATCCCAGGAAGCCCGGCGTACCGGCCACCAGTTGTTTTTTATCGGCAGAAAAATGAAAAGCAACATGATGCCCTTCAAAACGCCATCCCCAGATTGTATTGGTTGAAGGAATTCCGAAAATTGTAATAAAGTATTTTCCCGGATCACGAAAATGATCCTCCGCTTTACGTTTTTCAAGTTCCTTTAAAACAATATCAAGTTGCATGATATCGTTTATCTTCCGGACAGTTTGCTCGCTGACGCAGGTTTTTAATAAATCCATCAAAGCTGCCCTTTGTACTGCATTTAGTTCATTTACAGAGATGCCCTTTCTATCGTCTTGCGGTACATAATTAAACCGGTACCTTTCGGTGGTATCAAATGGATACAGTGCCTTAATGCGTTGTGCATCGTCGAGTTGCCGGATAAAAGCATCCGCTTTACCCACCATATCCTGCGCTGTTGCAGAAAAAATAAAAAGGAAGGAAAATGCGATAAAAAGGAAGAAACGGTTCATATAGCAAGTATTAATTGAAATAAAGATAAAGTAATACCTGCATAATTTTCCATAGTATAGGGTGCATTTCAAATTGTTGCTAACATGAGCGGGAAAGGGTTGCCAACCTTTATGAAGAGACTGGTAAATAGGCATGTAATATCACAAAGGTTGGCAACCCTATGCGACAACTTGAAATTCACCCATAGCATAGATATTCCTGTTATTCAAATCGCAAAACATTTTGGCACCCTGGCATAGGCCTGAATATTTATCCCGCTATTCCCCGCAAAAATTAATAAAGGATATCTGCCATGGAAATTAATCCAGGCATTCGTCCCGGAACGTAATATTAACTCCAGTCAAATAAAAGAACTAAGTTTACCAGAACCGACGCAAGAGACAATTGTGAATGACGGTGGAATAACTCACTCACGCAAAGGACGACTCATAGCAAAATACTATCTCAGCAACTCATTTCAAACAAATTACAATGAATAAAAACGGACCAATTGTGGTAATAGAAGATGACCCTGATGACCAGGAAATTATGACTGAGATTTTTAAGAGCCTGAACTATAAAAATGAAATAATTTTCTTCTTTGATGGCACCCTGGCCCTGGAATATTTACTTTCTTCCAGGGAAAAACCTTTTCTCATCCTTTCGGACATCAATATGCCTAAATTAAACGGTTTGGAACTGAGGGAAATGGTTCATAACAATGAGGAGCTAAAATTAAAATGCATCCCTTATTTATTCCTTACAACTGCGGCATCGCAAAAAATAGTGATTGATGCATATTCCCACTCCGTACAAGGATTTTTTGTTAAGCCAAACAGTTACTCCGGTTTGGAAAGTACCATTAAGAAAATAGTAGAGTATTGGCAGCAATGTGAGGCCCCCAACCCGGAGACCTGATCATAACAATCAACCTATGTATGCCGTGGAAAGAAGAATTTACGGGTGCCAAATATCCGGGAGAGAAAGGGTGACATTCACCTTGCGGGTTTACTGGTACGACAACCCTTTTTGGTACTCCGAATTTTTTATATAGTAAGGTTTAAAATCAGGATCTATCGATTCGCATTTGATATCCATTGACATGCATCTCGCATTGCCAAAAATGCTGGC
>JBDTOV010000375.1:0-2862 GCA_039933035.1 Ginsengibacter sp. | reverse complement strand
CGCAGCATTTGCCGAGATACTGATCGCAGGATTACTGTCGGATTATCTTACCAAAAAGAAATTATCCCCTAACATCGCCAGGAAAGCACCAGTTATTATCGGTCTCTTATTATCCATCTTTATCATTGGTGCAAACTATGTGCAAAGCAGTTCGCTGATCATTTTATTTATGTCGATTGCTTTTTTTGGAAACGGTATGGCCTCTATTACCTGGATATTTGTTTCGCTGTTGGCTCCGAAACACCTGATTGGAGTAACGGGTGGCGCTTTTAATTTCATTGGTAATTTATCGTCCATTGTGGTCCCCATTGTTATTGGTTACCTGGTGAAAGATGGAAATTTTGAACCGGCACTTATATTTATCGGATCTATGGCCGTGGTTGGTGTTTTTTGTTATGTGTTTTTAGTAGGTAATATCGAAAGGATACAAACTCCTTAGGAGAAAATGGGAAATGAACGTGTGTAAATGAGTGAAATGTATGTTTTATAAAATTAATTGAACACGGATGACACAGGTTAAAAGGATTTACTCGGATTTATTTTTATACAATAAGCAGACTGGACCTTAGCCCATGGTTTCAACCATGGGTTGATGAAAATAAAAAGACTAATAAAGTATAAATTATTCGCAATGAACATTTTTTTAGGATGTGATTGGGGTACCAGCAATTTTCGTTTACAGGTAGTAAATGCGGATAATGGTCAGGCATTGGAAGAGATAAGTACCAATGAAGGAATAGCTTCCACTTATAAGAATTGGAAGATAGCCGGCGAAAATGAGAATAGCCGTTTATTATTTTACTATAGCATCATTGAAAAGAATATAGCTGTGCTGGCTAAGCGGATGGATATATCTTTATTGGATACCCCGTTGATTATTTCAGGAATGGCTTCTTCCAATATGGGCATTATGGAATTGCCCTATGCTAAACTTCCTGTAAAGGCAGATGGTGCCGGACTGTCTGTTAAAGAAATAATGCCAGGAACAGATGCGGGCAGAACTGTTCTGTTGATCTCAGGAGTATGTTCAACTGTTGATGTAATGAGAGGGGAAGAAATACAACTCGCCGGATGCGCCCATCTTTTTACTGGTCGTAATCAATTGTGTATTTTGCCAGGTACTCATTCAAAGCATGTGGCTGTAGATGATGGGGTAGTTGCCGGCATTAAAACTTTTATGACGGGGGAATTATTTCAATTACTATCAACCAATAGTACACTGGCTATCTTTAGTAAGGACGTTCAGGTAAACGCGGATGATGAAAATTTTAAAAAGGGTGTGTTGGAAGGTTGTCATACCAATTTATTAAATAGTTTATTCCATGTGCGTTCAAAATATTTGTTGAAACAACTAACTCCAGCCGATGGATACAATTATTTGAGTGGATTGCTGATTGGGTCTGAGTTAGCAGGTATAGCGGCTGATCAGTCACGGAATATTTTTCTAATAGCGGGGCAGGGTATGAGAAATTATTATGTAAGAGCTTTTGATGTTTTAGGTATTGTTAATGTTCAATACATGGATTCTTCACAGGCAACATTGAACGGGCAATTGACTGTGTATCGTAATGGATCCAGTATGGGAAGAAAATTCAAGAACTGAAGTTTGACCAATTCCCATTTATTGCATTTGTGTAAAGTAATATTGCCCGCATTTATGATCTAACTCAATGTATTGCTGTTACATTGACCTTCTCGATACCCAATAAATGCAATTCTATATTCCGGTCACGGGCCTTGTTTTCAAATTCACTGATGATTTCCAGGATATCATAGTCGATAAAATTGCATTCGCTGCCATCAATGGTGAGCGTTGAGTCTTCAGCGATTTTATCCAGAACGTCTTTTAGTTTTACTTTATTCAGAAAAGTAACATTGCTGTTTAGTCTGATATAAAATATTTCACGGCTATCTTTTTTAGTGACCTTTATTTCATATTCCGCCTTGAAATTATTACTGACAATATAGTAAACAGATAATAACAGACCTGCTGTCACGCCGATCAAAAGATCGGTCATCAAAATAATAACAATCGTTAAAAGGAAGGGAAGAAATTGTTTCCATCCCAGGCTCCACATATTTCGGTAGAGTTTGGGTTTTGTAAGCGTAAAACCAGTGGCGAACAAAATAGCTGCCAACGAAGCATAAGGTATTTTGTTTAATATAAATGGAATAAACAGAACAGCTAGCAATAAAAATAATCCATGTGTAAAAGAAGATAATCTTGTTTTTGCTCCTGCATCTGCATTAGCGGCACCCCGTACAATAACAGCTGTCATAGGGATTGCACCTACCAAACCGCAGGCTATATTACCAATGCCCTGTGCAATTAATTCGCGATTAACAGGAGTTATCCGATTATGTGTATCCAGTTTATCAACTGCTTCTATGCAAAGCAAGGTTTCAAGAGTGGCTAACAGACCAATAATAACTCCATCTTTCCAGATCTCACCGGAAGAAAAGAATTTTGAAAAAGCAGGGAACGATATATCCCCAAAAATGTTGGCAGGTATATGAACCAGTTGAGCCTGCCTGAGAGAATATGCGGAAGTACCTGCCGTAAAAATGTAATTGATCAGAATGCCTGCCAGAACAGCAATCAGGGGCGCAGGGATAACTTTGAGCCTTCTTGCAAAGCGTTGCTGCAGTAAAATAAGAACGGCAAGTGAAGTAAAAAAAATAATGATAGCTACTCTCGTTGTATGGTCATTAAAATTATGAATGGTGCCTGATAAATTCTTTGCATGGAAAAAATTCAGAAGCCCGCTGCCCCAGAAATCAGGTTTGTCATAACCGAGAGCGAAAGGGACCTGTTTTGCAATCAATAAAATACCAATGGCGGCCAGCATTCCTTTGATGACT
>JBDTOV010000374.1:0-2868 GCA_039933035.1 Ginsengibacter sp. | reverse complement strand
GCTAATGTTTTATGTCCCCGGTGGGGTTTTCGCATTTTACACTATGGATTAAAAGGGGCTTTATTGCGAACTCCGACGTAGAAAAGAGCTTTAATTTTTGTGCTTCAATGACAGCGCAGCGGTGGCAGCTTTTAATTTTGGAGAGCTTTCAACAATCGGGGTTTCGCAGGAGGAGGTTTTTATAACTGGGAACAGATGCGGCGAAAACCCCTCTGGGACAGAAAGGACATATTGAACGGCTCCCAAGTAAAAAATTGAATTCCAAGGCAAGAGAAAAGAGATTTTTTGTTACTAAAAAACGCCTTAAAATTTTACTTTTAAGGCGTTCTTCCGTAGATCATTTGCAATCCTGTTAAAGATATTACCCGATGATTTTAATAACACTTTATCAGAGTAGCATAACTTTTCCGCTATAAAGCTTTTTCCCATTGCTTAGTAAATGGATCAGGTACATGCCTTTCTGCACGGGACGACTGATTTTATATAAATTCGGTTCCCTGGTTAGAACTATTTTTTGTGATGACATTCTTTTGCCCTCAATACTGTACAATTCAACAGTACCATTGCCGGCAGTTGTACCGGAAGTTTGAAGATAAACATAACTTCCCTGCACATAACTGCGGGCATCAAACCCCTGGTTATTATTCATTTTCACCAGTATCGTATTATATGGATTAACCTGCCCGTCTTTATCTGTTTGTGAAATCCGGTAGTAATTAAGACTAAATGGCTGGCGGTCCAGGAAGGAATAATTATGTTGGGCTGATCCGATCGCTTTGGTTGCATTCACAGTGGTTAAAGTTTCAAACTTCTGACCATCCCGGCTTTTTTCAATAATGTAAAAGCCATTATTCATTTCATTGGTGGTGCCCCATTCCAATGAAACATCTTTTTGTACAGGTTTTCCGCGGAAGTAAAGCCAGGTTACGGGAAGTACGGTACAGTTACCAGCAGGAGAAACGGCATTTATCCCCGAGGTATTCAATGCCCTATTAGTTGCCATCGCCCTTCCGTTGATATTGACCCCTGTTCCCAGGGTTATTACGCCGCTGTTTGCAACAATCGTACCGTTGAAAACTGAATTAGCTGAAATATCTACGGTTCCTTCTACTAACCAATATACATTTTTAGCCTGGGCACCGTTGACCAGTTTAACCTTTGAATTAACACTTGCTGCAAAAGCCCCATTAATCTTTATTATAAATACCGCATTCACATTATTCAATGCATTCAGGTATACGGTATCTGTGAGGGATGCCGCCGAGTTCATGAGGTACGTGTGTGGTGTAAGTTCAAGCCCGTTTCCAAACTGGGCAGGAAACATTAATTGAATATCGTGAGGCTGCACATTTAGGTAATTATAAGCAATTATTAAATCGGATGCGCTTTGATTAGTAGATGCATCCGGCGAGGTATGAATAGTACCCCCTACCAATAAAGGATCATAACCGGCAGTTGCACCAAAATTGGTTCCAACATCGCCGGTTACATAGGTAACACCGCTGTTACTAACATCGCCGTTACCTGAAAATAAAGCAAAGCAGGTGGCGGCACCAAGCGTAGGCGCAACCGGACCTGAAAGAACAACCGTTCCGCAACCGGGCGGTGTATAGGCCATTATTCCGGCAACTGTTATAGCGCCTGTTGTAGTGAAAGCCCTTCCTTCAAGCGTATCGTTAATAGCCATTACTATTTCAGCATTGTTGGCAATAATAGTTCCCCTCATAAAAGTTCCGGTAGCCATGTCTACCTTTCCTTCAACTTTCCAAAACACATTACATGCCTGTGCCCCATTAAGCAATTTTACTTTAGCAGATGCATTCGTAGAAAATGCTCCATTTATTTTAAAAATAAATACAGCATTCGGATCGCCCTGTGCATCTAAGTTAAGTGTTAAATCCAAAAAGGAAGTACCTCCAATATTATATACGCCTGTAAAAAGTGTTTCCCCGCCACCCAGTCCGGGAGCATGTGCATTAGTGGCTGTGGTGGCATTTAATTGGTTATAAGCAATCAGTAAATCCGCGGCTGCCAGGGCGCTTACAGCATCACCATTGTGTATCACACCGTTCACATTGCCGAAACCAGTAGTACTTCCACCGCCGTTGGTACCTACGTTACCAGTAACAATAGCCTTAACGCCACCATTGGTTACAGCGCCCTGTGAAGAAAAGAGAACAAAACTTGCTGCGCTGCCCAGGGGAGGTGCAACAACCTGCGAAAAACTTAGATGCGTAACAAATACTATTATAAACGTCTGAGCAATAATCAGTAGATTTTTTTTCATTTTATTGGATTTAAATTCGGTTTAGCTAACCAGCAAAGCTGACAATTTTTATGCAAATAGTTGTTACACAACTAAGGAATATTATTACATATTTCACATGTTACGATTTATTGAATTTTCATCAGAATTTTTAAATAAAATGGGATAACTCCAATCCTGAAGAGTATGAATATAAATATTTGATATACCCGGTATTTATGCCGCTTTTTTTGAACATAAAAAGAGCAGGGTAACATTTCAATTGGCTACCTCCATAGATTAATAATTTGCTTCTATGGTTGGTTTATTTGTTTCCATGGTTACTATCAAGCCGAACCATTACACTCTCCGAGGCAGGTGTCCTCACCAGCCGGTAATTGTTAAATCATCCAGTTTGTTCAGCAGGGATCATCTTTATGTCCCGGTGGGGTTTTCGCATTTTACACTATGGATTAAAAGGGACTTTATTGCGAAACCCCGACTTATAAAAGAGCTTTAATTTTTGGACTTTCAATGACAGAATACGGTGGCAGCTTTTAATTTTGGAGAGCTTTCAACATCGGGGTTTCGCAGGAGGAGGTTTTTATAATTGGGAACTGATG
>JBDTOV010000373.1:0-2930 GCA_039933035.1 Ginsengibacter sp. | reverse complement strand
AGGTCGCGCCATTGTAATGATGCTTCAGGAGTTCCCTGTGCCATGGCATAGTTCAACGCTTCGGAATATACCCAGCCTCCAAACCTGCCATCAACCTGTGTAAACAGGGAGAAGTTTTTATAGCGAATCGTAGCACTTACGCCGCCCGTGAGGTTTGGTTCAACCCTTCCAATTTGTGCGCGGCCGTCAGCATCTGTGTTGGATACATATTCGTATAGTTGAAAATCTCTTTTATCCAGCGCGTTGGTGCTTGTATTGCGTCCAGTGACTGTCACCAAAGGAAACCCGGTTTTTGGATCGTGTTTGATGGAAGAGGATGCATCAGAAGTAAGAATTCCGAAAGCACCGCCCTCATAAGCGTACACATTGGCGCCATCGTAACCGCCACTTAGCTCCCATTGCTTAATGCCATTACCAAATTCAATGATTTTACTTCTATTGCTTGCCATGTTTACCGACAGGTCGAGACCAAAATCCTTTTGGCGTATGGGCGAATAATTTACCAGTAATTCCCAGCCTTTGTTTTGAATATTACCTGCGTTTACAAACATGGTATTGTAGCCTGTTTCTGGTACACCACCCAATTCGAGCAACTGGTCGAAAGTGTTGGTTTTGTACCATGCAAAATCCACATTCACCTTTTCTCTAAACAACCCGAAGTTGGTACCAAGTTCTATTGAACGCTGCACCTGAGGTTTCAGGTTTAGATTGGGTTTAATGTTGGCCCTGTATTGCGTTGCCAGGCCCACCGATTGGCCGTTTTGATTGTACGTAGTGGCAGGTGTATAACCACTTCCAGTGGCATAAGCGCCGGCAATGCCGGAGTTGCCCACATAGGCAAGAGATGCCCTAAGCCTGCCGGATGACAACCATGATGGCATGTCATCTACAAAATGATCGTAAAAAGAATAGGAAGCATTAACCGAAGGATAAAAAACAGTATAATTATTTTGCCCGCCGATTACCGCGTAGGGATACGTAAGGGTACTTAACCAATCGTTACGTCCTGTAATTTCAAGATTAAGATAACGTTTGTAGTTCAGGTTTAAAATACCCGCTAATCCAATAGTTAGCCTTGATGGTTTTGTGTAACCGTATTTGATATTGTTTTGTATGTTGTTCACCGAATTGCCGAGGAAAAACTGGTTGGGAACGCTCAACCCGCCATTTGAATTGGCAGCATACGATTCGCCCTGCCTGTTTCCGTATATTTCATTTATCACCCTGAAGTCGGCAGAAAAATCGTCGTTAAACGATTTGGTAGCGTGACCCATGAACAATAGCGTATAATCGTTGGAATAGTTGCCACCTATCCCATAATAACCTCCACGGTTATCTTTCTCATTACCAAGGTTTTTTTCTTCCGTAAATATTTTGTAATAGTTTACGTTAGCTCTTGCAGAAAAATCCAGCCAGGGAGCTACCTGGGCCTTTAACTGAGTATAGGCAAGGACAGAATTTTCATGACGATAATAATTGTTTTTATCGAACCTTGAAAATGCATTTACCACTGCCGAAAGATTGCCATAAGCATGCGTAAAGTCTGGCGTATTATCCGCAGCCCTGTAAGTTGCATACCAATCTTTAGTATCAATATTACGAGGCAAATAATAAGTATTGAAACCAAGGTTTTGACCACCACCATAATAGTAACGGCCCTGCGAATAAAAGTTCCTGGCAACGGTGTTTGAATAAGCTACACCCAACTCAGTTGAAAACACTTTGTTCAACTGGCCATTCATTTTAAAGTCGAGGGAGTTTCTTGCCATCTCGTTATTAGGCAAAGTACCGGTAGCCTGGTTATTGGAGTATGACATGCGAAATCCAAATTTGTCTGAACCACCTGTAAGAGCAAGGTTATTATTTATGTAAGCTCCATCCTGGTAAAAAACTTTCCAGTTATCGGGCTGCGGAGCATACGGAACCTTTTTGTCAAAATTAGATACAGCCGGATGTAAGCTTCCATCCATCCTTGTACCCCAGCTGCCCATCGTTTGAATGACACTACCATCGGGTCTGAAATTACCTTCAGCAGCAGACCAACTACCCTGACCGTAGGTATTTTGGTAAGCCATCGGGGCTTTGTAAATATGCTGGGTTTGATAAGTGCTATTAAATTCAACGCCCAATCCCTGGCCCGCTTTTCCTTTTTTTGTTGTAATAACTATGGCGCCATTAATACCACGTGAACCATAAACCGATGTGGCTGCGGCACCTTTTAAAACTGTAATGGCTTCATAATCATCCGGGTTAAGGTTTTTTAACTGCGACCCTCCATCAGCATTGTCCGCATCGAAAACGTTGTTTTCTAAAACGTTACCATCAACCACAAAAATTGGTTGGTTAGAATTTTGACCAGGTTTTCCTAATACTTTAGATCCTCTAATTTGAATAAAGGGAGAAGTTTGAACACCACTTGCTGACATAACATTTATGTTTACACCAGCCACCTTGCCTTGTAAGGCAGTAATTGGGTTAACAGTATTTGTTCGGATAATATCCTCACCTTTTATGGTGGTAACGGCATATCCAAGTTTTTTGTTTTGTTTGCCCACGCCAAAAGCCGTAACTACCACCTCGTTTAGGTTGTTACTGCTGTTTGATAAAACCACGTTAACAGTGTTGCTTTTACCCACCTGTATTTCTTTAGAAGTAAAATTGACAGATGTAAATTCCAGAACGGCATTTGATCCGATAACGCTAACTGTAAAGCTTCCGTTACCATTTGTAGCACCACTAATATTTGTGCCTTTTACATGGAAAGTTGCACCAGCCAAAGGATTGCCGTTGTCATCTTTAACAGTGCCAGTAACCGTTCTTTGCTGGGCATTAGCCACTACCATGCAAATACTTAGCAACATGCAAAGCATAAACCTTGTTGTAAATTTTTTCATTGTTGTTTTATTTTTGTTTGGTGATTTAATATCGAG
>JBDTOV010000372.1:0-2965 GCA_039933035.1 Ginsengibacter sp. | reverse complement strand
TGCCGGAGTGGGAATGAAAAATTTCTCAGCCTGGGAACGTGTTGCTTTGGTTTCCAACCATCAACTGATAAATGGTCTGGCGAAATTTTTTAGTCACCTGTTACCGGGTGAAGTAAAGGTTTTTGACAATACCGGGTTGGATGAGGCAAAAAAATGGATTGCTGAATAGTAAAAATTAAAACCATTGGCGCCGGTAAAGAATCGTGCCGAAATTCTCATTAATATTCTAAATATTGATAGCACATTTTACAGAAGCTGAAAAAGCAGTTCATTATCCTGCAGACAGGCGTGCCTATTTAGGTATGAAGCCGTATGCGAAGATTGTACTGCTGATACTTTTATTTGGCTCATTCGGTGTGGCATGGCTGCAATACCTGCTGTTCGGTTTGCCCGTCAATCCTTCTACGGCTTTTGCAGCTTTACAACCGGGTGATCCTTCGGGTTTTCCTGTGTGGTTAACATTGAGCCATTGGGTTAATTTCTTTTTCCTTATGCTGATCATAAGAAGCGGGCTTTCTATTTTAGCAGATCATCCACGTTTGTACTGGAACAATAGCTGTAGACCCAACTCTTCATGGATACGCTTTACCCCTGTAAAAATACCAATTGATAAAGCGTACACCGCAAAGGAAGATGCCCGCTACCTCAACCCAATAGCTGGCTTGCCGGGTTACAAGCATACAGTAGGTATTGCAAGAGTATGGCATTTTCTCACCGTTCCTTTTTTTGTTTTAAACGGCGCTTTTTTTATTTTCCTCTTATTTTATACCAATCAATGGGAACGGTTAGTACCCGTATCATGGAAAATAGTACCTGATGCATGGAATGTTTTTGTTCATTACGCTACCTTTCATTTTCCTGCAGAACCCAATGGGTTTTATCATTTTAATGCTTTACAGCAACTCTCTTATTTTGGGGTGGTATTTATTTTAGCGCCACTTGCCATGCTTACCGGCATGGCAATGTCACCTGCCATAGAAAACCGCTTTCACTGGTATCCAAAATTATTTGGCAACAGGCAAAGTGCCCGTTCCATTCACTTTTTGGTAATGATTGCTTATTGCGTTTTTATCATTATCCATGTGAGCCTGGTAGCGGCCACAGGATTGGTAAGAAACATGAACCATATTGTTATGGGGACGGACAATCCGGCAAGCTATACCGGGCTTTATATAGGCATAGCCATTATTTTGGTAACGATTGCTTTTGCCTTTCTGGCCCACTGGCTTTCCTGGAATAAACAACGTTTGCTACAATCCCTGCAGGCATCGGTTAATGGAAGACTTTGGGAATACACTATAAATCGTTTTAAGTCCAAATCCAACTATCAAAAAAAAGATATTACTTCTTACTTCTGGTTGAATGGGAAAATGCCGGAATCAGTGGAGTGGAAAAATATGGCCGAAAATAATTTTGCAGATTACAAACTTAAGATCGGTGGGCTGGTTGAAAATCCTGTTGAGCTATCGCTGGAAGAATTAAAAAAAATGGGTAAAGAACAAAACATTACCATGCACCATTGTATCCAGGGCTGGTCGGGCATTGCAGAATGGGGAGGATTATCCCTGAGCAAAATCATTGAATTGGTAAAACCCGACCCTTCTGTAACAACAGTTGCCTTCTTCTCCTTTGGTGAAGGTTTATATGGGGGTACTTATTACGATACGCACACACTTGACAACTGCATGAATCCTAATTCCATACTTGCCTGGGAAATGAATTACGAACCCCTTTCACTTGGGCATGGAGCGCCACTGAGGTTGCGGGTTGAAAACCAGTTGGGCTATAAGATGGTAAAATGGATTAGCTCCATTGAATTTGTACAATCAGCTAAAGATTTAGGCAAAGGGTTTGGCGGAAAAAATGAAGATGACGAATACTTTGATTTATTGGCAGATAGTTAAACAAGTAAAAAATAATAAAATGGAATACCAATTTAAACCAGGCGATCAAGTTAAATGGAATTCGGAGGCGGGATATGTATCAGGAAAAATTATAAAAATACATACCGTCGATTTTGATTATAAAGGCTACACACATCACGCCACTAAAGAAGACCCTCAATATGCTATACAAAGCGACAAGACCGACCATGTTGCAGTACATAAAGGGAAAGCACTTACGAAACTGAGTAAATAAATATTCAAATCAAAATACATAATCATGGAAAAACATACTGTTAAAATTCTGGAAACAGAAAATATCACCCACAATGTAAAGCGGTTTAAAGTAAACAAACCTGATGCATACAAATTTAAACCAGGGCAGGCTACGGAAATAGCCATCAATCTTCCAAAATGGAAAGAACAAAAACGGCCGTTCACATTTACCTCTCTGAATGATTGGGATACACTCGAATTTACTATTAAAATTTACGCCGATCATGATGGTGTTACCAATGAATTGGGAAAACTAAAAGCAGGGGATGAACTTATTTTGCATGATATTTTTGGTGCTATAAATTATAAAGACGAAGGGGTTTTTATTGCAGGCGGCGCAGGCGTTACGCCTTTCATTGCTATTTTCCGGCAATTGCAAAAAGATGGAAAATTGGGTAATAATAAATTGATCTTTTCCAACAGAACTTCAAAAGATATTATTCTTAAAGATGAATTTGAAAAAATGCTGGGCGATAATTTTATCAATACACTTACGGATGAAAAAACAGAAAAATATGACAACAGGAAAATAGATGCAAATTATCTGAAAGAAAAAATAAAAAACCTTTCTCAATATTTTTATATCTGCGGGCCTGATGCTATGATTGAAAGTATCAGTAAAGATCTTCAGCAATTAGGAGTTGATAAAGATAAAATAGTGATAGAACAATTTTAAAATTCTGAAATTAAAGGCTTTTGATAGATTTTATAACAGGGATTCAATATGGACGAAGAAATAAATAAAACCATTTGGACAATCGGCCACTCTACCCGTACGCTGGACGAATTAGTTGAAATGTTACATT
>JBDTOV010000371.1:0-2988 GCA_039933035.1 Ginsengibacter sp. | reverse complement strand
TAAAAAGTTTTTAAAAATGATAATTTTGGTTAATGAATAACTGATCGGTATACTTATTATGTATAAGTAGGATAAGTTATGACTTTAATTTATAAAATGGATATATGTTTTGGGCATTGTTTGATTCCCTGTGAGAAATAATTGATCTTGGATTAAATCAGCTATACTGTGCCAGGCGAGGTACCGGGCATCTGTAGTATCATCAGCAAATAGTATAAGTAAATTAACTTGCATTAAACCCCAACAATATTAAAACGGGGATAAATTTTTTAATAATGAAAAACAACATCAGCAACAAAGTAGCCTATATAACAGGCGGCAGTAAAGGCATTGGTTATGGCATTGCAAAGGCCCTGTTGGATAATGGAATGAAAGTAGCCATCAGCAGCAGAACCCTTGCTGCAGCAAAACAGGCAGCAGATTCCTTAAGTAAGGATGCTAATAAGGTATTGGCAATTGAATCAAACGTTAGTGTTATGGCCGATGAAATGACAGCCATAAAAAAAGTGATGGATCATTTCGGGCAACTCGATGTACTGGTGGCCAATGCTGGTGTGGGGCATTTTAATCCCATCGATCAGTTAACGGAGCAGGAATGGAAAGAGACCATTGATACCAATCTTACGGGTGTATTCAACAGTGTAAAGGCGGGTATTGATGCATTGAAGCAAAGCAGGGGTTATATCATTAGCATTGCCAGCCTGGCCGGCGCCAACTTTTTTGAAAGCGCTTCTGCGTATAACGCCAGCAAATTTGGGTTGGTAGGTTTTACCCAGGCCATCATGCTCGACCTGAGGAAATACGGTATAAAGGTAAGCACCATCATGCCCGGTTCTGTAGCCACCTATTTTAATGATCATGTACCCAATGAGGCCGATGCCTGGAAGATACAACCCGAAGATATCGGACAACTGGTAGCCGACCTGCTGCACATGGACCCGCGTACCCTGCCGAGTAAAATTGAAGTAAGGCCTTCGATGCCGGGGAAGTGAGGGGGGAGAAAGAATTTAATAATTGGTATTTGGTTCGTGGGGCAAGAACCAAGGCGAGGAGAATTTTAATTAAAATACTTCATCACTTCTTTGCCAATCCATTTTCCCATATCAACTGGCACTGCATTACCAATCATTTTATAAGAGTTTCTTTTATTTTCAAAATAAAAATCATTTGGAAAACCTTGGAGCCTCGCATATTCTCTAATTGAAAAGGGACGTAAACCGTATTTATGATTTTTATCTATAACAAGCCTTGTACTTAAGTCCTTAGAATAATGCGCTACACAGGTTGGCGCTAACGCATCTGCATTACTTGGGTCTATAATAATAGGTAAATCCCTGTATTTGCCACAAATTCTTCTCAATACATAATCAGGCATTTCCACTTCAGGATTTCTTTCGAGAATATCTTTTAGGCTAGGTTTGTTTTTAATTTGTTTTGGAGAAGAAATTGAAAATGGTTTTTTAGAACCGAAGAGAATTAATCGCTTTCTCCTTTGTGGTAACCAATTTGACGCATCTACCGGACAAAATATATTTATATAATAATCTGGCAGCTTTGTCATGGCTTCCATTACCACTTTAAACTTTTGCATTCCAGGAACATTTTCAACTACATACATTTCAGGCCTTTCAATTGCGAGATGTCTAAAAAAATGTAAAAACAAATCATCACCCGTTCTCGTCCCATGTATATCAGCAATGGCTGAATATTTTGTACATGGATAAGTTCCAATAATGATATCTGTCGAGGGTTGTTCTAAAACCGTTTTGTCTTTAATATCAGTTGTCAAAATCTTGTGTGAAAAATACTGGCTATTCACTTTCATACAATTTGTAGATTCAAGGTCAATATCTAATGACTGTATAACATTAACTCCCGCTAATATCACTCCTAGCTCCATGCCACCACATCCTGAAAAATATCCTTTTGCAGTCGGTATATACATTGATTACTTTTAGAAGTAAAATTGTAAATAATAAATTAAAAAACTTGTATGTTTTAAAGCACAATTTACCCCAATAATAGATTAAAAAATTTGCTTTTAAGTCACCCCACTTGCCAGATAAAGGAATAATATTTTCGATATATTAACCTTTAAACACCTCATCCATGTGGAATTGTAAGAATTCTTTCTTTGGGTAATATTTTTTTGGGAGAATCATTTTTGTTCCTGTTAATGAAGCAAAATATTTTCTATGATATTCTAATTTGATTTTCTTTTTTAACTCTTTGGAAAGTATAATCTCAAATTTATCGGTTATTCCGATATACCCCTTATCATAGGCCCGGTCATACAAAGCAGAAAGACAAATTCCATTCTCGGGGTTCAATCTTTCTTCTTCCTTTTTTGCCCATGGAATAATGTGACTGGCAACCAATAAATCAGGGATATCAATTCCTGTTATAGAACATTTCATTGAATAGTTTACTAAAACAATTTGACGGAATATATTTTGATTAACCCTTGTTTTAACTTCTCTTACTTTATATTCACCCTTTAAGTTTTCGGTTCCTTTTAGTAAGTCAGAAAATTTATCTTCAATTGCAATATGTTCTTTTTGTGCTAATATTCTTTCGCTTTCAAAAAGCAATTCCTCTTTATTATTTATAAACTCATTCCAAATTGGTTCAACTTGTTTTTTCCCTCCTGATAAACCTCCAATTCCTCTGAGTTGATGATAAGGGTCTACACTGGCAAAATTATTCAAACGCATAGCTATTGAACTTGGTGTTCTTCCAAGTAGGCTTGCTAAATGAATTATTTGCGGATTACCAGAGTGCAATTTGCCGAATTCAAGTTTTAAGTAAAGATTCAATGAAACTATCAATTCATCTCTTGTCCAAAGTTTCAATTTTGCCATGTTATATTTATTAGATTGTTTGTGATTTTGCCCTTTCAATAATCAAAACTAAAATAATCAACTTTTGGTTAAAAAATATCAGGCTTGCCGGGGAGTTTTTTACCGTGAAGTTTATAGCGGTAACCGT
>JBDTOV010000370.1:0-3006 GCA_039933035.1 Ginsengibacter sp. | reverse complement strand
AGTAAAGCCAACGTTGGATTATTTTCTATATTTTCTGCCTCCACTTTGTTCTGCGTATCCGACAGGGCGTCTCCAACCTGTTTGGCAACCCGCTCCGCTTTTTCCTTTAAGGCCGGTGGAATAAGGTCATCGAGGAAAGTATACACGGGGCTATCCGGCAGTTCATTATTTAAGACAGATTCTATCGTTTCGCCCAATAATTTCTGAAATCGCAACACTTCAAAATAATCAATGCTGTCGCCCAGGTGTGTGTATTTATTTATTGCGATATGATTAACATCGAAAGGATAACTAAGCTGCTCTTCGGACATTATGATGGTGGTACGCGGACGTAAGGCATGTCTTATCCCGAGCTCATAAAAAGCATTAACGTTGGCGGTTGAGAGATCCGCTACAACAACATCAGCCGTTAACAATTGCTGAAACATAGGCACGTCGATAGTGCCGGAGTGTTTAATTTCGTCTGCGCGCACACAGGTTATCCCCTTACTTTCTACGGCTGGTTTTATCAGCGCCTGGTACGATTTATCCAGGTTAAGTTTACGACCGGTGGCGAGATCCGTTTTTATGCCAAATCCCATTACTACAAAACAAGTCTTTTTTGCATCTGCGGTTGAACTCATAAACAAAGTGGTTAATGGTTAATTGTTAATGGTTAATTGTTAATGGTTACTGGTTAATTGGTAATGGTTAATGGTTAATAGGTAATTAATATCGTTTAGTTTAAGGGGCTGGCTAAAATATGGGGGCGTTTGTAGGGGGAGGGCCTGCCCCCGCCCTGATGCACTGGGCACGGGCACATGTGCTATTTTTTGAACGTTTCCCAAATATACTGGCCAGTTTTGTATGCAGCCAGGGAAGAGCTAGCCCGCCTCTACAAAATTCCCTACATTCAGGTTTACCGCTCAACTATACAACATTCAATCGTACCTGGTCCATGGCGATTCTCCATCTAATGTACTCACAACTTCTCAAATAGTCAATAGCTAACCATTATTCCTGTTCATCACATAATTAACCGCTTTTGTCACATTGCCAGCAATTTCTTTCATCTTATAAGGATTTTGCACGCGGAAGTAAAAGAAATGCATGACCGCTCTTCCACCAGTCATCCTTAAAAAGAACCGTTCACTACAAAACAATGATCTATGTATTACAAAGTACCTATTTTTGAACTGTAATAATTAATAGCAAGTACTATAAAAATAAAAAACACCACTGCAATGAATAAAATTAAGACCCTGCTAACAGTAACCTTTCTAAGCTTATCTGTAGCCAGTTTTGCACAAATAAAAAATGGGTCCGTAAGCGGAACCGTGGTAGATGCAAATGCCAAAACAATTGAATCCGCCAGCGTTACCCTTCGGAAGGCAAAAGATTCTTCCCTGGCAAAGATGGTGGCATCGGATAAAAAAGGAAAATTTGCGTTTGAAAATGTCGCCGAAGGCAGGTACCTGGTGTCCATCACCGCTGTTGGCTTTCAAAAGGCTTTTTCAAAACTATTAGAAATAAACGCAACCAATAGTTCCGTTACGCTACAACCCGTAACACTAAATACACAAGCCAAGTCGCTAAGCGCGATTACTGTTGTTTCAAAAAGACCTCTTATTGAACAGAAACCAGGAAAAACAGTAATTAACGTAGAGGCTTCTCCTACCAACACCGGATTAAATGCTCTTGAGTTACTGGAAAAATCGCCCGGTGTATCCGTTGACAACGATGGAAATATTAGTGTTAAAGGCAAACAGGGCGTACTGATACTCGTTGATGGTAAACCCACCTACATGAGCGGACCAGACCTGGCCGCCTTATTAAAATCCCTGCAAGCCAGCGCCCTGGATCAAATCGAGATCATGACGAATCCGCCGGCTAAATACGACGCAAGTGGAAATTCAGGGATCATTAATATTAAAACCAAGAAGGGATTAACGAACGGTATGAATGGTAGCGGTAACCTTAATTATGGGCAGGGTATTTATGGCAAGGTAAACGGCGGTTTAAATATTAATTACCGTAAAAACAAGCTCAACCTGTTTGGTGGTGTTAATGCGGGCAACTTTATCGGCTTTAACAAGTTGACAATTAACCGTAATTTTTATCAGTCAGATAAAAGCACGTTATCCGGAAGTGCGGATCAGCTTACAAGAACAACTTTTAAGGGTATCTATAAAACTGCTAAAATTGGAATGGATTATTATTTTACGAAAAAAGATGTAGCTGGTTTTGTGGTTAATACCAATATATATGATAATAAACAAAACCCGTTTGGCGACTCTTATGTAAGGGACGAATCCGGCGATGTATTGTATAAACTGCAATCACTGGGAGATAACAAACGAACATCTACTAACATATCCACCAATTTTAATTATAAACACACCTTCGATTCAACTGGCCGGGAAATAAGTGCCGATGCTGATTATGTTTATTACAACAATAAAAATAACTCCCAGCTTAATACCCAGAGTTTTAATGCCGACGATATTAAGAATGGTAACCTGGTAATTTTAAGAGGAGATCTTCCATCTGCAATAAACATCTACAGTGCCAAGATTGATTATATTCATCCGTTTAAGAAAGGGTTTAAGCTGGAGGCCGGGGTAAAAACAAGCTTTGTACACACGGATAGTGAAGTGGATTATGAGCGTAACAGCGGAAATGGCTGGAGCACGGATGAGCGCAGCAATCATTTTGTGTATGATGAGAACATTAATGCGGCCTATTCTATTTTATCAAAATCAATAAAAAAATGGGAACTAACTGCGGGACTGCGGTTGGAAAATACTGTATCAAAGGGTAACCAGCTTACCAATGATTCCACTTTTAAACGAAATTATACCAACCTGTTCCCGAATGTAGGTGTGGGATTTAAAGCCAACAAAAAGAACCAGTTTAATATGAGCTATAGCCGCCGTGTGGCTCGCCCGGACTATGGTGACCTGAATCCTTTTGTTTACTTTATAGATTCGCTGACCTATTCAAAGGGTAACCCTTACCTGCAACCGC
>JBDTOV010000369.1:0-3036 GCA_039933035.1 Ginsengibacter sp. | reverse complement strand
CCGGAAATTATTCAGCATGGTGCAGGAATGTATAAGATTACACCAGTACAGTAAGTTGATCTTTTAGCGAATTATGTTTAAGCTAATATTTTAAAATATGAATGTTGATTTTTGAATTATAAACAAAGACGATGCGATAGAGACTGGGGTTTATAAAAAAGGTAGTCAGACAAAAGTTACGATAGCGAATTCGCCTAACGTCGATATTTCGTCAAAGGTTTTTATAAATCAGATAATACTAAGAATTAAGATGAAATTTATTTCACATCAATCTTTTTATAGATCACATAGTTATGAATAGACTTAAACAAATTCTTTCCAGCGTCACAATATTTTTGTTGTTATCAAATATTTCCCTGGCACAACGGAATGCTCTGAAGTGGCCATTTTCCAAAACATCTATTTGGAACATGCCCATACATAAGGATGCCCACTATGTGCCGGCAAACATAATTATTCCAAAATATGGTATCAGTGCAGATGAAGACTACCTGGTGCTAAACCCTACGGCTCCCATCACAAATATATACACCAACCACGCTGGATGGGATCGTTCAAAAGACCGTTGTTTGGTAGAGGGAGACTTGTTATTTTCAGCACCCATTCCTTCCGGTTTTGTTATCAATAAAAATAATTGGTTAGGTGCTACACCCAATGCCGGCCTGGCGGTTTTAATGCCCGATGGTCGCACCATTAAGCAAACGCAACCATTTGCCCGGTGTGCGGCGGGTGGTGATGCAACTTCAGAATACGTGTTTAAAGACCAGGATATTTATGGTACTGGTGAAGCAGGAGCACATGGAGCGTCAGGTATGTCGGCCATTGGCGGCACAGTAAGGTTGGGTGAGCTTGTGCCAGGAGGTGTAATACGCCATGCCTTGAAAATAAATTTGTATTGCCACACCAATGTAGCATTGAATCAAGATGGTACTCCCGGTTATCGTTGGCCGGCAACGAGTGCAGATGGCTACGCAGCGGATTCTGTAAATAACCCAACCGGATATTACAATGGTAAAATCAGCGCCATGGAAATTGGGGCATTGGTAGCGATACCAGATAAAATAAATATACATGCGCTACAATTTGAAACGCCTGCTGCAAAAATTTTGGCTACCGCTTTTCAAAATTTTGGCGCCTACATTGTTGACGATACTTATTATGAGGTACTAGCCATCGAAACGGAGTTTAGTCCGGAAGGCCGGATGATTGACGAGTTTAAAAAACAATGGGGTTTTGATTTTGAGTCGAATAAGGATACCCCATGGAACCGTGATATCAATAAAATATTAATCGCTTTGCAAGTAGTAAATAATAATACGGCGGCAACTATTGGCGGGGGCAATACCAACGACTTTAAAAACCGGCTGGCTCCAATGTCACCTGATTTAGTACAACCGAAACATACCCGTATAATGCCTTTGGGAAATTCTATTACAGAACACAATGATCCCGGCTATAGAGGATACCTGTATGAAAAATTGAAAGCCAATGGCTACGATGTGGATTTTGTTGGTACAAAAAAAGGATTGCCATCTAATGGTGGTGATGAAGACCACAGCGGTTATGGAGGATTTATTGTTGGTCCCGGTACCAGTAAAGGCGATGCCTGGGAACCACCTTACAAAGGAAATATTTTCGACAATCTGGATGGGGGATATAAAATATTATCAACCTATTGCGATGTCATCATTCTTGAAATTGGCATCAATGATTTTTTTAACAGTACCGATACTGCCTATCATCCGGAAATTAGCAATATCACGCCCTTGGGCGGAGAGGCAAATTTTGCCAGCTTATGGAATTCGCAGGTGCCTGCTATTGTTGCAAAATATAAAAAGCTTGGGTTGAAATGTTACCTCGCCAATCTGCGCAACAGTATTCAATGGAATATTAGTAGAGATCTGGGTCCGGATAATCTTCATCCACAAGCGGCAGGATATAAAAAAATGGCAGACCTGTATTATAAAATATTGACCGGAATATTAAGTAAATGAATGAACTAAAAAAATTACAGGATTGCCTTGAATAAAGTGAAAAATAACTTTTTTAAAAAATGAAAATTAGTAATACAATTTTTTTCAAATCATAAAACACGGAAAGGAAAAATCAACATATGAAACAGCTGATTATTTTATCCTTCATAGTCTTATTCAGTTCGGGCTATAAACAGCCAAATGCAGGCGACCCAATTTATAAAGATAAAAATGCGCCGATCGAAGATCGGATAAAAGATTTGGTAGGGCGGATGACTTTGGAGGAAAAAATTCTTCAGCTAAATCAGTCAACGTATGGTATCAATACCAATGTGAATAATATTGGGGAAGAAACAAAGTTTGTTCCACCGGGCATTGGCTCTTTAATTTTCTTTAGCCACGATCCTGTGTTAAGAAATGTAGTTCAAAAAAGGGCGATGAATGAATCCCGTTTGGGTATTCCTATTTTATTTGGCTTTGATGTCATTCATGGGTTTAGAACGGTGTATCCTATTTCGCTGGCGCAGGCCTGCTCCTGGAATCCTGAGCTTGTAACAAAGGCTTGCGAAGTGGCTGCTAAAGAGGCCGCTCAATCCGGTGTTAACTGGACTTTCTCTCCCATGATAGATGTTTCGAGGGATCCCCGTTGGGGGCGTGTGGCGGAATGCTATGGCGAAGATCCCTACACCAACGCCATTTTTGGTGTGGCTAGTGTACATGGATACCAGGGTAAAAACCTCGCAGATCCCTACAGCGTTGCTGCCTGTTTAAAACATTATGTCGGTTACGGAAGATCGGAAGTTACAGTAATTCCAATGTGTCCTGGTACAAGGAAGATAAGATCACGCTTCCAAAAGAAATGCCTGAATTAACATCAATCATTCACCAGGAGGCGAGAGTAAAAAACAGGTTTTTTTAAACTACTGCACATCTGGATACACAATGCCCTGTGGGGTTGGACGGATTGGGAACATTTGATAGTGTACGGATGGTGCATGGCAACTCAACGCATTCAATGGGAAATGTCAGCTAATTATACTTTCTGGTAAATCACCTGGTGTAA
>JBDTOV010000368.1:0-3038 GCA_039933035.1 Ginsengibacter sp. | reverse complement strand
AGACCTTACAGTTACATGTAAACGCAGATAAATATGTGCTGAAAGATGGTGAAATGATAGCTTCATTATATAAAGATGCTTTTACCCCGACAGAATATCCTGCAGTGGTTACACACGATTATGGCAAAGGCCACACGATAGCTTTCCTATACAACTTGCCCCAAAATATTTCATATACTCGACAAGGCAACTATCTTGATGCAGGTAAAGAAATGGACGGCATAACCGGCATACGTGCCATGGACCTGTTTACCAATGGATGGGTAGATACATCTAAGAACACGCTTAACCAGGCAGACGAACAGATGAGATTATTATCTCATGGCATTGAAAGAATGACTATGTATAACAAGCCGCTGCCGCGGTTTTGGTATTTTCCTGATACATTGAAATGTCTCGTTACGCTTAATAACGATGGCGAGGATAACAAAGAGGCTGATTTTGAAAAACAGTTTGAAGACGTTGATGCAAAGGGGGCCAAAATGACCTTATATGTGAAAGAGGTTGATTTCATTTCAAAAGAATGGATCCATAAGTGGGCCGGTAAGGGTTTCGAAATGTCGGGCCATCCTGATGATACCAGACAGGCAACAAATCCTGACTGGAATACAATGGATAGTGTATTCAAAAATCTAAATTATAAACTCAAAGCAACTTACAACATCGGGCCTATGCGCACGGTTACCAATCATTGGTTTGTTTGGGATGGAAAGAACAAAAATGGCGAAAAAGATTTTTCGGCACAGGTGCAGATAGAGGAGCAAAATGGAATACTACAGGATTGCAATTATGCGCATTACGATAATGGTTCCAGCCAGGGACATTTCTTAGGAAGTCCCGGCACAAACCAGGGAAACTATACCGGCAGCGGGCTCACGATGAAATTTGCCAATCTTGATGGCAATATGATTAATGTATACCAGCACGTCAACAATGTATATGACCAGCAATATATGGAGCATGATGATAAGGATGGCTTTTACAATTGCTTTAAAGGCCTGGTGGATAGAAGTCTTGATGGAGAAGCCTATTCTTTTGTAAGTGTGAAAGCTCATAATGCGGAATACTTCTTTTCTGAAATACCCCTAATGAAAATGCTGGACTATGCAAACAGCAAGCACATACCGGTTTGGACAGAAGTGAAATTGCTCGATTTTCTCCGGGCTAAAGAAGAAGCCTCTTTTAATGATATTACCTGGAAGAAAAATACGCTGTCATTCAAAATAAAATCTTCTTTAACAAATACTAACGACATCGCTTACCTGATCCCTTTTATTTACAATGGGAAAAAAATAAATACAATAACAAGCAACGGGTTGAAGCAGATTTATTCTGTCAGATCAATAAAGGGCCACCTGTATGCGCTCGCCACCATGAGGCCCGGGTCTGTTTATAACATGGAAGTTAGTTATGCTGCAATTAGTACGAAATAGGGTATTGATTGTACGATATTGGCAAAAAAAGCAATGCGCCTAAACTTTAATTTCGTTGAAAATAGTATTGGTACACTTCATTCAAACGAAAATTAGCGTTTGACTGACTGTTCTCAAAATCGAAACAAATCTACTGACTGAACTTACTAAAACTTATTCAACTATGCGAAAAATATTCTTATTATTCAGCATTCTCATGTTGAGGTTTTCGCTGTCATACGCCCAGCAGCACACTATAACCGGTACTGTATTGGGGCAGGATGGAAACCCGATAGCGTCTGCAACCGTACTCATTAAGGACAGTAAGGAAAGTACCATAACCGATGAGAACGGGCATTTTAAGATTATGGCACTACCTGCCTCTATTTTAACCGTCTCTAATGTGGGTTACAACACGTTAGACATTAAAGCAGGAAATCAGCCTTCCTTAATTATCACGCTCATTTCAAATGCAAAAAGCCTGGAAGGGGTTGTAGTTACTGCTTTGGGCATTGTACGCCAGGAAAAAGCGTTGGGGTATTCTACAACCCAGGTCAAGGGAAAAGACCTCGTTCAATCAAGGTCGATCAATGTAGCTAACGGCCTTACCGGAAAAGTTGCCGGATTGGAGATTGGAACTGTCAACAATGGAATATTCGCTCCCACAAGGATTACCCTGAGGGGAAACAGATCATTGACAGGAAATAACCAGGCTTTGATCATTTTGGACGGGTCTATTTATTATAATGATATCAGCAACCTGAATCCGGATGATATAGAATCTATTAACGTTTTAAAAGGTTCGAGCGCCGCCGCCATTTATGGATCCGATGCATCGAACGGAGTTTTGGTTATTACTACAAAAAAAGGAGCAAGCGGCAAACCTGTGATTACCTTTTCTTCTACCGTTCAACTAGAGACGGTATCGTATATGCCCGAACTGCAGAATCGTTTTGGAAGTAACGGAGGTGAAAGTTTCCCCCAGGATTTAACTGACCTTAGATATTATATACCAGATGAAAATCAGCAATTCGGCCCGGAGTATAATGGTGCAATAGTTCCCCTGGGAAGGCCTATAGGAGACGGAAGTCTATGGATGGTGCCTTATTCTCCTGTAAAAAGCGGAAAAAGAAAGTTCTTTGATAAAGGCGTTACCACGCAAAATAATATTTCCTTTAGTTCGGGAGATGACAAAGGCCGGTTTTTTCTCAGCGCCCAGGATGTGCATACAAATGGAGTAATGCCGAAAGACTTTGGTAACAGGGATGTTTTCAGGGCGGGAGGCTCTAAAACATACGGAGCTTTTTCCGCAAATTTTACAGTGAGTTACATGAATAAATACACCAATACCACCAACACGGGGGCAGTGTATAATAATGTACTGAATGTACCGCAACACGTGCCTTTAACCAGCTTAAAGGATTGGCGGAATAATAAGTTTGCTGATCCAAGTGGTTATTTTTGTGATTGGGCTGATAACCCCTATTTCACTATAGATAATGAAAGAAATAAAACAACCCTAAATGACCTGGCTGCCAATGCACAACTAAACCTGCAGGCGTTACCCTGGCTGAATTTTAGTTACCGCGCCTCAGTTAATAATTCAAATTCCAGGTACGAATTTAT
>JBDTOV010000367.1:0-3060 GCA_039933035.1 Ginsengibacter sp. | reverse complement strand
CACTTCTGGAAGATATTGCTTGTAATGGTGGTCTGTCCAAAATTTAAACATTAGCAACGCTGCTATTTCTTTAGCTGTACCTCCAGTATCAAATAGCTGACGAACATCCCTGTTCGCAGATTCTATAATTTCTGTTTCTTTTTTTGTTGCAGGTATATCTTTATAATAGTAGTCATTGTACAATTTATCAGCTTTTACAAGGTGCTTTTCAAGTTTTATTGTATCAATACCAATTATTACAGCTTGCGGAATTTTGATTGATTGAAGAGTGAGGTTGTACTTTTTTAATTTCACTTCATCTCCTGCATTTTCAAACTCCAGCCGGTATAATAAATCGTCATTCTTTACCATTTTGCTTTGGGGTATACTGAAATTAAAGCTGCCTGCCTTGATGTACATTTTTACATCCTTAATACTGCTTTTAAAGCCAAGCTGTTTCAACTGTTCGTCTAATGGTATGTTGTCACTAACAGGCATTTTTTATTTATTTTAGGTCTGGCAGCGGTATAGCTTTTAGAATGTCCTTATTATTCATCCTCATACTTAAATGCCTGCCGCCATTTTTTTCCATTATTTGTATACCCATAAATTTCTTATCAGGGATGGTGAATTTTTCCAATGCCACCACAACCACAGTCCGGCTGAATGCTTTTACTTGTTTTGCATTTCCTGAAATTTGCAATGGTTTCAAATCATTTTCCTGCACTGCCGTCCGTTTGCTTTTCTTTTTGTCCCGGATATAAAAACGCAGCACTTCAATATCGTAATCCACCGGACTGTTATTGACTAACCTGAGCTGATAATACAATACATCATCTTTTATGTAAGTGCCGATAACAGCCATATCTATATTCCAGCTATTGTCTCTTACTCCCCAAAGTGTTCGGCGGTTATCAAGTATGCCATTGGCATACGTAGCCATTGTAGCTTTCTTATTGGTCGGCAAATAGTAAGTCCAGGTAGTAAGTACCGGCTGATAACAAACCTGGAATGTATATACGCTGCCGTCTGACGTAAATACGCTTAGGTTAGTTTCGGGAAAATCTTTTAACCCTGCTTTAACCAATAAAATGTTTTCTACTTCCTGCACTGGTTGCACTAGAATATCTTTTGTACCACGGTCTACATGCAAAATGGAGAAAGGAAAAACCAAACTGGTGGTTTTGTCCGTAGAAATACATAAAAAAGTTTGTGCCATTGCCGAAACGAATAACCAGCAACCGCAAATCAAACACACTAATCGTTTCATAAAATTTGTTTTAAATGTTTAATAATTATTGTTGAATATTTTTATCTCTCAGCAATACTTTGTAACCTGCTTTCACCAGAACTTTTACCTGCCTTACTTTTTTGCTGAGTAAAGATTTAGCAGCATTAATACCAGTGGCTGCAGCCTGCGCTTTAAAAGACGGATCCATAGAAGTTAGTTCCATTAATTGTAAACTGTTGTCGGCAGACTGTTTGGCAACATCCCGGGAAATTGCACCGGGAATATATATGCCCGCAAGACCATCCATATCGTATACTTCCAATTTTACGGGAAATAATGAATTACCTTTTCGTATGGAATTGATTTCAATTTCAAGACGTTCGTCATTCAATGAGGCTATCCCATAAACAAAATTTCCTTTGGCTATTAATGAACCACTGATATAAATATCTGCAGTCAACCGAAGTTTAATAACAGCCCCATTTACCAGGGTTTGATTGGCATGAACAACAGCTTCTATAGCATTATCATCTTCCCGTTGATTATTATCTTCTACACCGTAAAATCCGGTGGCCATCCCAGTCTTATGTTTTAAAGTATCCAGTAAACTGATATTATCTTTTACCGGAATTTTACTAACTACAAAAACAACTTCCTTTTGCTGCAAAGATTTTTCTTTCAATTTATCTTTTATCCTTTGTGGATGTTGTATGTCAAGTATTTTATCCAGCGTGCCATTTAATTGTTGCATCTCAGGGTCTGCTTCTTCTTTGTCATTCATTACCTGCATCATGTTATGCAGTTTGTCAACATCGTTGGAGAAGCCTTCATTATTCTCTCCGGATTCTACATTGCTTATGTTATTGTAAGAAGTTTCTGGAAGATTTATTTGCCTGTTTAGTTCATCAATTTTTTTGTAAATCTTCTGTTCGTTTATATCAGTAGATGTTTTGTAGGGGGAACTATTTAGTCCGCCAACTGTAGAAGTTTGATTGTTCAAATTTGCTGTTGCATCCATTAATGTGGTTTGTTTTGCCAGAATTGAGTCCTTATAATAAGGGTCATTTCGCAACAGCTCTTCCCGTTTTAATGAATCAGCATCTGCTTCTTTATAGAAAGAAAGCTTGTCTGCATTTTTTTCATCTTTCAGGTTAGCATTGGGTAATTGCAGATTTAATCCGGCAATAATATTTGATTGACTGCTATCTGCCATCCCTTTGCCACCACCCAATGCCCAAAAGGCCATTGTAATAAATGGGATTACCATTAGCGGTAACATTAACAACATTTTTCTTTGCCTTATAAATTTTGCTGAATGTTTGTTTTCCATACACTTTATTTTTTTTGTGAGTAATAAATTTGTTCTACAAGACTAAGGCTGTCGAACAGCGCCGGCCGTTCTTTTTGCAGGTTTGGATATGTACGTTTGTATTCCTGTACCTGCTGAAATTCAGTTTCGGTAATTACAAATACATTGCTTTGCTGATGAATATTCTTTGGAACAGTAATGGATTTTGGAATGATGGCTTTATTGCTTTCTTTACTTTTAAAAGAGTTTACTATTGCCACAATGCTTAATCCCCCAAAGAATAAACAGACCATATAAAGAAATATCCACTGCTGTTTTTGCTTCCAGTCTTTTGTAACCGACGACATAGATTTTGCAAAACTATTTTGCGATTTCAAAATGCCTTTTGCAATCCCATTAGCTGCCTTGTCGGTCAATTCATTCCTTTTAATATCTTTTTTAAAGAGCTTCATCTATTCTCTGTTTTTATATCCTTGTTTTCAATTGTTTCCCAACGCTCAATCAGGAAGCCATGTGGGTTATGGTCTGAACGGGAAGTATT
>JBDTOV010000366.1:0-3074 GCA_039933035.1 Ginsengibacter sp. | reverse complement strand
GGAATATTTCGTCAATGGTGGTATAAGTAAAGTCAAGATCGTTTTTGGAGGCCATTTCAAATATTTCATGGGTACTAACCCCGTACATTATACGCCGATTATTTACATCACAAAACATAAATTAAGATTTGCTTTTTTTAAATACGTATACTATGGCGATAGCTAAAAATGAATAGAAAGCAAACTCCAAAAGAAAGCTTCGCAACTAAATCTTTATCATGAAAAAACTTATCAATCAAATTGATAATTGACTGAGTACTTTTCCTTAATATTGTTTTCGTTGATATCAAAGAAATTAGATTTGTTGAGTTTAAAATAATTGCGATAGATTTATTTATATTTATTACCTACAGGATAAAAAATGTCTAAAAAAAAAGTTTCCTTAAAAGATATTGCGCTTAAAGCTAATGTCTCTGCAGCGCTTGTATCCTACGTTCTTAATGGGAAAGGCAGGCAAAACCGGGTAAGAAAAGAAAAGGCTGAACAAATAATTGAAATTGCCAAAAAGTTGAATTACCAGCCTAATCATTTGGCGAAAAGTTTAAGAAGCGGAAAAAGTTTTACCATCGGTCTTGTAATCGCCGATATTTCAAATCCTTTTTTTGCCAATATTGCCCGGATTGTTGAAAACCAGGCCAGGCACTACGGCTATACGGTTATTTATGGCAGCTCAGATGAAGATGCTTCTAAATCCATGGATTTAATCAACGTTCTTCTTAACCGGCGGGTGGATGGCTTTATTATTGTTTCTGCGGAAAATTCAGAAAAGCAGTTGTATTATTTGATGGAGCAGAATATTCTTTTTGTTTTGCTGGACAGGTATTTCCCTGAAATAAAAACTGATTATGTTTCTACTAATAATTATAAAGCATCGTTCGATGCGGGCAGCCATTTAGTTGACATGGGATACAAAAATATTGGAATGATCGCGTACAAATCAAAGATGTTTCATATGCAGGAGCGGATCCGGGGATACAGGGAAGCATTAAAAAAAAATCATTTGCCATCTAGAAAAAAATGGCTGCAGGACGTAAATTTTAATAACGTTAAAACAGAAGTAGCAACGGCAATAGATACAATGCTGTCAGCCATCCCTCCGGTAGATGCAATTATTTTCGCCACCTATAACCTTGCAGTAAATGGGTTAAAGTATATTGACAGGCTCGGCATTAAAGTGCCTTCAGATCTTGCAATCGTGAGTTTTGGCCAGGCGGATGTTTTTGATCTGTATGCTTGTCCCATCACTTATGTTATGCAGGATATGGAAAACCTGGGAAAAGCGGCCGTGGATATATTGGTTAAGAAAATGGAGAACCCCGAAGAAAAGATTCAGGAAGTACTTTATGATGCCAGGCTTATTGAGCAAGAATCCTCAAAAACCAGGATTGCTGCAAGCGCCTTTTAAAAATTTAAATGATTCTTAACCGGCATTTCTTAAATCGCGTTGTCTCAATTTATAAGATTTATTTTTTTGGCGCTTTAAATATAAGACTGTACGTTTGATACGGATTAGCAAATTTTCTTTTTGCCAGAACGATTAAGCTTTATTGCGGATTTCATAACACACACAACAGGAATTTCAAAAAAAAACGGGCAGGATTAAATTTTTAAAAACGAATAATTAGTTTATTAATTTTCTTTTTCCGGTTTGCTTAATCGTTAAACCATTTTGCTTAATCCTTTAACCTCTGTTCTTAACCAAAAAAAGATTGCCAAATGGAAAGACGTAAATTCTTACAAACCGCCGCCTGGGGTTCAGCAGCAGTGCTTGCTGGATTTCCGATAGTAAAGGCAAATGCCTTGTCCTTAACTGCAGATGTTTCGAAACTAAAGATTACAAAAATCAGGTACTATAGCGCTCCCGGCTATACGAAGCCGTTATTTAACCAGGCCCGTGGTATCGTGGAAATTGAAACGGACGGGGGAATAATTGGAATTGGGGAAGGTGGCTCAAATGACATGATTGAACAATGTGCCCAGATGATGATCGGGGAAGATCCTTTTAGAATTGAACATCTCTGGCAATTACTTTACCGTGGAATGTTTTATCCCCCTGGTCGTGAAAAACTGCATGCGCTTGGTGCTTTGGAAATGGCGCTCTGGGACATTAAAGGCAAAGCACTAGGAGTTCCTGTATATGAGTTGTTGGGCGGAGCAACGAGAGAATATGTGGAATGTTATGCCACCGGCTTTAGAGCTTCGAAAGCAACGACAGAAGAAGAAAGAGCCCGCGATTGTATCGAAGCAGGATTGCGTGCATACAGGATAGGGCCAACAGGTGGCAATGGAGACACGCCTTTTGATTTTTATGAAAACGCAAAAAAAACAATTGAACTGTGTAAAAGAATTGACGCTGCCGTAGGCGGGGGAGGCAAGTGGGCTATCGACTTGCATACCAGGTTTGATATGACCGAGGCTATGAAAATTTGCGATGAAATTGAAAACCTGGAACCGTATTTTGTGGAAGACATAATAAGATCAGAAAATCCTGAAGTATATAAGACGGTTCGGCAGTCAACAAAAGTTCCAATAGCCGTGGGTGAGCAGTTTGGTGACAGGTGGGATATAAATGAATTGATTGAAAATAATTTGATTGACTACACCAGGGTGACGCTACCAAATACAGGCGGCATTTCCGAATTTAAAAAGATTGCCGCTATCTGCGAAACGCATTACGTAGGTATGATCCCGCATTTTACAGGCCCGCTTTCAACCGCTGCACTGGTGCATGTGCTGGGTGCAAGTAGCCCATCCCGTTGCCTGATGGAATTGGGAGGTGGAGCCCCGGAAAGGCCTGCCTATTTTAATGAGGATTATTTACTCTTTAAGAATGGAAAGTTATACCTGAATCCAGCACCTGGTTTAGGGGTGAAGTTTGATCCCAAAAAAGCAACTTTCGTTATGGAAGTTACCGCTAAAACAAAATTTCCGCATCCATTTCTTCAAAGTCCTGACGGAGCCATCCATAATTGGTAATCTCCCAAAAATTGTATGTAAACACATGTAAATATTTAAAACTGTATAAACCATTAAAAAACGATTGCGATGAAAAAAAAATTAAAAGTATTTATTTC
>JBDTOV010000365.1:0-3096 GCA_039933035.1 Ginsengibacter sp. | reverse complement strand
GCAGGATGCCCGTTTGGTATTTTTGAAAAATCATCTTTGCCCAATAATTTTTTCTCCCAGGTAAACGGACAATGATCGGTTGCAACAACCTGCACCAATCCCTGGTTAATGCCTGCCCAAAGAGCTTCCTGGTCTTTCTTCTCCCGCAACGGCGGACTCATCACCCATTTGGCACCTTCAAAATTCTGTTCATATAAAGATGCATCGAGTAATAAATACTGAATACAGGTTTCGGCAAATACTTTTTGATTTTCACGGTTGTTGTTACGTACAGCATTCAGTGCGCCTTCGCAGGTCATGTGTACAATATAGCCGGGACAACCAGTGTAGCCTGCAATTGATGCAAAACGTTCTGATGCTTCTGCCTCGGTAATTTCGGGTTGAGACAGATAATGATAAATGGGAGCAAGATTTCCTTCGGCCCTGTTCTTTGCAATCAAAAAATCAATCATGTCACCATTGGTTGCATGAACGGTTACCATGCCGCCTCTTTCTTTTACTTCATTCATCAGGCCAACCATCTGCTTATCATCAATCATTAAAGCATCTTTGTAAGCCATAAATATTTTAAAGGAAGTAATGCCTTCTTTTTCTATCAGATCAACAATTTCCTTACAGGTGTTTTCATTAAAATCTGTTACTGCCATGTGAAAGCTGTAATCACCTACCGCATTTCCGTTTGCTCGTCCGCTCCATTCATTGTAAGCATCGTACAAAGAGTTGCCTTGCTTTTGCAGGATGAAATCTATCACTGTGGTTGTACCGCCATACAAAGCAGCACGGGTTCCGGTTTCGTAATTATCGCTGCTGAATGTGCCCATGAAAGGCATTTCCAAATGCACATGCGGATCAATACAGCCCGGGAAAGCCAGCAAGCCCGTGGCATCAATTATTTTATCAGCATTGATGTCGAGATTTTTTCCAATAGCAGCAATACTTTCGCCCTGGATAAAAATATCGCCGGTATAATTATCTGCAGCACCAATAATATTTGCATTTTTGATTAAAATACTCATTTCAATTTATTTTTTATCGCAGAGAAAAAGAGATAACAAGTTTCGCAGAGATACTCAGCGTAGTCTCAGCTTCTCCTTTTCTCAGCGATTAGATTTTTTCATCAACAATAAATATACTAAACCGCTCACAAAAAACCCAACAAACCATGCATAATGATACAAGTCTGATATCCAAACAGGAAATACCGATGCAGAAACCAATTTTATCTGCAATAAAAATCCGGGAATATTTGGAACGATGCCAACCAGCAAAGCAATGATGGCAGCGGAATTAAATCCATTTCCAAATCCATATCGCCCCTTGTGTTGGTATAATTCATCAACAATCAATTGTTGTTTTCTTACAAAATAATAATCCGCTATCATGATGCCTCCGACGGGGCCAAGCAAGGCTGAATAACCTATTAACCAGCTATAAATATAACCGGTAGGATCCTCTACAAGTTTCCATGGAAAGATCAGTATGCCGATAACTCCCGTGATGTAACCACCCATTCTGAAATTAATCTTCCTGGGAGCAAGATTCGAAAAATCATTTGCAGGACTTACAATATTGGCTGCAATATTAGTAGCGAGGGTAGAAATTACGATCCCGATCATTGCAAAAGTTATCAGCATCTTATTTTCAAATTTTCCGGCAATATTTACAACATCCCATTCTGTTTGACCATAAATTATTGTTGTGGCAAGTGTAACAACAACGGCCACAAATGCAAATAATGTCATTGAAGGAGCAAGACCTATTACCTGGCCCCTGATCTGTGACTTTTGCGATTTTGCATAACGTGTAAAGTCGGGAATATTTAATGACACGGTTGCCCAAAAACCAACCATACCTGTTAATGCAGGGAAAAAATATTTCCAGAATGCAGAACCATGAAGCAGCGACGGCTGATCCAATATAGGTGCAAAACCTTTTGCTGCATTTACTGCCCAAAATAACAGGGCAAATGTTGCAAGTGGAAGAAAGATCGCTTTAAATACCAGAAGCTTCTTTATACTTTCTACTCCACGATAAATTACATACATATTCAATAACCAAAACAGAAAAAAACATGCCATTGGCAGCGCTTGCGGAAATAAAGAATGCGTATCTATATCTGCCAGCGATGGCTTCCATGCCCTGATAAGATTATAGATTGATTTGCCACCGATCCAGGTTTGTATCCCAAACCATCCGCAAGCAACAAGTGCCCGCAACATAGCCGGAATGTTAGCGCCTTTAGTACCAAAACTTGCTCTTGCTAAAACCGGAAATGGTATGCCGAATTTTGCGCCGGCATGACCGTTTAAAATCATCGGGATCAATACAATAATATTACCAAGAAAAAAGATCAGGATGGTCTGCCACCAGTTCAATCCATCTTTTATCATACCACTCGCCAGCATATATGTAGGAATACATAAACTCATGCTTATCCACAAAGCCGCATAGTTCCATGTGCCCCAGGTGCGTTTGTTTTGCGGGATGGGTGCAAGGTCTTCGTTGTAGAGAGACGAAGAGGCTGTTGTGTTTTGGTTTTCTGTCATATTTGTTTTGGGGCTAAGAGGTTATACTTCGACAGGCTCAGTAGAGAAAAAGAGATGAAGGAGAAAACTCTACTCTTTTAAACTCATTTCCTCCTTTGACCTCTTAGCCAATATTTTCGTCTGCAATTTTTATTGCTTCGCTGATTATCGCTAAACCTTCGTCAATCTGTTCTTTGGTAACACACAATGGAGGCGCAACAAAAATATAACTCCACCTAACGAAAGTATATAGCCCAAGTTCCTTCAATTTGGCAGCTACTTTATTCATCACAATCATTTCATCAGGCTTTGCATTGAAGGGTGCCATGGGTTCTTTGGTCGTTCTGTTTTTTACCAATTCAAAACAACCTAACAATCCGGTATTCCTGAAATCGCCGATAGATGGATGTTTTTTCATCATCTCAGCAGCTTTTTCTTCCATGTATTTTCCCATGGCGACTGTATTTTCAATCAGTCCGTCATCTTCATAAATTTTTAATGTTGCCAAAGCAGCGGCACAACTAACCGGGTGTGCAGAATAGGTTAAACCCAATGCCATCACATTGTCATC
>JBDTOV010000364.1:0-3097 GCA_039933035.1 Ginsengibacter sp. | reverse complement strand
CGCATACAGGTAAACAGTCAAATGTCATTTATCGACCTCTCAAGAGGTGTAAGCACACGTGACTGGAAATTCCCTGATTTTACGCTGGGGGCCGATTCAAACAAAATAGCTACTTCAACAAATGAAGTGGTTAAAGTTAGGTTTACAAAGGCCGGTACGCAACAGGTACAGCTTCACCAAACCTTTGGTGGCAAAGTATATGTAGGTACAAACCAGTCGGCTACTAGTGTTTACGATACTACCATTACGGTGGTTGTATTAGATAGTGTAAAAGCTAAATTCACCGCCAAGCTTACCAACGACTTAACTTTTCTGCAAAACAGCGATAACGCATTAAACCAGGTAACAGCTGGCAAAAATATACAGTTTACCAGTACATCAACTGGTGAACCCAACATTTTCAACTGGGTGCTAACCAGGAAAGATGGACTTACGATCAGTCAATCTATTGCAAGCCCACAAATTAAAATGAGCAGCCTGGGTACTTACGATCTACTGCTTATTGTTTCCAGCAACTACGGCAGTGATACCGTTAAATACAAAGATTATATAAAGGTTATTCCGTCAACTGAACCGGTTGACCTGCTAAGTATAAAAGCCATTGATAAAAAAATTGAGCTTGAATTCAGCAGGGATATGGATAATCCGGCTACTGTAAATCTAACGGCATTTACCCTGGCAGTTACTAATAAAAACGGTCCAATTCCGGTAAGTGTCTCAAAGGCAAGTTTAAAACCGGGTTTTAATAATATTATAGTGTTAGAATTGAACGCATTAATATATAACAGCGATGTTATAATGGTCAGCTACAATGCAGGCGTGGGCAATTTTATTACTACCGATGCTATGCTGGCAACGTCGTTTAGTAACCAGGAGGTGTTTTTTGTTAAAACTAATATACTAGCATCCACAAAATTTGACTACGGTTTTGAGACTTCTGCCAATACCAACTGGCCATATGCCTTTTGGGGAGGCCAATGGGGAATGTACACATTTTCTGTGTCTGCGACGAAAGCACACTCGGGTACTAAAAGCGGATATCTTGACATGCAACCAAAGGGTGGCGCTATCTTTTTACACAAGGACAATAACGGTAACGAAATTTCTTTCCCGGCCACTTCAGGTAAAACGTACGAGATCGGTTGTTGGGTATATGTGGAAACGCTGGGCGACAAATCGTCTACACCCGACGTAAGGTTTTACTGGTCGCCAAATACCAATTGGGGTATCGGGCCAACGGGCGCTTTTTCGCCAACATTTACCATAAATAAATGGGTGTATGTAAGTTCACAGGTTACTTTCCCGGGCGCCGACAATTATAAATTTATGATTCGCGGAGACAATGGCGCCAATTCGCAGGCGAGTAAAATTTATATGGACGATATAAATGTTTCTGAAGTTGAATTGCGGCCTTAAGTGAGCGCCCTTCTGCAACATTTAAATACATAAATGCTTTACAGAATAATAATTTAAAACAGGGGCTGTTAAATAACAAATTGACGGCCTCCTGTTTGGTTCTCTTTTAAAATATTCATATGGTTGCGCCTTTAATTTAAGCATGACTAAAGACAATATTTGCAGCAAAGCAAGAATGCCAAATAAGAATGATGATAAACCAATGCTGCAAAATTAAAAAACCCATAGATTTTACGAACCAATAAATAAATTAAAAATGAGAATAATGCAGTTACTAATTATAATACTCACCATAGGCATGTTTGCGTGTAAAAAGGATAATGCCCCTACTATTGTAACGCCACCTGTAGATGCCAATGATGGTAAAGATTGGAAGGGTATTGCTGTGCCAGCCAATGCCGGCGCAGGAAAAGTATGGGAGCTGCAGGCCCAATCCGACGATTTTAATTATACAGCTCCCGCCGCCGCCAAGGGAAGCGATTTTGCGGCAAGATGGACCGACTTTTATCACAATGCCTGGACCGGCCCATCGCCAACGGTATGGCAACGCGATCATTCGTTTACCGCAAATGGAAATTTGCAAATTAAATCCAGCAGGCCAGGCGGCACAACTAATACAAATACGGGGTGTATCACCTCTGTGCAAAGGGTTCTTTACCCGGTTTATGTAGAGGCCTACGTTAAGATTGCTAAATCTGTTTTGGCTTCGGATGTTTGGATGCTAAGCGCTGATGATACCCAGGAAATTGATATTTGCGAAGCATACGGCGGCGACCGTTATACCAATGAATGGTTTGGTAATAAGAGATTGCATCTAAGCCATCACGTATTTGTTCGTAGCCCGTTTCAGGATTGGCAACCCAATGATGAAGGAAGTTTTTATACGGATGGCTCCACCATATGGAACCAGGCTTATCACCGTATTGGTGTCTATTGGAAAGATCCATGGAATTTAGAATATTATGTTGACGGTAAGTTGGTACGTTCACGATCGGGTGTCAGCCAGATAGATCCCAGCAATTTTACCAACGGAACGGGGCTAAGCAAAGAGATGGACATTATCATAAATATGGAAGACCAAACCTGGAGAGCCAGCCAGGGCTTAACACCAACAAATGCGGAGCTGGCCATAACGGATGATCATACGTTTAAGGTGGACTGGATACGTATTTATAAACCGAAGTAATATATACATCTTATTACTACCGGTATTTCGATGGCCTAAGTGGAACCGCAATCGGGCACTAACCCAATAAGAAAATGCCAACGAAAAATGATTTTGATGGAAATTAATTATTCATTGAAAAAGTGTTTTAAAGTTGACAATTGTCTAAGAGAGTAAATCAGCATTCGTGCAGTACGCAATTTCAGAAATTTCAATTAAAATCGATGTATTGCACGTTTTTTATTGGTTCAGTTCAGTTATTGTCTATGTTATAAAATAGCATTTGCCCATAGACTGCTTTTATTTTGATACACATAAAAACTAAATAAATCCTTATTATGAACGCAGCATTTTACAAAGAGAAAGGAAAGTTTGAATTGGGCGATAGCCCCGCGATTGCTCCCGGTGAAGGAGAGGTAAAATTGAGCGTAGCCTATTGTGGCGTATGCGGTACCGATATTCATATTTTTCATGGCGTGATGGACAAGCGGGTTGCCGCGCCACAGGTCATCGGTC
>JBDTOV010000363.1:0-3121 GCA_039933035.1 Ginsengibacter sp. | reverse complement strand
TTTGTTATTCCTTGTCACTATAAATACAGAAGCTCAAACAACAGACGCAAAAATGAAAACATTCATAGATGCGCTGATGAAGAAAATGACATTGGAAGAAAAGATCGGCCAAATGAATCTGCTAACTATCGGAATAGATGTAACGGGCCCTGTATTGAGCAAAGATGTAGAAGCAAATATTAAAAAAGGATATGTTGGTGCGGTCTTAAACACGCACACACCTTCCGCGGTTCGCAAACTGGAAGACCTTGCCGTAAAAGAAACACGCTTAAAAATCCCTTTGCTTTTTGGCCTGGATGTAATTCACGGCCATACTACCATGTTTCCAATACCCTTAGGCTTAGCCGCTAGCTGGGATATGAATCTTATAGAAAAAACTGCCCGTATAGCTGCCGAAGAGTCTGCCGCAGATGGATTAAACTGGACCTATAGCCCCATGGTTGACATTGCCCGGGATCCCCGCTGGGGAAGGATCTCCGAAGGTGCCGGTGAAGATCCATACCTGGGTTCGCTTATTGCAAAGGCAATGGTAAATGGATACCAGGGAACAAGCCTGAGGAATAATAACTCGATACTCGCATGCGTAAAACATTTTGCTTTATATGGTGCAGCAGAGGCCGGAAGAGATTACAATACCGTAGACATGAGCAAAGTAAAAATGTACAATGATTATTTGCCCCCTTATAAGGCCGCCATTGATGCCGGTGCCGGAAGTGTTATGACTTCATTCAATGAAATAGATGGTATTCCGGCAACCGGAAATAAGTGGCTGCTTACTGACTTACTCAGGAACCAATGGAATTTCAAAGGTTTTGTTGTTACTGATTATACAGCTATCAATGAAATGATGGACCATGGAATGGGTAACAAAGAAAATGTTACCGAGCTTGCTTTAAAGGCAGGGGTCGATATGGATATGGTAAGTGAGGCTTTCACAGGTAATTTAAGAAAATTACTACAGGAAAGAAAGATCACAGTACTTGAAATTGATATTGCCTGCCGCAGAATTCTGGAAGCGAAATATAAATTGGGGTTGTTTGATGATCCTTATAAAAATCTTAATAATGCAAAAGCGAAAGACCTGATTTTTACTCCTCAAAACAGGGAAATTGCCCGGGAAGCTGCAAAAAATTCTATTGTGTTATTAAAGAATGAAAACAATATCCTTCCGTTAAAAAAACATTCAACGATCGCATTGATTGGTCCATTGGCTAATAATAAACGGGATGCCGGCGGCCCTCATGCTGCTGCTGCGGACTGGAACCAAAATATAAGTGTCAGCGAGGGATTGAAAACTGCAGGTATTAATTTTTTATATGCAAAAGGTGCAAATATTTCTGATGATACATTGTTGGTAAAACGGCTTAATGCTGATGGTGGTAAAATAATAATTGAAAGCGCATCTCCACAGCAATTAATAGATGAAGCTATCGCTACAGCTTCAAAAGCAGACGTAATTGTAGCAGTGTTGGGAGAATCAGGCGGAATGAGCGGGGAAGCTGCAAGCCGCAGTGATATCACAATACCCGAAAGTCAGGAAAATTTATTGAAGGCCCTGGTTAATACCGGGAAGCCTGTCATATTGGTTTTAATGAATGGAAGGCCACTGGCACTGGAATGGGAAAATAATCATGTTGGCGCTATAGTAGAATCGTGGTTTTTAGGAACAGAGGCTGGTAATGCCATTGCTGAAGTACTAACGGGAAATTATAATCCTTCGGGAAAACTAACAGTATCCTTTCCTTACAATGCAGGGCAGATACCGATCTATTATAATCACAAAAATACCGGTAGGCCCTATAAAGGAGATATTATGTTTAAATACGCTTCCCGGTACCTCGATGTATCAAATGATCCGTTATACCCCTTTGGATTTGGATTAAGTTATACCAATTTTGACTATAGCAATATTAATTTATCAAAAACAATAATAAAGTCATCCGAAACGATGGTAGCATCCATAACTGTAACCAATAGTGGCAGTTTTGATGGATTTGAAACGGTTCAACTTTATATTAATGATGTTGCTGCAAGCATTACGAGACCTGTAAAAGAATTAAAAGGGTTTCAAAAAGTATTTTTGAAAAAAGGCGAAAGCAGGAATATTAATTTTACTATTACTTCGGAGGATCTGAAATTTTATAATAGCGACCTTAAATATGTTTATGAGCCAGGGGAATTCAAAGTATATATTGGAACAAATTCGAAGGATGTAAAAGAAGCTTCTTTTCAACTCACGAAATAATTTTTCTTCCCGGTTATATTTCGGTTTCAGGTTATTGTTGCAAAAAAAGGATTAGATCGTAGCATCAAAATAAGATCAAACTTATATTAACACTAAAGCCATGATAAATTATCATGGCTTTTTTAAAAGCCGTATTTTCATTCCACAAATAAAAAAATGGGGCAACTAAAAAATATCATTTTCGATCTCGGCGGCGTATTACTTGATCTTGATTTTACAAAGCCACCTCAGGCTTTTAAAGACCTTGGGTTTCCTCATTTTGAATTAATGTATTCTCAGTTTAAGGTAGACCAGGTTTTTGAAAAACTCGAGAAAGGAATGATTGATGAAAAGGAGTTTTACAGGATCATGTTGAAAGTAGCTAAAGAAGGAACAACCATTGAACAGGTAAAAGATGCCTGGAACAGCATGCTGCTTGATTTCAGGATAGAAAGCCTCGGGTATTTAAAAAAATTAAAACAAAACTTCAACCTGTTTTTATTGAGTAATACCAATTCTGTTCATTTCGAAGCGCTCAATATTATATTAAAAGAGCAAACAGGACTTGATTCACTGGATACATTTTTCGCAAAAAGCTATTATTCCCATTTAATAGGATTGAGAAAACCCAATAATGATGTATTTGAATATGTGTCACAAGATGCGGTTATAAATGCCGCTGAAACACTTTTTATAGATGATACAAGGGGCAATATAATTGCTGCTAAAAAATTGGGCTTCAAAACCCATCAGCTCCTTCCTGGCGAAAAAATTGAAGAACTTAACTTCAGCCAATATTGAGGTCTTAAAAAGAGAACATTAATACTCAAATCTAAAAAATTCAATAGCCCACTATCTATTGTTAATTATTTAATCTCCTCATACTCAATATAATCA
>JBDTOV010000362.1:0-3172 GCA_039933035.1 Ginsengibacter sp. | reverse complement strand
TAGTTTGTAATTGAACGACACATCTTCGTACTAGCAGTCGGGTATTCGCATAACGATGTGCCGCATTAAAAGATTTTCCCAATCCATGTAACTTTATACTTATCTTTGGCGTTAGTAACGTGATACGGCCTTAAATGATCAAATCCTTTGCAGACAGTGAATCAGAAAAAATCTGGCATGGTAACAGGTCAGGCAAATTGCCTTCTTCTATACAACAAGTGGCAAGGAGAAAGCTCAGGATGATAAATAACGCCCAAGACCTAAACGATCTTAGAATTCCGCCGGCAAATCACCTTGAAAAGCTATCAGGAACACTTGCCGGATTTCATAGCATAAGGATCAACCAGCAGTGGAGAATCATTTTCAATTGGAAGGAAGGCAATGCCAATAATGTAAAAATTGTGGATTACCATTAAACAGTGAGCGTATGAGCAAATTAAAGAATATTCATCCCGGGGAAGTCCTCAAAGAAGAGTTTCTTGAACCCTTAGGGATAACAGCATATAGACTGTCCAAGGATACCTTTATCCCACAGACCCGCATCAGTGAGATCCTCAAAGGAAAAAGAAGGGTCACTGCTGACAGTGCATTGCGATTCGCCAAGTATTTTGGTACAAGCGCTAAATTTTGGCTTGGTCTTCAGGATGATTACGATTTAGAGGAGGAAGGAATAAACAAGAAAAGCGAGCTAGACGAAATTCCAAAGATCAATACCAACGCAGCATAACATCGGCTTAACACTATGGCGGATGTGACTAAGTCTATTGTCTTCTAGCTTGACTAAGATTTTTTACCTTAAAGTTGAAAACCTGGAGCGCCACGTCGTGAAGCCCGGACCGTTATGCGTCATGCTTGGGCAACCTGTTAACTATGAACTGACTGTAAGAAATCAACTTTGACACATGAAAATTAAACAAACATTACTCTTCCTTTTTTCTTTCATCATTACAGTTGCGCAAGCACAAATTACTGAAGGTGACTTTTTAAAATCTACACAACACCGAGACAGTTTGCTTCTCCACGCCTACAAACAAAAAGATACGGCTACCTACAAAAAATTAGTTCAAGAATCTGGATTGCAATACAGTAAACTCTCTGTTGAAGTCAGAAAAAAATATAGTTATTATTTACCGAATATTTATTATGATCTGTGTTGCCTCTATTCGTTGACGGGTAATAAAGCGAAGGCATTGCTGTCTCTGAAAAAATCAATTGATGTGGGCTACTTTGATTATGCTCACATGCAAGCGGACAGCGACTTAAACAACATTCGTAATGAAAAAGAATTCCAAGATCTCATTGCCTCATCCCAAAAAAAGTATCTGGACAGTTTGAAACTTGTTATAAAGGAATTCAAACAAGACACCAACACAATTATCAGCCTTATTTATTATGCAAGTTTTTATTACTCCAAAAATGACACCGCCTTGCTGTATTTTAGCCGTGCTTATGAATTAGCAGGGAAATTAAAAAATGACAAATACCGAGCATACAGCTTAGCTCAGAGCGAACAGGTTTATACAAGGAATAAAAATTTCGTAAAAGCACTGGAACTTAATTTTGATTTACTAAAACTTTATGAAAATATGAGCGATACATCTGGCATTGCCGATACATGGCTTGAATTAGGTGGAGTGTATGATAATTTAGGTGACGAAGAGAGTTCGATTTTGTATAATAAAAAAGCGTATTCTATGTACAAAAAGCACGGAGAAAATAAATTAAGGGTGATAAGCAGTGCGAATAATATAGGATATAAATATATAATTCTTAATATCCCTGATTCTGCCTTGTCTTATTTTCAGGAATCAAATGCCGCAGCAAACGATGAAATAAAAAATTCCAACCCGGGAACTTATGCATTTACATTATATGGACTTGGTAAGGTTAATTATCAGTTGGGCAATTTATCTATCGCAATGTCATATTATAGAGAAAGTCTGGTGTTGAATGTTAAAAAGACCGAAACATCTTATGATAATTGGATTCACGGCCTAATCTGCATGGGGCTTGGTGAAGTATTTAAATCAAACGGGCATTCAGACTCAGCAATTGTATATTACAAAGAGGCATTAAAAACAATGCCTGAGGAAATACTTATACCTGCTATTTATAGAAACCTTGCCGAGCTTTATAAAAATATCAATAAAGATACTGCTTTCAATTATTTAATGAAAGAGGTAAAATTAACAGACAGTTTGAATAACGCCAACAATAAAAGAGACATTAAAAACCTGACTTTAAATGAGCAGGAAAGGCAAAAATCCATTGCAGTCAAACAAAAGCAGGACGAAGAAGAACGGAAACAAAATATTCAATACGCGTTAATCGCAATCGCACTTGTTACCCTTATAATCCTATTCCTTTTTCTTAGCCGAAGTTTTATTACCAACACCAAGCTGATTTCTTTTTTTGGAGTTATTGCTTTGTTACTTGTTTTTGAATTTTTCAATCTATTACTGCATCCATTCTTAAAAAGAATTACTCATCACTCACCTATTTTAATGTTGCTTGCGTTAGTTTGTATTGCAGCTTTGCTTGTGCCCTTGCACCACAAATTAGAAAAGTGGGCAACAGTAAAACTGGTGGAGAAAAATAAGGCGACAAGATTGGCGAATGCAAAAAAGACGATTGAGAAGTTAGAAGAAAAAACTATTCAAGCACAAAACGAGAATACGGATGTATAACGAACCTCTAAGAAACAGTTGTGTGAACTTCGAGCAGACGAACTCCGAACGAGCAGTAGCACGAATGCATAACAGGCGTTTGGCAAAAAAGCGGGTTCAGTGGTTAATTGAACATTCTACCTCGTATCAACTTTTGTGCTGGGTTGATAGTTTAGTGCTTCGAAATCCGCTTCTTCGCCAAGCGCCAAACCGTTGTGCATCATCTTTACAACAACTAAACAACATTAAAAATTACTAATCATGATTGGTAAAACAATAAAAAACTTTCTCCTGGTTGCCATCCTGTTTTGCGCAATGATTGTAAATACAGTTGCACAACAATCAGCTCAAAATAAATCGTTGCAACTTTTATTTGCGAATTATTATCAAGACCGTTTAAAGCTCTATCCTTTAGAAGCTACTTCAATCGGAGACAACCGTTATAATAATCTGCTGCCAAATGATGGTTCTGCCGATTACCTGAAACAGGTTCATAATTTCTACTG
>JBDTOV010000361.1:0-3215 GCA_039933035.1 Ginsengibacter sp. | reverse complement strand
TGTATGAATCAAAATATTAAACCGACAATTTGATAAGAAGCAGCGGTTATTTATAGGGCCAAATCAAAGGGTTCCAATTTAGAGATGTACTAATTAAAACAGATGCAATACTGCAACAAATATGACGCAGACGTGGGAGTTCATGGATCACTACTTTCCCCCTTAAGAAGCCCGCCACAGCCGTTGTTGCGTGTTGTGCGGATGGTTTTGCAGCACAGCAATCACCAACAACCTGTAGAAAGTTTGAAACCAAATGGAAGCCAATGTAATATTACTTAAATTAACTTAGCAGTAATAAACTGCCTCATTATCATTAATCATCACTTACAATATTTCACTGCAACGATTTTAGAATGCCCGCCCGGATGATCGGTCGGACGGGGAAACATCTTTTAAAGCCAGATAAGTATAAAGATGTAATCATAGACAGCCTTAAATTTCTTGTCAAAGAAAAATGGGTTGAAGTAAATGTTTTCTGTTCCGATAGATCGAGTTTGATTTTCTAAAATATTATATGGAGTGAGATGAATTGGACTATGGCTTTAAACTGATGTTGGTTATGCCTTGCTAAAAAACTTCCGCACGACTTGTCCCGTTTTTTCGGGAACACGCAACGGTGGTCTCTCTTCACATTGCAAACAATCTAAATGGAAGACAAGCACTGGCGAGAACATGTAGTTTTTTGCCATCGTATAATTTTTTATTTCCAGGTAAAGCCATCCACGAAGGGATAGCGAAAGCGGCAGTGGTGGCAGCGCTGGTACTTAGTAAAAAAGAACGGCGTGTAAATTTTTTCATACAACAATTTAAACAAACTTAGGGCTAAAATTAAAAGTCCTGCATGGCCGGCATTAATGAAAAGATAAACGGTGAATTCTTTTAAGTTTAGTGAAGACGAACCAAGGCGTAAGGCTTTTTAGAGTGGAAAGACAAAAGACCAACTAAGGCAAAGTTTAAAGAACCATTACGCCAATTCTATTGATTCCAAAATTTTCCGGGGCTGTTGTTGAATAATTTTTTCACATTCGGCTGCAGGTATATCCTTTTTGGCCGCTTCTTTTACGCTTTCTTTTAATAACTTTTTATCTACCTCATTTGTCAGCCATTTGGCACCGGCAACTCCCACCAGGAAAGCACCTGCAAGGGCTGAAAATGTTAAGCTGATTTCATCACGTGCGGTAGCTGTTGCCTTTGCAAGTTCTACTGAGGCACCTGAGCCATAGAAAGACCAGGAACTGAATGCAGAAAGTGCGCCGATAAAAATATTAGATATAAAGCCGGGGCACATGATGCCTTTTTTCATTTTTGGGAGGATAAAGCCGTTGTCACTCAATAAGGCATTTACAATTCCACCGATTGCTCCGGCTGTTGAAACGAGAAGAGCGCAAATCCAGGGGTTCATAATTTTAGATTTTAAATGAGCTAAGAAAATTAATAAATAATCATTGAAAGCGAAAGATTCACAGGGGCAAAATTCCAATTTCCTTTCCGTAACATTTTTGCCGGTTTAGTCGTATTAAAAAAAATATTTCCCCATGTTGACGCAAAATTTTATGAAAGCGGGATTGATGAATTTGGTTTTCTAAAACATTGGATGGCGTGAGATAAATTGTGCTTTGGCTTTAAATTGATGTTGGTGATGCCCTACTACAAAACCATCCGCACAACACACAACATCGGCAACCTCTTTTAGTTTGGCAAATAGCTTAAATGGAAGACCAGCAACGGCTAAAAATGCCAGCGAATCCCTTTGCCAGAATTCATATTCTTTATTAGCGGCAACCACTTTTAGTTTTCCTAACAGACTAAACGGAAGTCCAGCAATGGAGAGAACACCAGCAGAGGTTTAAATATTATCGCTTACACAGTTTATTTTACACTCCCAGGCCACATGCATTTCATCTGCCTGGTAAAATAAAAAAGCTCCTGTTTCACAGGAGCCTTTTTAAATCAATTATTTTCAAAAATTGAAATTATTAATTATGTCCACGTCCATCACCACCAAATTTTTCCACACCTTTTATATTCATCTTTTGAGTAAATATCATTGCTGATCCTCCACCTGTAATAAATAATGTCTTTTCGTCTTTTCCGGCAAATACATTGTTAGCTGAAGGAACGGGAATTGTCAGGATATTATCTCCTTTTGGATTATAAACCTGTACTCCTCCGCCGGCGCATACATAAATATTTCCGCATTTATCTAATGACATACCATCGCAAAAATCAAGACCCGCAACAAATGTCTTCATGTTGGTGAGTGTTCCGTCATGTTTAATATCAAAAACCCAGATTCCGCCAGAGCCATCATAAGACCATTGGTTTACGTACAATTTTTTGCCATCCGGAGTTCCAACAACACCGTTTGGCCATGAATCAGTATTCCATCCTGGCATTGTAGTTACCCGTACCAGGCGGTGGCTACCCTTGGCAAGGTAATACACATGGCCACCTTTGCCACGTTCGGCCTGCTCTGAATGTGTAGGCTCCCAGGGTTGTTGGCGGGGATCTGAGGCATCCCAGTAAGGTCTTGGAAATATCGGGTCTGTGATATAGATACCCGCATTTTCAGGGTTAATCCATACATCATTTGGGCCATTTAGTAATTTACCCTTGTAATTATTAACAAGCACCTCGTGGCTGCCATTGGGACGAATCTTCCATAATTCTCCATGCATATCGGCACAAGCGATAAGGTTACCATCGCCATCAAATTCCATTCCATTGGACCGGCCGGTACCAGTCAACCATAATTTTACATTACCAGTTTTTGCATCCCATCTGTAAATTTTATCATGGTTCTGGTCTGTAAAAAACACATTTCCCTGCTTATCAACTGCAGGGCCTTCTGTAAAAACATTAGTGGCCTCATGTTCATATGGAACTTCAGCAAATGTTCCATCTGTAAGTCTTGTGGGACAGGCAGTAATATCTTTCCCGCTGAAAGATTTGCTGAGGGAAGCATCGTTGGAAGCAACCATGTCTAAATCCTTAATGTTTTTTTGGCAAGAATAAAATCCGGGGAAACATAGAACCCCCATGAAAAGAAGCAGCTTTTTTTTCATAACAAGCAATTTTAAGTTTTAAAAAAAATTATTAAAATGTGTTTTGTAAGGATAGCTGTCTTTCGAAGGGTTATGTAAAGTTCATGAGCTTATTAAAAAAAAACTTCCAATAGAACACAGTGGAAAATATTATACAAACGCAAGTGTCCT
>JBDTOV010000360.1:0-3219 GCA_039933035.1 Ginsengibacter sp. | reverse complement strand
ATACATTGCTGTTATCACACATAACAAAAACCGAAATCCTGTCCCTGGCACTACATCCACCCGTATTTATTACTTCCACTGTATATTCAGTTGTCTGAACGGGCTTAACGGTTATGCCGGGATAATTTCTTGCGATAATGCCGGTAGAAGGTGTCCAGGTGATCCCGGTAACATCTGAGGAAATTTGGGGAATGATTTCAAGGGACTTTGTCACATTCATAGTTTGATCAGTACCTGCATTTACAGATGGAATTGCATATACTTTTACCGGAACAGATGCGGTCGAACTAAAACAACCCTTTGTATCTGAGCCGGTAACCTTATATACGGTTGTTTCACCGGGAGAAGCAATTGGTGATGCAATACCCGGATTATTTAAACCCTTTGAGGGAGACCAACTGTATGTTTCTGCACCGCTTGCAGACAATTGGATGGTTGAACCAAAGCATAATGTATCGGGGCCACCCACTGCTACCGTATTAGGAAGTTTCACATCTACGAAAACAGAATCAGTTGAAAAACATCCTTTAGCACTCCCGCCGGTTACAAAATATTTAATCGCGGAATCAGGCCGTGATACGGGAACTGCACAATTGGAGCATGAAAGATATGATGCCGGGCTCCATGAATAAGTTTGCGCATCATTTGCTTTTAAAACCACCGATCCGCCTTTACATAACGCAGTATCAGGAGTTAGTTTTAAATCAGGCAACGGGTACGCATCTACAACCTTAATAACAGTATCGCGGCAGCCACTGCTGTTTATTGCAACTGCACGAACCGGGTAAGAGCCTGCTTTTTCAAAAGTCTGGGATGGAGGGTTTTGCAGCGTTGAGACATTACCGTTAGCGAAGTCCCAATTCCATGTAATGGCAGAAGTATCCGGCACTGAAATGATTCCCGCAAAGGTTAACACAGCAGGAGTGCACGCTCCCGGATTTCCGCCTATCACTATTTTAGGACTTTTTACAATTCTAATGGGTGAGGAAAGACTTACCGAATCTTTACACCCGTTTTTGGAAGTAACAATAAGCTGTGCAGTATAGTTTCCGGTTGCATTATAATTATGAATGGGATTACGAAGAACAGATGTTGCTTTATCACCAAAAACCCATAAATATTTTGTAATAATATCGTTAGCGGTACTTGTGTTGGTAAACACAACTTTTGCAGAATCGCAATATGTATTATTCACATTAGTAAAAGCTGCTGTTACTCCATACACGTTGATAGAATCGGATCCGTTAACAGGAACCTTACAACCAGCGGCATCAACCAATATCATTCGCGGCAGGTATTTGTCTGCTGTTTTATAAATATGCGCCACAACAGAATCAGGAGTTACGACGGTAGTGCCATCATTAAAATCCCATATAAAACTTGTATTCTTTGAAGTGGTTGCCTTAAAGTTTGTTTGAAGGGGCTTGCATCCGGAAATATTATTGTAAGTAAAAGAACCTACCGGGCCTTTTACTTTTATTTCTATACTTTTTTGATCAGAACAACCTCCCGGCCCCTTAACATTTAGCACCGCCTTAAATGTTCCCGGGCTTGCATAAAAATGAGAAGGATTTAAAGACGTTGAACTGGTACCATCTCCAAAATCCCATGTCCAGCCTGAATAATCAGTTGCCGTATTTGAAAAATTTACAATTAAAGGGGGGCAGGTTCCTGTTGAATCGCTAACGGTGAAATTTGCTTTCGCATCCGCAATCTTCACGTAATTTGCTTTTGAAATAAAATCACTGCAATTATATAAATCCGTTATGGAGAGGCTTACGGTATAAGTACCCTCATTTTTATAAATATGAGAAGGATTTTGCTGTGTCGAAGTTATTCCGTCTCCAAAATTCCACAGGTATTTGAGTTCAGGGCCTGTCGACAAATTTTGAAATTTAATAGCATGTGAAGTACATGAAAGGGTATCTCCTTTAAACAAGGCAACCGGTTTTGAGATTACAACAGAATTTAAATAGCTCACGCTATCTGTACAACCATTATTATCCGTCACTTTTAATGAAACAGAATAATTGCCTGCTGTGGCATAAGCATGTTGAAAAAGTTGTGCCTTGTCAAAGCTTTGAGAGAAACCGTCGCCCCAATTCCATTGCCATTGTAAAATATCATATCCATTATTTGCATACGAACTATCGATAAAATTTACCACACTATTCTGGCATGCCCCGGGATTTTCAGTTTTAAAAACTGCAGTAGGCCCGTTTACTGTTATTGCCAAAGGCTTTACAATAGTATCCCTGCAACCATTTTTGGTGGTTATTATCATTGTTACGTTATAAACTCCTGCCTTTTTATAACTATGGCTTATTGAATTAGAAGTAGCGGTAACAGTGCTGCCGTCGCCAAATTTCCAGGTGTAGGAATTTATATTGGCAGGAATACTGTTAAAAGCAGTAAAAATCACCGGCGTATTTTTACAAACATCTGTAACGCTGGAGGAGAAGTCTGCAATTTCTTTTAACACACTTACCGTATCAATCTTCGTATACACACAACCGGTAGTATTGTTGCTAACAGTCAGTTGAACTGTATAGACTCCTGATAGTGTATAATCATGTGAAGGATTTTTAACAGATGACGAAGTGCCGTCACCAAAGTCCCACTTCTGGGCAGTGGCTCCAATGGAATTATTAATAAATGTAACGTGCCCCTGCAGGTCGCATGTGGTAGCATCGGTAAACCTGGCAATTGGCGGCTTAATATGGATATACTTTGGAATAACCAATGTATCAGCACATCCTCTGTTGCTGGCTATTAGCGTTATTGAAAAGAAACCTGAATCAGCATATTGATGCTCCGGATTTTTAGCTTCTGAGGTTGAGCCATCGCCAAATAACCAAAGCCATTCATCAGGATTTGGTGCCGAAAGATCAGTAAATTTAATGTTCGTCGAGGCACATACATCACGGGGTGCCGCCGAAAAACCTGCTTTTGGTTTTGAACCGACCAATATCCCATTTGTTACTTTAACTCTATCACTGCACCCTGAAGATGTTGAATAAAAAAGACTTACCGTATAAGCTCCCGGTGATGTATAGGTATGAGACGGAGATGACAAAGTAGAAGTGGTTCCGTCGCCAAAATCCCATACATAATTTGTTACAGGTTCTATTGAATTTATATTTGCAGTGAAATTATGTGTGAGCGGGCCACAGCCTTTTTGAGGAAGGTTATTTATTAAAACAACCGGTGATTTAATTT
>JBDTOV010000359.1:0-3258 GCA_039933035.1 Ginsengibacter sp. | reverse complement strand
ATGGAACGGTACGAGGTAAAGTTTTTTCCGGGGATAGTGCTTTATCAAATGTAACTGTGCAGGTAAAAGGAACTTTGACGGCCACTCAAACTGACCAAAAGGGCAACTTTTCTATTACGGCTGCTCCTACAGCGACTTTGGTCTTTAGTTCTGTGAGCTACACAGGAAAGGAAGTAAAATTAAATAATCAAACATCTATAAATGTGGAGCTTCAATCCAGTTCCAAACAACTGGAGCAGGTTGTTGTGGTGGGCTATGGCACCCAGCGTCGGAAAGATGTAACAGGCGCAGTTAGTAGTATATCTGCCGATCAGATCGGCAAAGTGCCTGTTAACACCATCGACCAGGCGTTGCAGGGCCGTGCTGCAGGTGTGCAGGTAGTAAATAATGATGGCAGGCCCGGTGGTGGAGTGAGCGTGCAGATCAGGGGCGTTGGTAGCCTTGCGAACTATGGCAATGAACCTTTGTACGTAGTAGACGGATATCCTATTAGCGGCGGACTTAATAACATCAATCCCAGTGATATTGCTAGCATCGATGTATTAAAGGATGCATCTGCTGCATCCATTTACGGTGTAAGAGCTGCAAATGGTGTTGTGATCATCACAACAAAAAGGGGCAGACGGGATGGAGTGCAGGTCTCGCTGGATGCGGCCAACTCTTTCCAATCAGAGCCAAAGAAATATCGTGTATTAAATGCGCAGGAATTTTCTGCGATGGTGAAGGAGGTTACAGCAGATCCTACGCAGGGAAGTTTTACTCCATTACCAGAATGGAGCAATGCATCTTCGCTGAAAACTGTAGACTGGCAGGATGCGCTTTACCGTGCTGGTTTAAAGCAGAACTATAACCTGGCAGTCAGGGGAGGAAATGATAAAGTTCAAACAGCATTCTCAGTGGGATATAATGATCATAAAGGAATTGTAAAGGGGTCATATTTTAAAAGATTTAACCTTGGGTTGAACGTGGATTATTCGGTTAACAAATGGCTGAAATCATCAACCAGCGCCAAGTATGCAAGGCAGGATCAAAACACTCCTTTTGGCACGGGCGGTTTACAACAATTGACTGAACTCATACCGACAATAACCGGTAATAAATTAACTGACCAAATAAAAGATGCCAACGGTAATTATGGCTTTTATAATCCGATAAATATTTACACAAAAAGCTGGGGCAATCCTCTTTATAATATCGAATCAAACGACTACGTAAACCTGAATAATTACCTGCTCGCTAATACTTCTCTTGAGGCGACTATCATTCCAGGCCTTAGATTTAAAACCAATGTGGGTGTTAATATCAGTGATTATTCTGGCTACTATTTTCAGCCGGAAGATCGTCGCTGGGATGAACAGTATGGCTTAGGTGGCGCCAACCAGGATGCACTTTATTCGCAAAGCGCTAATAATACTTTTGAATGGTTATGGGAAAATACCCTCGCTTATACTAAAGCTTTTGGAAAACATAATATAGATGTAGTGGCGGGGGTTTCGGGACAGAAGAATACATACCGTTACATAAGCGCACAGGGTAATAAGCAGATCAATAATGCCTTGAGAGATATTGGCCAGGTACAGAATCTTACCGCCAACGGTAGCCAAACTACCAATACCTTAGCCTCTCAATTCGGAAGAATAAATTATCGGTTCGCTGATAAATATTACGTTACCGGTACAGTAAGAAGAGATGGCGTTTCAAAATTTGCTAAAGGTAATGAATACGGAGTTTTCCCCTCTGCTTCTGTGGCGTGGAGGGCTAAAGGCGAGCAGTTTTTGGAAAATGTTAACTGGCTATCAGATTTAAAGCTGAGAGCTGGTTATGGTGAAATGGGCAACCAGGCTCCGATTAGTCCATTCCAATATGAAAATCTTTTTTCAACAGGCGGCCCGGCTGCCAGCGGCAGCAATTTTGGTTATTCTTTCAACAAGGTCTATCAACCCGGTCTTGCGCCGATACAACCTGCTAATCCCAAGCTGAGATGGGAAACCGACTACACAACAAACTTAGGAATGGATGCCGCTTTTTTACAAGGCGCACTTACCTTAAGTGTAGATTATTATATCAGGAGGTCTAAGGATTTCTTATTGAATCTTCCCGTGTCTTCTCAAACAGGTTATAGCCAGAATTTAGCTCAAAATGTTGGTGAGATCGAAAACAAAGGGTTTGAATTTGCTGTGAATTATAATCATGGTGGGAGAGACTTCAATTATGGTGTAGGCTTAACATTTACAACGATTAATAATAAGCTTTTAAGTATTAATAAAAGCCTCACGTTTATAGGAAACCTGGTAGCTGTTGGAGGGTTGAACGCTAATAGTTGGAACGAGTTCAGCCGTACAAATATTGGAGGTCAAATTGGAGAATTTTTTGGTTATAAATCACTGGGCATATTCCAAACCAAGGCCCAGATCGATGCACTTAATGCAGCAGCAGCGTCCAAGGATGCCAACTTTCCTAATTATCAAAAAAACGTTACTGCACCAGGTGATCGTTATTTCGCAGACATTAACGGCGATGGGCACGTAGATCCAAACGACAGAACAAGTTTGGGCAGCCCGCTTCCAAAGTTTTATGCAGGCTTAAACCTGGATGGCTCTTACAAAAGGTTTGACTTTAATATTTATTTTTATGGCAGCTATGGTAATAAAATCTTTAACTACCAGGCAAGAATGTTGGAAAGCTTCCAGGCGCCAGGTTTTGTAGGGGTTCAAAATGTAGGGTACGATTATTTCGCAAACCATTGGACACCAACTAACCATTCTGACCGTTATACAAGGTTTACTTATAATGATGATGTAATTGCCAGTAATGTACCCTCTAGTGTGTATGTGGAAAATGGTAGCTATCTGCGTTTAAAGAATCTACAGGTAGGTTATACTTTACCGGCACAAACCATTGGTAGAGTTACTTTGCCTAAGATAAGAATATATGCTTCTACTCAAAACCTGTTTACTATAACGAACTATACTGGTCTTGATCCTGAAATTGGAGTTGCTAACGGTAGTGCAACGGCGGCAGGCGTTGATCCCGGTAGTTATCCTTTATCTAAATTTTATACCGTTGGTTTAAATGTGGTTTTTTAAAAAAGAAATAATAACTAAAGAGATTTAAAATGAACAAAAAAAATATAACAATCATAGCCCTCACTTGCGTGGTGTTCTTTATACCGGTGGCTTGTAAGAAGGATTTTCTTCAACAATCGAACTATACACAACTTAACAGGGACGCCTATTTTAAAAAAGCCTCAGATGGTAT
>JBDTOV010000358.1:0-3273 GCA_039933035.1 Ginsengibacter sp. | reverse complement strand
CACCGACTTCGACCTTCCGAACACCGACTTCGACCTTCGGAACACCGACTTCGAGCTTCGGAACACCGACTTCGAGTTTCCGAACACAGACTTCGAGCTTCCGAACACCGACTTCGACCTTCCTAACACCGACTTCGACCTTCTGAGCACCGACCTTCCGAACACCGACTTCGAGCTTCTGAACACGGACCCAACTGCAACACTCGCAAAATACATTCCTCCAGGATCAAAAAATATTATATCCTGCTTTACTCATAACTTTTAGTAAAATAAAGTATTTGTCCTGGGGTACCAACCTGGAACAACAGCTCTTTTATTATTGTGCCTTTCTACGAATAGCACGGAATTTGAAATGTACCCTTAAAGGTTTGTAGTATGTTCGTAAATTGGGTTTTTAAAATATTCAACAAATTAAGATCAGCCGTATGCTAAATTTATTATTCAGAACAGGAATGTATGCAGCCATTGTTTTATTTTTTGTAACCGGTTCTTTTTCTGTAGCCGTTTGCCAGGATCATGCATACTCCCTGCTTTCACCTGATAAGAAGATCCGTATTGAGTTTGGTGTAGGACAATTAGATAAAAAATCTCCCGATAGTAATCAATTGTATTACCGTGTTTCTTTTAAGGGAAAACCATTGCTTAATAATTCCACGATGAGCCTGGATATTGATGGTTATAAAGCTTTGGGATCTGATGTTCATATTGTTAATACCGCAAATTCGTCGGTTAATCAAGCCTACAAATTGGTTACAGGCAAAACGACAGATGTGAATGAGACATACAGCACATTGCAAATAACTTTAGAAGAAAATATAGCGCCAAAAAGAAAATTGGTTATAGAAGCAAAGGCGTATAATGATGCGGTGGCTTTCCGCTATATCGTGCCGGCTGAGAATGCATCGTCAAAAGGTTACCAGTTAAAAAACGAACAAACGGAATTTCATTTCAGTAAAGATGCCATTACTTACGCGCAGGTATTACCTCATTATCAATCGATGTATGAAAGCGAATACCTGAAACTACCCGTAAGTGCGTTTTCAAACCAGGGTGGGGTAAAAAGTTCTGTTCTCATCGGCCTTCCCATGCTTGCGGAAGTGCCAGGCGTTGGTTGGGTGGCAATAGCCGAGACCGATTTGCAGGGATATGCTGCGATGTATCTTACCAATCCATCCGGAGGCTGGTCAGGACATACGTTGCTTTCCAGGTTATCGCCACAATTGGACAGTTCGGGATTTGCCGTTACAGGAAATGGAGACATCCGTTCTGCCTGGAGGATATTGATGATTGGTGATGAGCCTGGAAAATTAGTTGAATCCAATGCGATTATGAATCTCAGTCCGCCGTCTGCCATTAAAAATACTGACTGGATCAAAGCTGGTAAGGCGTCCTGGGATTGGTGGAGCGGCAGCCTCAATGCCGACGGCAAACCTGCGTTTACAACAGATAACATGAAATATTATGTTGATTTCGCTGCAAAATCAGGGCTGGAATATATGCTTGTGGATGCAGGTTGGAGCGCTATCATGGACATAACAAAAATGAATGGTAAGGTAGATATCCCTGAACTGGTAAAGTACGCGGCGTCCAAAAATGTCAAGGTGTGGATATGGCTTTATGGAAAAGCAGTAATGAAACAAATGGAAGAAGCTTTTCCCTTATATGAAAAATGGGGTGTAGCAGGATTGAAAATCGATTTTGTTGAAAGGGATGACCAGGAAGGAATAGATTTTTATTACAAGACGGCAAAATTTGCTGCCGGGCACCACCTGATGTTAGATTTTCATGGCTGTACCAAGCCATTCGGATTGGAAAGAACTTATCCGAATGTAATGAATTATGAAGCTGTTCTCGGTATGGAACAGTCAAAGGGGGGATCGAGGGATAACCCTGAAAGTCATACCATGCTTCCTTTTACAAGGATGCTTACCGGGCCGATGGATTTTACTCCCGGCGGGTTCCGCAATGTTACCCGTGATGCATTTGTTGCCCAAAGTAACGCACCGATGGTAATGGGCACCAGGGCGCATCATCTTGCGCTCTATGTTGTTTACCAGGCACAGTTTGGAATGGTGTCAGACTATCCCGCTGCTTATGAAGGGCAGCAGGATTTTGAATTTATTAAAAAAGTACCCGCTACCTGGGATGAAATAAAAGTTATCAATGGCCTTCCCGGTGAATATATTACAATCGCCCGGCGCAGAGGAGATGATTGGTATATTGGAAGTATTACCAACTGGGATTCCCGCAATCTTAATATTCCATTATCATTTTTGGGCAATGGTAAATATGTTACTGAAATATATGCGGATGCCCCTGACGCTGGAAATAACCCTAAACATACGTTGATTAGTAAGCAGGAGGTTAATCGCGGCAGCGTGCTTAACGCTAAGCTTGTAAGCGGTGGTGGTTATGCTGTTCGGATAGTACATGCTAAATAATTCCTCCCGCTATTCGTAGTAACGCTAAATTTAATGACATTGCCCGGCGGGGTTTTCACCGAAAAAATTTCAAATAAAAAAGAGTATCCGTGAAACCCCGACGAATAAAAAGAGCTTCCAATCTTTTGCGCCCAAACATTGAATTTTGTAATTTCATCCAATGGCAAAAGATTTTACATAATATGAGCATAACAGTGCATCGTTTTACGAAATGCAGATTGTGAAAAATTTCAGGTCGTTACACTACATGGATTTGTAACTACTTTCAGGGTTGGCAGGAATGGGCTTTAAAATTTTCGAAGTATATTCATCATCGGGTTTTCATGCAGCCACACTTTGCACGGCTATGAAAACCCCGCCGGGACACAAACGTATAATCACGATTGTTTTTCTTGCCGGCTAACTAATGAGATTAATGCCCCGAAATTTATATTTTATAATTTGACGTAGCTATTTAGAATAATGAACAATTATTTATAAATTTAGCCATAGTTCCGGGAGAAGGGTACACAAATATCCATGCAATATTTGCCGTCATGTAACCATAATAAATGGGTATACAGGTACGATCCGGGAATTGGAAAAAAGATTTTATGAAGCCCCAAAAATATTTAACAGAGCTTTCATTGCTAATGAGGCCTCAGAGATTCTTTTTACTTTTTGCTATCGTTTTTTTTTATTCTTTTTCCTGCTACAGCCAACCGGGTAAACTTGCTAAAAAAGGCGTATTAGACCTTGGAAATTGGGATTGGAAGACTAACGGCATAGCAAACCTTGATGGTGAATGGGAATTCTATTGGAATACATTGTACGATCCATCCAAACAGGATGA
>JBDTOV010000357.1:0-3283 GCA_039933035.1 Ginsengibacter sp. | reverse complement strand
TGCTTTCTTACAAATAACATAGAATTACAAATAACATTAAAAGGAGACAGTATCTATGGCAATTCTTATCACTACCTGGATGTAGACAATTACGTTAAGAAACGTTTTTCCGGTTCTTATCAATCCGGTATAAAAAAATTAACCATAACAGAACAACAGGTTACTACATTTAAGATCCCCGCCTCTTGCAAGATTTGTATCAAAAAATATAACCTGGTCTATAGCCGCAATGTTAACCAGGAATTTTTAACCGGCGACTGGAACAGTGTGCTAGGGAGCGGTTTTATTGATTGTGGAATCGGGCAAATAAAGCTTTCACGTATCAAGGAATCAGCGTTCAAAGAGATTCCGGAAATCATTGTTGACACCGGGCTAATTCGCCTGGACTTTTATGATAATGCCGAAATTGATGGTGACTCCATATCGGTAGTGGTTAATGGTAAAACATTATTAACGCACCAGCGGCTTACCGATAAACCCATAACTATGTTTGTAAGAATGGACCTCAGCAGTACTTTCCAGGAAGTGGAAATGGTTGCAGAAAACATGGGTACCATTCCACCCAACACTGCCCTTCTTATTATTACTGCGGGCAAAAAACGTTATGAACTGTTTTTATCTGCTACTGATAAAAAATCGGCAAAGGTGCGCTTCTTATATGAGAAAGAAAAATTGTAACTTGATGCGATGAAAAACCCCGCTCCTCCTTTTAGCTGCACCTATACACCTAATGTAGCAGAGCTTCTTAACCAACTAAATTGTTCGCTGGCCATTACAACTTACCAGGCAGGCAAATTAATTTTTCTTTCACCAGATGGTTTGAATGCCATGCGGCAACTGCCCCGCGATTTTGATAAAGCGATGGGATTGGCTATCAGTAAAAACCGCATGGCACTTGCAACAAAAGAAGAAGTTGTTGTGCTGGCAAATGCGCCGTTGCTTGCCAATAGCTACCCGGTAAAACCAAATTTTTACGACTCTTTTTTTGTTCCGCGTGTTACCTATTATACCGGTTCTATTGATATACACGATATGGATTGGGACAAAGAAGGCCGGCTCTGGGCCGTTAATACACTGTTCTCCTGTCTTGTAACTATTGATGATACGTATAGTTTTTATCCTCGCTGGAAACCACCGTTTATTACATCTCTGGAGTCCGGAGATCTATGCCATCTCAATGGTATGACGATGGTAGAAGGAATGCCACGTTATGTAAGTCTTTTTGGGCAGACCAATACTTTCAAAGGCTGGCGCAATGGTGTTGAAACGAATGGTGTGATTATGGACATAGAAAATAATGAAATGGTGGCACATTCCTTACCGATGCCGCATTCGCCGAGGTGGTTTGACGGAAAATTATACTGCCTGCTATCTGCGACCGGACAATTAATATGGATAGATATTGCAACTGGTAAATACGAAGTGATCGTAAATCTAAAAGGGTTTGTAAGAGGTATGGCGAAACGTGGAGACTACTTGTTTATAGGCCTCTCCAAATTAAGACAGAACGCCTCTACTTTCCGCGACCTGGCCATTTCCAAAGACGCCATTTATTGTGGGGTGGAAATCATTCACCTGCCAACAGGTGCAAATGTTGGCAACATACGATACCAGCAAAGCGTAGAAGAAATATATGATGTACAAATACTGCCCGATAGTTTACGGCCGGGAATTCTTAATCATACAGCAGCAACACACAGGGCAGCACTTCATACTCCTGAAGCTGCCTTTTGGGCACAGCCGGAATAATATCATGATCTAATAACCAAATATTCACTACATTGTATATTCGGTTTACCAATTTAAAATCCAATAGTGAAAAAACCACACTACTCGTGTTCGCCTGCGAATTATGCAAAGGCGTTGACAAGGATTCAAAATGCAATCCGTACAGGGCGTTTCGCCCGCTATACACAACAAAAAAAATGGCAGATCTGGAACCGGCTATGCCGCTATGCGCGACAACTGGGTATCAGGTTGAAAGCTCCGCTGGCTATCTCTTGCCTCACAGCAGGTTTTTGTGTTGCCACACCTGCCGTGGCACAACAAACCTTTGCCTTACAATCTGGATCAAATAACCCCCTAAATAGTGTAAACGTCGGCAGTTATTCTAAGCCTAACTTTGTAGATATCGATGGCGATGGGAAAATTGATGCGTTTATCGGGGGTCAAAATGGGAGGATTAGGTTTTATAAAAACACGGGTACTCCTTCCTCGCCGGTTTTTCAATTACAAACTGGCGTAGCTGATCCCCTCAATGCCATAAATGTTGGTGTTTCTTCTGCACCCGTGTTTGTTGATATAGATGGTGATGGTGACAAAGATTTGTTTGTGGGTTCCTATATTGGAACCATACAATATTTCAAAAACATAGGTTCGGCAACTATTCCAAACTTCCAGGAACAACTTGGCACCAATAATCCATTAAATTCTGTACGAACTGTATCTTTTTATTATTCAACCCCTGCTTTCGTGGATATTGATGGCGATGGGGATATGGATGTATTTGTTGGATTTGATAGTGGTGCTATACGCTATTTTGAAAACACGGGCTCGGCATCCGCACCGGTATTCGTTGAACGAACAGGTTCAAATAATCCTTTAAATGGCATCACTGGTTCCTATTTAGCCCCTTCTTTTGTAGATATAGATCGCGATGGTGATAAAGATCTTTTCATAGGTTTAAATAATGCTTCTATTATTTATTACAAAAATACAGGTACCCCCACAGCTCCAATTTTCAGCTTGCAAACAGGTTCGGCAAATCCTTTCAATGGTATCAATTTTGGATCGAAGGTGGCGCCTGCTTTTGCGGATATTGATAATGATGGTGACATGGATGTTTTCGTTGGGAACTCATCCGGTGTGATCATTAACTATCAAAATACGTCCGCACTCCTTCCACTAAAATTGCTCGGCTTTAATGGCAGCAGTCAGCCTGGCTACAATCAGCTACAGTGGCAAACTTCCGGTGAAGTAAATACCAAATGGTTTGAAATAGAACGAAGCACCGATGGCATCAACTTTACCAAAATAACAACTATTAATAACACTGGCAACAGCAACAATAATTATAGCCTCCAGGATAAAGGCCTTAACAGCAATAAAATATTTTACCGGCTCAAAATGGTTGACATGGACGGCAGGTTTACTTACAGCCAGGTTATCTTTATAAACGGTGATCAGAAATCGGGGATTACCATTTATCCTACTATTGCTATTGATGTAATAAACATCAATATCGGCAGTGGCAATTTATTAAACACAGAAGCAGCACTATTTG
>JBDTOV010000356.1:0-3297 GCA_039933035.1 Ginsengibacter sp. | reverse complement strand
AACCTGGCTGATATTGGTTAGTTCATAAACATAGAGGGTGCTTTTTATCCCGGCAGGTGGCGCTGGTTTTATATCCGGCGAAGGCATTTGGTTCCCGGAAACTTTGTACAGGTACCCTTCCATTCCTTGTTTCTTGCACCATATGGGCTTAAAAGCACTGAGTCCATAAATAGTTATGGCAATTAATAATGTGCTCAACACGTTCATTCTCATTCGTGAATTGATTAATACTTACAGATCTAAAATTATCATAAAAACGATGCTCCTACGTTTATTAATGTAATTTTAAGATCGTTTAAATTTTAATTATGAAATTGTCCGGATTTGTACCTTACTTATTAGGCATCTTGTTGTTCGATATTGGTCATGTAACGGCGCAGGTCAATACTGAATTCCGGATTTTAAAAGAAGCATCTGTAAAAAAAGCGGCGGAGGAAGAAGTTACCTTTAAAAAATTATTACAACTTTCGAAAGACAAAGGATGGAAAATGATGGTCACCGGAAAGAATGGCCGGGTTATCCGCTTAAGCGGTATCGATCAACTGGGATATCCATTATATGTTTCCACTGAAAATAACGCAATTGCAGCCGCTTCAATCAAAACCAATCTTCTTTGGCCGGGAGGAAGTACAGGACTGGCACTAGACGGATCTTCCGCAAATATTAAAGGCAAGATCGGAATCTGGGATGGAGGAAAAGTAAGGAATACCCATGTTGAGTTGGTTGGCAGGGTAATTCAAAAAGATAACGTCACTGCATTAAATGACCATGCAACACACGTAGCCGGAACCATGATTGCCGGTGGCGTAAACCCGATAGCAAAGGGAATGTCCTTTAAAGCGCAGCAATTGGTAGCGTATGATTTTGACAACCATCTTTCGGAAATGTTGGCGGAAGCGCCGAACCTGTTAATTTCCAACCACTCTTATGGTAATATTGCCGGGTGGCATTATAGCGATACTGATAAAAGATGGGACTTTTACGGCGCTGTAGGTGCCAATGAAGATTACAAGTTTGGATTCTATTCCGCTGAAGCCCAGGTTTGGGATTCTATTTCTTATAACGCACCAAATTACCTGATAGTAAAATCAGCCGGTAATGATAGAAATGAAAACGGACCTGAAGTTGGACAACCCTACTGGCGAATGGATGCATCCGGCACATTTATAAGTGCCGGGAACAGGCCTGCCAGCATTAGCAATAATAATGGATATGACAATATTCCAACGTACGGAACTTCAAAAAACATTTTAACGGTAGGAGCAATAAATCCTATTCCCGGAGGATATTCCATATCATCAGACGCCCAGCTTTCCACTTTCAGCAGCTGGGGACCTACTGATGACGGACGAATAAAACCAGATGTAGTAACGGACGGAGTTAACGTGGTTTCAAGTATCAGCACAGGCGATAACAACTATGCTAACTTCAGCGGAACTTCTATGGCGTCTCCGGCTGCCGCAGGCTCTGTATTTTTATTGCAGGAATATTATTCCCGCCTGCATCCTAATATATTTATGCGTTCCGCTACTTTAAAGGGAATTATCATTCATACTGCAGATGATGGAGGTAATGTGGGCCCGGATTACCAGTTTGGCTGGGGTGTGGTGAATATGGAGAAGGCGGCAGCAATAATCACAACTGACAACACCAGTAAATCGATATATGAAAATAACCTGGTAAATGGTGGCAATTTCTCACTTCCCGTAGTAGCCTCTGGAAAAGGACCATTGGTCGTTACCATTTGCTGGACAGATCCTAAAGCCACCGTTGAATCGGCAAATCTTTTAAATAATGCAACAAAAAAATTAGTCAACGACCTCGATATCCGGGTAAAACGTGGTACCACCACTATTTATATGCCCTGGATACTTACCCCTGCCAATCCTTCCGCACCTGCTACAACCGGTGACAACACGCTGGATAATGTTGAGAAAATAGAGATACCAGATGCAATTCCGGGTGAAACATACACCATCCAGGTTACTCATAAAGGCACATTGAGCAGGGGACAACAGGCTTATTCATTGATAGTCAGTGGTGCCGGCGGGCAACCATACTGTGCATCCGCAGCAACCAGTAACGCCGGGGCACGTATCGACAAGGTAACAGTGGGCAGTTTCTCCCTCACCAGTCCGGCTGGTTGTACCACTTACACCAATAATACCGGGTCAACAATATCGATAGAAGCAGGTGCTACCATCCCGGTTGCTGTCACTGTAAGTAGTTGCGATGCAACGACTGCCAATAAAATTGTAAAAGTTTTTATTGATTATAATAATGATGGTGACTTTATCGATGCCGGTGAAACCGTGGCTCAGAGCACCACTATCAGTGGTAATGGCATATTTTCTGGTAACATTATTACGCCTGGCACGCTACCGGCGGGTAATTACGCAATTATGCGGATTATTGTACAACAAACGGCGACGGCCTCAGACGTAAATCCATGTGGCAATTATGCAAACGGGGAGACACAGGATTATAGGCTGAAAATTAACAACTCATCAAATGATGTAGGGGTTATGGAAATTGTATCTCCGTCAGGAAATTCCTGCAGTAATGGTTCACAACTTGTAAGCGTACGAATAAAGAATTTTGGCTCTGGCAACCAGGTAAACATACCACTTACATTAAGTATTACAAACGGCGCTGCCACCATTGCAACTCTAACCGCGTTATGTGCAGATACTATCCATGCCTACTCAGATGTTGTGTACACTTTTCAAACGCCGTTTAACGCATTAGCAGCAAATACTTATTCCATCACTGGTACTGCTAACCTCGCGGGAGACCAAAATTCGCAGAATAATTCAGTGACTTCAACCGTTAGTGTTGGCGCTGCAGCCACTTCGCCGATCGGCTCAGCCGCGCTCTGCGGAACAACCCAGGTTTTTTTAACAGCAACTACGGGGGCTTCAGACATTCCTTTGTGGTATAGTTCAGCATCTTCTACAACCCCAATAGCCGCAGGAAAAAATGTTTCATCTACGGTAATAACCGCTGACAAAACGTACTATTTAGCAATTAATAATTTAACAGCCAAAGCCGGGCCGGCTAATAAAAACACACTAGGTAGTGGTAGTTATGGGAATTTTAATAATAATTACGTGAAATTTACAAATTCAGTGCCATTGACGATTGAAACTGTGAGACTTTTTGTAGGCGCAGCAGGTAAACTTACATTTATTGTCGCGGACCTTATTAGTTCTAATGCATCCACCTATACGTATACAACCATTGCCAGCACTACCATTGATGTATATGCTACCGGAACCAGTACCGCGGACCAGGGAG
>JBDTOV010000355.1:0-3322 GCA_039933035.1 Ginsengibacter sp. | reverse complement strand
TGAAGATGATGTGAAAATATTTGAAGCCTTGTGTGCAGGCGCCAATGGTTATATTCTAAAAAACACTTCACCTGTAAAAATGCTGGAAGCTGTGAGTGAAGTATATGATGGTGGTGTTGCCTTCAACCCTACTGTTGCCGCTAAAGTAGTTACACTCTTTCAGCAATTTATAGCTCCCTCACAAACTGTAAATAATTATCAGCTTACTAACAGGGAAAAAGAAATATTGCAACACCTTACTGAAGGAATGCCCATGCCACGCATAGCGGAAAAAATCTTTCTTAGCTATGAAACAGTAAGAGGTTATGTTAAAAGTATCTATCAAAAACTTCATGTTGCCTCTGCTACCGAAGCTGTGGCAAAAGCCATAAAAGAAAAATTAGTTTAGCCTCTTTACTGTTTGATTGTTCAAATTTCACGCTTCGCTCAAATACCCTCAATTGGGGGTAGCATGGTTATCTTCTTACAGATATTTTTGTTTTCGCAAATACATTATACCCCAAAACATTAAAAGATGAAACGGTTTATTTTTAAAAGGCCAAGTGCTTTCATAATCATTTTAATAGTTTTTTCAAATTGTAAAGTGGCGCTAATTGATATTAGTCCTGACAGGCCTAATGGAGAGGTAAATGGAGGAGTTTCCACAGCAGGCTTAGTGCTAAATATGGCAGGTGATAAAAATGCACTTTATGCTATTGGGTTAAATTCGGGTGTGTGGAAAACACAGTTAAATGCGAATGGAATTTTTGATGCATGGAAACAATTACCGCAATCGCCAAGATATGCAGATTGCATTGCTGTTGATCCAGGTTTGCCTAATCATATAGCTGTTGGTGAAAGAGAAGGAGATGGGATATTCCCGGCCCAAAGTAATAGCGGGTTATGGGAATCTTATGACGGAGGCAAAACATTTGATCCAAAATATTATTTCAATCCGTTATGGCATCCTTGTCGCCAGGATAATACTACCCAGGTGGTAAATGGTGTAGTAATAACTAATAGTTCCACTACTATCATTACAACACCCTGTGGCATTGCCAGGAAAGAATATCTTTCCAAAGAGTTTAAGTACGCTGATCTTGGTATAGCTGTAGATGAAGGCGGCTTTACAGCTATTGCCATGTTTAAAGACTGGATTGTTGCAAGGACAAGCAATTTGATTTTTATATCTAATGATGATGGTAAAACATGGGGTCAGCCTATTATTATTCAATACAATTTTCAAAATCAAAGCTTCGCAGAAAATTCCCAGGGCGAACTGTATTCAATATGCATCGTTCAGGAGCCGGAAACTAATAATGTATTTGTTTACATACCCGCAACCCGAAATCCTAACAGCCCTTGCCTTGGGTCTGATAAGGGTTTGGATAATTGTTTAGGAGTAGAATCAAGTACCTGTAATTATAGCTCTTTTCTCGTGTTTAACAAGAGCAATAATACCTGGAATTATCAAATTATCAGAGAAAGAGGGATAGGAGTTGGTTGGGGAGGCAGAGTGTTTATGAAATCTTTTTTTTCGCCATACAATTATCTTAAAAGTATAGTAAGTGGTAATACCAATTTAATCTATTGTGGTGCTCAGAATATTTTTAAAGCAAAAAAAATACTTAGTGATGGGACAGCAGAATGGGAAAATATCGCAAACGCTAATGTTTGTGGTGAGCCTAAAAAGTCTGATATACACGGCGATATGTGGGATTACCTTTTAGATCCTTCTGGTGAATATTCTTATGTAAGCTGTGATGGAGGTGTGTATGATTACGGCCTGACACCAAAACAATCCACAATAGATTTAAGCACAGATAATAAATATGTAAATCTCAATGAAGGCCTACACATATCACATATCCATGAAGCTTTTGTTGCGGGCTATTTAGGCAACAGACCTGCAAACGAACATTATGGCTATGGTGCCCAGGATAATGGTGGATGGCAAAGTATTAGTGTTGGTAACGCTACCAACTGGAAAAATATATATGGTGGTGATGCAAATTTTTGCCGGGGCGATCAGGGTAATCCTAATTTTATCGTAACAGGAACACATTTAGAAGCAGCAGTACTGCAAACTTTTGATAACCCTGCTCCTGCAGGTGTTCCAATCGGCGGAATAGCTATTAGTCATGATCAAAATTGTAAATGCAGAAATTATTATAGCAGCTTTCAATTTATTCAAACAATGGCTAATGAAGGTCCCAGGTTTTATCTTGATGCAGTTATGCTTGCAACGCTCCCGCTTACCTTCACAACCGATAATAAAAATTTTACAACCATTCCACAGTTTGCAGGCACAAGCGGTTTGGTTATTATGAGAAATACAGCGTTTGCTCTAACGCCTGATATAGATAAATTAAATAACGGGAACACCGGCTGGAATGTAGAGGTTAATAATTTACCTACAGGTGTTCAGGGAATGTATGTTGCCGGCGGGCACAATGACCCTACGTATTTTTTAATTTGCAATCAATCAGGTAATACGCTGCTTTTTAAAAGAAAGAAAAGTGAAAGTCAGTGGACTCCAATTAATCTGCCAGATAAGGTAACAATTAATAACTATTCACCAGGTGCTGATCAACATGCCCCATTTTTTGTAAACCCTTATAATGCATCTGAGCTTTATGTTTCATGTGCGGATGGTGTGTATCACGGTTCATTACAATTAGGAGTTGGAAATTCTCACGGAATATTCATTTATCAATACTTTTTTAAAAAGGATGAACAATTGACAATTTTAGTAACAGGTAATGGTAAATATCCTGTAAATACAGATTTTCCAGGTGGTAACGGTAATAATGTGGTTCGTTCAAATCAATCCAATTTGAATGCCATGTTTCCGCTATCGTGTATTTCCTTTAACAGGTATCATCCGCAACAAGTTGTGGCAAGTTCACCCTACACAGGTGTGTTTTATAAAAATGGCGACAATGAATGGAAAGACTTTTCAGACATATTGCCAAAGCCATTTACTCCCGTGAGTTCAGTAAATATTAATAACCAGGGAATTTATGTTACGACCGAAGGCAGGGGGATATTTAAGATTGTAAATTATTAACCCGCAGAAGGACGTGCATGTTTGAAAAGAAAGACGGATAGCTCTTCAAAAAAATTGCATTCTATTGCCGTAAATATTTTTATTAAAACTAACTTTTCAATGCAGTTGTGACCCCGTTCACAGGGAGATTGAATGAAATGTTTCGGCTTTGCAATTCTGCAATTTTATAAGTTTCTACTTTTATAAATACCCGCAATTGAGGGGTTGCTCTACCCGTCTCCTCTCGTTAGTTTTGACCATCATTCTATCCTTCCAAAATCATTACTCTAATCG
>JBDTOV010000354.1:0-3475 GCA_039933035.1 Ginsengibacter sp. | reverse complement strand
AGAAGATTCAAACGAATAAATTTCAATTCAATCTTTTTAAGTTAATAAAAGCTTGCTATAACACAAAATCGTAAGGCGATTTTTTATGCCCGCATTTATTTTACTTCAAATGTATAATCGCCGGATGCAACCTCTATGACGGCTGTTCCATTTTCGCATGTAATCCGGGTTTCCTTTAACAAGAGATTGTTTTCAAAAACTTTTGATGATGCAGTGGCAGGTAAATATATTGTAGCGCCCGAGTTTGCTGGTATCTGCACCTGCAACACAAAATGGTCTTTATATTTATGCCAGTTGGTTGTGATCCATCCATAGGGCGAATGAAAAGTTGCTTTTGCCCAGGTAATATCTCCTACAGGTTGCGGACGAATTTTTATTTGTTTAAAGGCGACAGAAGTATCCTCCTGGCTGATTCCCCCCAAGCCACTATAAAGCCATTCCATAAGATGCCCAAGCATAAAATGATTGTTGGACGAAATTCGGTTAGCCTGCCACGATTCAGTAAGGGCGGTAGCACCGCGTGCAAGCTGGTAGCCGTAACCGGGAACATCGGAGCGGCTGTTCATATCATAAATTACATCTGACTTGCCCCCATCGTCGAGTACGCGTAACAGGTAGCGAAAGCCAATATCGCCTGCTGTGACGCCATTGTTATGTTGGCGGATATCTTTCACAATATTATCAACAACTTGTTTTTTATCTGATGGATTTACCAAACCCATATATACTGAAATAGCATTGGATGTTTGGCTTCCCGAGCCGTATTGCTTTGTGTCGTCGTGAAAAAAAGTTTTATTATAAGCGTCTTTTACCCCGACACTCAGTGCTGTATATCTTTCAGCGTCTTTTTCGTTATTTAAAAGCCTCGCAACTTTAGAAAGAATAGTAAGATCATAATAATAAGTTGCGGTACTGGTAATACCGGGCGGCGTTAACTGGGAAGGTCCCAGATCTTTTGGACCAATGTCGTACCAATCGCCCAGGCCATAATATAAAATATGATTTTTGGCTTTCCCGGTAAGATATTCAACGTATCGCGTCATCATATGATAACTGTCTTCCAGAACTTGTTTGTCACCGTACCACTGGTACAAATAATAGGGCATGATAACTCCGTTGCTGCCCCACTCCGGGGAATCCCGGAAGCCACCATCAAACACGGTGTATTCAGGTGCAATATCAGGTATCAAGCCTCCAGGTGTTTGCGAATTCTTCATATCGCTGATCACCTTTTTGCAAAGAGTAGCAATATCATAATTATAGCGAATGGAGCTTCCAACAAGATATGCTTCTTCAAGCCAGCCCAATTTTTCACGGTGAGGGCAGTCAGTAAAAATGCTTGCAGTGTTGCTTCGGATAGCCCAGTCAATCAGTTTAAATATCCTGTTGAATAATTCATCGGAACAGGTGAACGTACCAGTTGCGGATGCACTGTTTCGGGTATGAAGGCTTCGCAAAGAAATGATGGAAGGTCTATCACTACCCGATGTATCATTCGCCGGTGAAGCACCTTCTACCTGTATGTACCTGAATCCATAATACATAAATTGGGGATGCCACGTTTCTGCACCACTTCCTTTTAATGTATAATTAAAATAAACAGGAGTGCCAACGGGCGCCTGCATCACAAGGCCGCTATCATCCAGCAGTTCCGCAGGACGGATGGTAACCTCGTCTCCGCGTTTACCCTCAACCGTAAGTTCCGGTATGGCTGAGGCATTTTGCCCCATATCATAAACCCATATACCCGGTTTTGGCTGTGTAATTTTCTTTATAGTGAAAGAGTCAAGTATTTTGAGCGGGTATGCCGATTGTGCCTGCAGGTTTTGCGGGCCATCCATTGTTATCACTTTCCTCCATTTGCCGTCATTGAAACCGGGCTTGTTCCATCCAACCTGTTCAAGGGTTGCATTATAATCTTCACCACCATAAATACTCGAAAATGTAACCGGCCCGGCTGATGCCTTCCAGCTTTCATCACTTACAATATTTTCGGTTGTGCCATCCTGGTAGGTGATTAAAATATTACAAATCATTTTTGGACAACCATATGCTCCCTTGAGTTTGCGGTAACGGCTTCCCGGAACATAATAAAAACCGTTGCCCAACATTACACCAATCGTATTGTTGCCATTGTGCAATTGGCCGGTAATATCAAAAGTTACGTACAAAGTATTCTTATCAAATTTCGTCCAACCCGGATCTAAGAAATGGTCCCCCACTTTTGAGCCGTTTATGCTACATTCAAATTGGCCCAATCCTGTAATGAACGCAGTGGCTTTCCTGATCTTTTTCGTAATGACAAAATCTTTACGCAGAAGAGGCAGCGTATCTTCTCCGGTATTCCAGCGGGGATCGCCCGGGTTGTTTATCGCAGGAACAATAAGCAGCGAATCAGCAATGTTATTTAAAGCGATCCATGTAGCTCCTTTCCAATCTGCTTTGGTAAGCATACCCATTTGCCAGGACGATGTTTTGCTCCAGGCAGAAGTATTTCCGTAATTGTCCCAAACTTTTACTTTCCAAAAATAAGTTTTCGCTGATCCGAGTTCTTTTCCTGAAAATAACACGTGTATGGATTGGGAAGATGATATTTTTTTTGTATCCCACACATTTCCATTATTTCTTTCAAGTAAAAGAGAATCGTCGGCAACCAAGATCCGGCAGGCTGTTTGCGTTACGCCTCGTTGTAAGGAATTTAGTTGCCAGCTTAATGTGGGTTCTTTTGAATCTATACCGATTGGATTCTGCTGGTAATCGCAAAAAGTTTCCGAAACCGATACTTGTGCCGATACAGGTGTAGCAGAAATAAAAAATAAGAAGAAAATAAAATATCTATTCATTATTGCCGAATTAGATTTCATAATTAATATTATGCAACATGCTTCACAAAGTAAGGCATGTTATTACAAATTTGCTATCACAGTTATAAACCTATTTCCGTTAATACCCCGGATTTGTGTTAATAGAGCATTGATATCAATTTCATCCAGGGGAATTGAAAAAGATACCTTGCTAATTAAGTTGATCTTTTTCTTCTTAATTCCCACATTTAAATCTTTAGCACCTTTCAGTAATTCAATTTTTTTTTCATAGTGTGTTCAAAGTGTGAAATAGGATCAGTTTGACAATAAGTCCTTCAATTTTTTACTATCAGCTATTAAATTTAAGTTATTCATAAGCTATATAGTGTCTGCAAGAAAACGCCTGATTTTTCTATGAGCTATGATTTTTTTCTGAGCTAATGATCAGATTTTACAAATCTGCCATTGTGTTTTATAAAAATAATATAAGCCTGTTACTATTAGTGATAATATAACGCACTTTTTCTATATACTTCGCATACGCATCCCTGTTATACCCTTCTATAACTCTTTTTTTTGCTTTATGCTGCCAGCTTCAGGCTGTGTTTTTCTTTTCTTTGTTCTTTGGCTAACTTCTTTTCTTTAAGGGCGTTCCCAAGTATATGAAGGTT
>JBDTOV010000353.1:0-3476 GCA_039933035.1 Ginsengibacter sp. | reverse complement strand
TTTATGGTGGAAGCCTGCCTGGAGGCAATTGATCTCTCTTTTGCCATGGCTACCACCTGCTGTAGACTAAGCCTTACTGTGTCATCTGTTGACTGGCTAAAAACTTTACCTGCGATGGTAATCATTAAAACGATATAGCATATTTTTTGCTTCATTTGAGTCAATTGTTGATCGTGATCTCTTCGGCGTTTTTATATTCACTCATGTCGGATGTGATGATCACATCGCCCGGCTTTATATTATCCTTTAGTTCAACATAATCGAAATTGGTCATGCCGACATGCACGGCTCGTCTCGTTGCTTTACCATTGTGAAGTACAAAAATGTCCTGTGAAGAAGGGCCTTTAAATGCCGGGCCATTTGCTACCCGCAAAACATCCTGTTTAGAGGAAGTTACCAGGTACACATCTGCTTTGAGATTGGGCCGCAGTAATTTGTTATTTCTTTCTTCGAGTTCGATATTGAAGGTTACGAGCCCATTCTGAACAGTTGGCTGAATATTGGTAACGGTTCCCCTTGACTGTGTTTCATTGATGCGGATGATGGCAGTCATCCCGTTGTGCAATTGGTCGAGGTAAGTGTCCGAAATACTTCCCTGCACTTTAAAGCTGCTGAGATCGGCAATCCGGGCCAGCGGTTCTCCCTGTTGTATGTTGGCGCCGATGTTTTTATTTACCCAGGTAACCACTCCGTTGCGGTTGGCAACAATATTGGCGAGCCGGAGCTTGCGCTCAAGTTCGGTTAGCTCGTTTTGTTGTATGGATGCTGCAATGCCGGCTTCCATCATTTCTACCTGCATGGTTTGTTGCTTGCTTTTAATCTCGTTTTCCAGTTGCTGCTTCTCGAGCCTCGCCACCTTCAGGTTCAATTCCGCCTTTTCAACATCTTCCCTTGTTCCGCCACCGGCCTTGTATAAGCGTTTTGCATTTTCAACATCTGCTTCCAGGCTGTTTATCCTTAATTGCTTGATATTGTTATTGGATTTAATATCGTAAAAACTTTTGTCGAGTTCCAGTTTCAGCTTTTGCATATCGTTGCGTTTTGATGCAAGCCCGAATTTCAATCGCTCATATTCGGTTTGCGAAGCAGATTTGTCGAGCGTAAGTACCGATTGTCCGGCTTTGATTGCGATGCCAGCATCCAATAACACATTTTGTATCGAGGCGTTGATCGGACTTGTAATGACCTCCTCAAACTCGGGTAATATTTCACCGGAAGCTGTGATGGTGTTTTCAATATTGCCTTTTTCAACCACAGCTGTAGTGATCGCTGATTTTTTGATGGACGAGCCAAAATAGAACCGAAGCAGGAATATCCCGGCAATGATCACCACCACAACCATTAATGTGACCCACACCGTTTTCTTCCTTTTGCGGCTAAGTACTTCTTCTTCAATAACCGTGTCCATACATTCAATTTAGATCAACTCTCTTTCAAGAGGGATGCCAAAATGAAAGTCAATGCCAGCAAGGGTTTTGTGTATCGGGGCATAAAAAAAATGTCCGGAAACGGACAAGTTGTTTGGTATCGGATAGGTATTTTATACGGGGAATCCCCTGGATGCCTTCCCGGAATTTGATGCATTGTGTAACCAGGTTATTTAAACAGGCAAGTATAGTATTTGGCCGCAGGTAAGCCAACTTCAATTTTCGCACACTGTCAAAATCTACCATTTAATAAGTGGGAACTACCGGGTAACAAATAAAGTTTTAAAATTTAACACTGATGAATAGGTTTGTGATATAAACGATTAGGCACAAATTCTTCCAATCCTTTAGAATGATACCGCATAATCGACAGGTCGTTAAAGGTGTTATTTGCCGTCTAAATTATAAGCATACAACGCTGTTGAATATTGCTAAATAATAAAAAAGTACCTATCAAATCACATCATAAAAGCCATTCGATCGGATGGCTGGTTGCAATACTCATCTACAAATACTAAAACTAGAAAAATGAAAAAATTTGCGTTCCTGTTAATACCAGTATTATTGATAGCCCTGAGTAGTGAAGCTAAAATACGCAGAGTGGGTTTTTTCGCAAGTCCTATTGCTGGTACTGATTACAACACTTTTGCGCTCGCATATACAGCTGCGGCTGCCGGCGACACCATCCTGATGTTTCCCAATACAACGGTGGGGGGCACAATATCAAAAAAACTGATCATCATTGGACCGGGCAATTGGCTGGATGCAAATAGTACGCCCAAAGGAAACGCCAACCAGCAGGCATTTCCCGGGGAGGCTGATATCTCCAGCTTAATATTAGCGCTTGGAAGTGATGGCACCGTAATACAAGGTTTTCATGGTGGTACACTATACGTTGCAACCAGCGATATTACCATTCTGCGAAACCGTGATATCCTCGTGTATCTTACTTATACAAATCCTTCCGCAACCATTACCAATCTCCAGGTGCTTCAAAATTATAAGGTAGGCATTTCGAACTATTATGCAAACACTTCGAGTAGTACCAACATGAATATCAGCAACAACCTGATTGATTATTTTTCCACCGCCCTGGGAAACACCTATAGCGGTAGCATTTCCAACAATGTATGGGCTTATGATGCAACTCAAACGGCCAATTCATTGAATGGCGGAGCTTCCACTATGTCTGGCACCAATGGTATTCAATTGGGAGCGGGGGCATACCTGCTACAGAATAATATATTTGTCGGTTATTCAAACGCAGTGGCTGCAAACAGCAATAATTATTTCTATTTTTTAAATACAGGCAATAGTGTTTTTAATTACAACCTTGCACTACAGGCGGGTAGTGGCCAGCCACAAAACTGGGGAGTGTCGGGAACAGGTAATACTATCACGCCCATTGCAAATGCAGCCAATATATTCAATGCATTTCCTTTGATCGCCAGTAGCAGCGCCGATGCCAGGTTCCAGTTAAAAGCGGGTAGCCCTGCGCTAACAGCCGGTGCGTTAGGAACTGCCATTGGTATGTTTACAGGCAATTATCCCTATAAATTATCCACGCTTCCAAGCATACCCTCCGTGTATTTATTATCATCCCCGCAAGGCAACAATCCTCCCGGCAATACGATACAAATTAATGTGAGTACAAAAGGGAATAATTAACCGGTTCACCCGTGAGCCTTTCAAGAAAAGCATGTTTTGCCGGTTAACATTAAATAACAGAAGATGATAAATTATAAATACAACAGGTACACCAGGCGAGGGTTGTTTTTGTTGATGGTTTGTGGAGTACAATGGTTGGGTGTAAATGCACAGGTACCAGCTATTAACAAGGTGGAATATTATTTAGACAATGACCCGGGTTACGGAAATGGAACCAACCTCAGTTTTAGCGGAACCACCAATGCCACTGCCACGATCAACCTCAGTATAACACCATTGGTTGCAGGGGCGCATATAGTGGGCATAAGAAGCCGTGACACGAAGGGCTCCTGGAGCTTAGATAACAAATGGCTCTTTTTAAAACCTTACCCAAATTCCGGC
>JBDTOV010000352.1:0-3520 GCA_039933035.1 Ginsengibacter sp. | reverse complement strand
CATGATATTGATCCGTATTAATCCTGTTAGCCTGGCGAATAGTAATGTCCCACTTCCTGTTAATAAATAAATAGCATATTTTTTGGAAATGAATTTGGTTTGCATAATACCGCCAAATAAAAAAGAACATGCCAGGAGCAAATTTTTATGATCCGGAATTAATATGAAATGCTGGCTTCCTATATTCAGCAGGACACAGCCAATAATTAAAATTGATAAAAGGGTAAGCAGTAATCTTCTTTTTTTAAGTATGCCTGAGACCATCAGCACGAGTAGTAAAGCATACAGTTCAAGCTCCAGCTTTATACTCCACAATGAGCCGTTGAAGCCAGTCATGGCGAATAATGGGGTTTCAAACACACCGGGTAATCTAAACCTGATTCTTAAACCTGTTGCTGTCCACAAATATTTCCAGGTATCTGCAGCTGTAAAATATTTTGCGGAACTATATGTTGTGAGTAGCGGGCCGGCAATAAAAACACTCAACAGCACTACAATTACCAGGGCAGGATAAATTCTTAAAGCTCTTTTTTGTAAATAAATCCGTGGCGATTTCGAGGTGGCCGCGCTATAGCTTACCAGGTAGCCGCTGGTGAAAAAAAAGATATATAAACCCACAGAAGACAGGTAAAAATATCCATTGGTTATTTGGTGAAGCGACTCGCTTATTGCATTTCCGGTAACGGCATAAGAATGCGTAATACACACCAATACTGCCGCGAAAATTCGTAAGAAATTAAAATTATTATTATGATTCATGCAAATGAACGCAGCCTTTAGTTATACCGGCATACAATATACAATAATGATATCAGTGACTTTTGCCCGGAAAATTTTTAGCGCAATGAGTACAGGCGGTTTACATATTTACCCAAAATATCAAATTCTATATTTACCAGGTCGCCTTCACTGATATTTTGAAAATTTGTATGCTCATATGTATAAGGAATTATGGCAATTGTAAAAGTATTCCGGGATACATTGAATGCAGTAAGGCTTACCCCGTTTACACTTACCGAACCTTTTTCAATTATTAAAGCAGCATGTTCTTCATCAAAGCTGAAGGTAAATTCAAAACTTCCGTCGAAATCTTTCCTGGCAATACAGATTGCTGTTCCATCTGCGTGTCCCTGTACAATATGCCCATCCAGGCGCCCATTCATTTGCATGGAACGTTCCAGGTTAATAAGATCACCTTCCTTCCAGGTTTTCAAATTGGTTTTATCCAGTGTTTCCTGTATGGCCGTTACCCTGTAGGCATTGTCCTTAATAACTTCAACGGTAAGGCACACACCGTTGTGGCACAGGCTTTCATCAATTTTTAATTCGGAAGATAAGGCGCTTTTGATCCAGAATACCCTGTTTGTTTTATCCGATGAAATTTCCTGTATCGTGCCCATTGTTTCTATAATACCTGTAAACATGTTGTTATTTTATATGATTTTTCCTTACGTGATTTTTAAATTTAAAAAATTACTTTATCTTCGCACTCTTTTAAAAAAAACAAGAGGAAAATTTATGCTCATTATTGATTCGAAAGACTGCGAAAATATTGATAAAGCGCTCAAAAAATATAAGAAAAAATTTGAGAAAAGCCGTACCCTGTTGCAGCTTCGTGAGCGCCAGGCTTTTACAAAGCCATCTGTAAAAAGGCGTGGCGAGGTTTTAAAGGCTGTTTACAAACAGCAAATTGCCAGTGGCAAAATAGAAATTTAGAATAATCGTTATTTATATCTTCTTACGGATAGCCTTAGTTTATTAACTTTACAGCTACCCGTTTTTTTATGCCTATACCTGGAGCATATCCCATCAGGGAATTTCTTAATTACCTTACCTTTCAAAAACGGTATTCAAGGCACACCATCATTTCATATGAAAATGATCTTACCGGTTTTTTTGATTTTTTTGCGTTACAATACCATTCAGGGGGCTTATCCGAAATTTCTCCATCTGTTGTTCGTTCATGGCTTGCGTCGTTGAAGGAAGCTAAGATTACATCCAAAACTATTAACCGTAAAATCTCCACACTCAAATCATTTTTTAAGTACCAGCTTAAAATGGATATAATAGAAGTGAGTCCTATGTCAGCCATTGGATCACTAAAGATTAGCCGGAGACTTCCTTCCTTCGTTGAACAAAAAGACATCAATACTTTGTTCAACTATGTTGAATTTCCTGATTCATGGGAAGGTAAGACCAATCGTCTTTTGTTGCTGATTTTTTATCATACCGGTATAAGGCTGAGTGAACTTATCAATTTAAAAGAATCGCAGATTGATACTAGTAATGGAACGATAAAGGTTGTAGGAAAGGGCAACAAAGAAAGGGTGATCCCCGTCAACAATGAGCTGCTCAGGCAGATCTCGGCATATATATCAGAAAAGAAAACGCCTGGTATCAACGTAAAAAATATATTCCTGCTTGAGTTGAAAAAAGGTACAAGATTATATACAAAATACGTGTACAATGTTGTTCATAAATATTTAGGACAAGTATCTACAAACGAAAGAAAAAGCCCGCACGTTTTACGCCATAGTTTTGCCACACATTTAACCAATAATGGTGCAGATATTAATGCTATCAAAGAACTTCTCGGCCATTCCAGCCTGGCTTCTACGCAAATTTATACCCACAATTCAATAGATAAACTTAAGGAGGTTCACAAACTGGCGCATCCGAAATCGTAACTTTTTTTGTAAATATTCGTTTTGTGAAATATTTTTTTGAAAAATGCGTTCAGGAATGTACCTTCAATTTCACAATTTTTTATGTCTCACACTAAAATTGCTTATCGCCTATGACCCTCTAAAATTACCCGAATTTTATTTTTATTGTTCACTGTTTAAACATTCGTTATTATGAACGTTAACATTCAATCTTTGCATTTTGAAGCAGACACCAAATTGGTTTCGTACGTGGAGAAAAAGCTCTCAAAACTTGGCCAGTTTCATGAACGCATTACCAAAGTAGATGTTTTTCTAAAACTGGATAATGTAGTTCACAATATTAAGGACAAGGTCGCTGAAATCAAAGTGCATGTACCAAAGCATGATTTTTTTGTAAAGCACTGTTCCAAATCTTTCGAGGAAAGTTTCGATATTGCGCTGGAATCGGTAATTACTCAAATGAAACGAAAAAAGGAAAAGATGGCAGCCTGAATTTAAATAAGACTATTCAAATTTGTCCCCCATTTTGGGGGATTTTTTTTGACCGGTCATTCAGTTTGATTTTAATAAAAAAAGGTATGTACTCGTTGGATTATAATTTTTATTTTGGTGCTATCTACCCCAATGTTATCTGGATACTAGACGCCTTTAAACTCGAAATGTCTGGTGGAACCGATCATTATAAATTTTCTTTTTCAAAATTTTTCCATTAAACAATTTGCATTACCTTTGCCTTCCCAAAAAATAGCCTCAGAGGTATTCTTATTTGGGAAGTTCATTACAAGGTTGTTTTTGAGGCGATTGCCAGTGTAGCTCAGTTGGCCAGAGCAGCTGATTTGTAATCAGCTGGTCGG
>JBDTOV010000351.1:0-3534 GCA_039933035.1 Ginsengibacter sp. | reverse complement strand
ATCAGAAAGAAATGGAGAGCGCCACTAATATACCGGACAAAATTCAGGGAGGAAGGGTGCCCAGTCTTGCACCCGGCGAGATGTACAAACGTATGACGTTTGGTGATCTCGCCCTTCACTCGGAACTCGTTTCGGGGCATTAGAGAATTGTACTTAAAGGGAAAGAAGGCTGCCATTGCGGCAATTTCAGGAATTGAAAAAAAGTGTGACATGGGAAAAAAGGTGAAAGAGGTAAGGAACAAAAGGGTGATTGTGCGCATGAATAATTCAGAGTATGCAACGCTGGATAAACACTTTAAAAAAACGACCTGTCGCAGACTCAGCGAATACATGCGGAAAGTCTCTCTTCAACAGCCGGTAACCGTGCTGCACCGGAACCAATCGGCCGACGATTTTTTAACGCAGATGCTACAGCTCAAAGCGGAGCTAAATGCCATCGGCAACAACTTCAATCAGGCAGTTCACAAACTTCATACCCTTGACAGGATTCCTGAGTTCAGGGCCTGGATTCAACAGTACGAAAAAATGCAGGCACAGATGATCGACAAGGTGGAACAAATCAGAACGCGAATGAACACAATCTATATCCAATGGTCGCCAAAATAATCATCTCCAAAAATATTCAAAAGGCGCTCAACTACAACGAACAAAAGGTGGTAGCAGGTAAAGCCTCCTGCCTGGCTGCAGTAAATTATTTAAAGGAAGCAGACGAAATGAATTTTTATGAAAAGCTGGACCGTTTTACCAGATTGATGGCGCTTAATGAAAGGGCTTCCACCAACACCCTGCACATCTCCCTAAACTTTGCCCCATCTGAAAAACCAACCGATGAAAAACTAATGGCCATCGCCGGGGCGTACATGCACAAAATTGGTTTTGCAAATCAACCCCACCTAATCTACCGGCATCATGACGCTGGCCATCCCCATATTCACATCGTCACCTGCAACATTAAAAGCGATGGCAGCCGGATTAACTGTCACAATATTGGACGCAATATTTCAGAACCGGCTCGCAAAGAAGTGGAAACGGAATTCGGTTTGCTGAAGGCATCTGGCAGAAACAAAATGATTCATAGCATTGCTGATACCAGCCCGGTAAAGATTGTTTATGGTAAGTCAGAAACAAAGCGTTCCATCACCAATGTGCTGGATGCAGTGATTAACCGGTACGCCTATACTTCTTTGGCAGAACTGAATGCCGTTTTAAAACAATTTAATGTGCTTGCTGACCGCGGACAGGAACAAGGCCGTATTTATAAACAGCGGGGTCTTGTATACAGGATATTGGATGAGAAAGGACAAAAAGCCGGCGTGCCTATTAAGGCAAGTTCCATTTATAGCAAGCCTACACTAGTCGCCCTCGAAAAGAAATTTTCGGAAAACGAAGAAAAAAGAAAACCATTTAAAAATTCTTTAAAGGAACGGATTGATCAGGCCATTGTAATTGGCACCTCCATGCAGGAGTTTAACAAAGCGTTGTCGGCAAAAAATATTGTTGCTGTATTGCGGCGTAATGAGCAGGGGGTTGTCTATGGAATCACCTATATCGATGAGCGAAATAAGGCCGTGTTTAATGGAAGTGATCTCGGGAAAAGTTATGCTGCCAACGCAATACTACAGGGGATTTTGCAGCGTGCAGGTGACCCAAAACACTCAGAACAATCTCCACCTCCTGAAAGGAAAGAGAAGTACCATACCAAAGAAGTGGAAAGAGTCAAGGATAAAGAAGTATCGGAGGTGGTTGGCATAGCCCAAACCCAGCCTTTGCTGGCGCAGCTATTACAACCCGAAAAGACCAATGCATATGTCCCTTTTGAACTGAAGAAAAAGAAAAAGAAGAAACGAAGAAAACCAAAATTGTAAATTTTAAAAATACTAGGTTATGTCATCAGGAACCGGAGAGAACGAAATGGGGCTGAGAAAAATCCTGGACTTCACCAGACTTGCGGCCATTATATTGTTGCTGCTGCATTTTTATTTCTATTGTTATGCTGCCTTTCGCGAGTGGCAACTCACTGCCCAAATCAGCGACCGGCTTCTTTCCAATATTTCTAAAACCGGGCTGTTTAGGTCTTTTAATATTTCCAAGTTGATCGCCCTGGTATTATTGATCATCTCGATGATAGGCAGTCAGGGAAAAAAGGATGAAAAAGTCAGCCATCACGCTATTCTTGTTTACTTATCCACCGGGTTGGTATTTTATTTCGGTAGCTACTTTCTATTGAAAATGACAATGGACATGCAAACCGTGGCTATTGTTTATATGGTCGCAACCGGATTGGGTTTTGTGCTCATTCTTGCCGGAGGAACCGTACTCAGCAGGTTTATCAAGTTGCAATTTCATAAGGATATATTTAATGAACTCAACGAAACCTTTCCCCAGGAAGAAAGGCTATTGGAAAATGAATATTCGATCAACTTGCCCGCACGCTATAATCTCAAAGGAAAAATCCGCCGGAGCTGGATCAATATCATTAACCCGTTCCGTTCCCTGTTGGTCACAGGATCTCCAGGTTCAGGAAAATCATGGTTTGTTATCCAGCATGTGATTCGACAACACTTGGAAAAAGGATTTAGTATGCTGGTCTATGATTTCAAATTCGATGACCTTTCAAAAATCGCATACAATATTTTACAAAGAAACCTATCGGCATACAAAATAAAGCCACGATTCTACCTAATTAATTTTGATAATCCAAACCTATCCAACTGTTGTAATCCGCTTGATCCATTTTCCATGTATGATATCACTGATGCTTCTGAAGCCAGTAGAACGATTTTACTTGGATTGAACCGGGAATGGATCACCAAACAGGGGGATTTTTTTGTGGAATCGCCTATCAATTTTGTTACGGCTGTCATCTGGTTTTTAAAGAAATATAAGAACGGAAAATATTGCACGCTGCCGCACACCATTGAACTGATGCAAGAGGACTATAAGCTTCTTTTTCCGGTGCTCAAATCCGAGGCAGAAATTGAGGTATTGATTAACCCGTTTATTAGCGCCTACCAAAATGATGCGATGGAGCAATTGGAGGGACAGATCGCCAGTGCAAAAATTGGCATGGCCAGACTTTCGTCCCCTCAGCTATATTGGGTATTGGCTAGAAATGACTTTACCTTAGATATCAATAATCCCCAGGAACCCAAAATACTCTGCCTGGCCAACAACCCCCAAAAACAACAGATCTATGGGGCGGTCCTTTCCCTATATGTTACACGCATTATAAAGCTCGTCAACAAGAAAAGCCAGCACAAATGCAGTTTGATATTCGACGAATTTCCAACTGTCTATTTCAATGATATGGACAGCCTGATAGCCACTGCCCGGTCCAATAAGGTAGCCACCTGCTTGGGCTTGCAAGACTTCAGCCAACTTAAGAAAGATTACGGAGCAGATCAGGCCGCCGTCATCATGAATATTGTCGGCAACGTCATTAGCGGCCAGGTAACCGGGGAAACAGCCAAAAATTTATCAGAGAGGTTTGGAAAGATTCTGCAGGTAAAGGAGTCGATTTCAATTAACCGGCAG
>JBDTOV010000350.1:0-3534 GCA_039933035.1 Ginsengibacter sp. | reverse complement strand
CCATGAAATATTCATGTCAGGCACCGTACTGCTAACCCAGAATTTTACGACGGTTCCGGGACATGCAACATTGGTACTTTTGTATATGAAAAGCAGCGGTTTAGGCGCCACCACGATCAGCGCCTGTTGCGGGCTATTGCAAAATGCAGAACCGATCTGCGTAGCTGTTACAGTCCAGGTTCCTACCTGTCCTGATGTCCATGCATGTGTAATGCTTCCACCCGTTGCTAATACGGGACCAATCGTGTTGATGCTCCAGTTAAAGCTTCCGGGAGGCACCGTACTGAAAGTTGAACTACAGGACACACAACTGGTAGAGGGACCTACAATACTATAGGGCGGACGCACAGAAACCGAGATAGATGAACTGCCCTGGCAATTTTGTAGACTGTCGATATAGTCGCATTTTATTACATAGTTGCCAGGGGAAGTAAAAATTACTCCGAATGCAGGAGTATTTACATCTGTTCCATTGATGATCGTAAAACCGCCGGCAGGTGTAATGCTCCACTTATAAAATACGCCGGGTAGTGTTGGTAAAGTATAAGTAGAAGCCGCGTTTACGCACACAATATTATTTCCCTGTATAGGCATCCCATTGTAAAGGACTTTCTCTATGAAACTGGTTGAATTTCCGCAAGATCCGGCACAGGCAGGAGGAATTGTAAGTGAAACTGTAGGATTGATGATGGAAGACGAAAGCAGGTTCCATACTACTTTTATGCAACTTCCCGATCCTATAACGGTACCACCTAACGCCGTCCAGTTGTACGACGAACAACCCGTGATAGATGCACAATAAGTTACCGAGTCTCCTGCACAATGCATCTTTTGGCAATCCGGCGTTAGTATCTGTAATCCTGTGCTGTTGTCAACTGTTATTGTATCATAGTAGGTATTTGAGCAGCCGCAATTACTTTGGGTATCTTTTGAATTGCTTACGGTTAAGGAAACGATATAGGTTCCGGCAGTGGGATATGCATATGAAACACTCATGCCGCCGTTTTGGGTATTGCCATCTCCAAAATTCCAATACCAGTTGGTGTACACGCCCAGTGATGTGTTGGTAAAAGTAATCGCCTGGTTCCGGCAAACGGTATTACCCGTGTTCTTTACAAATAAAGCTTTTGGAGATTTCGTTAAACAGAATTGTTGCGTTAATACTTTAAAACAACTGCTATCGCTGTTATAGATCGTAACTTTTATAACGCCCAGTGTTCCATTACCCCAGGTAACATCAATATACGATAAGGGCGTAGCGAGTGTAGTAAGTACGCCCCCGTTAATAGTCCCACCCGTAACATCCCATACATAAGTAAAACCAGGGCTGATTCCCGGTGTCACCTGTATTTTGTTTGTGCTGTACTGGCACATTGTAACGGAGCCGCCTGGTTGCCCCGTTGCTGAATGCGGGCAATCCGGTGATTCGCAGTTGAATTTTGGAAACTGCAATTCAAATTCAGGACAGCATGACTGTGCCTTTATTTGTTTAGATTCCCCAATGGAGAATAGCAATAAAAACAGATAGACGACGGGCAGAAAAGACTTTCTCATAACACAGCATTTAGGGGGTGGTAAATAAGATTTGATAAAACCGTAAATCTAAATATAAATCTTTTTATTTATATTTTTTTATACTATTTTGACATTCATACGGGTACCTTTAAAATTTCACCAAACTACTCCAAGTGTTATTTAGACTTACTATATGCCCCAATATTCGGATTATGTTCAATTGGTTAAACTCCATCAGCAACATATATAATTAAAAAGCCTTGATTTGATTTCAAGACTTTTTAATTCACATAATTGATTTATTATCAGTCATTTGATTCATAATTTTATCAGCTTCCCCATTTTCTTTTTGTCGCCCTGTGTGAACTATGGAGTATGTTACAGGTAAATAGCAGCTTCCTATATTAACCCGATCAGGTTTATTAACAATTAAACCAATCTAATAAAATATAATAAAAAAATTATTTGATTTCAGGCTTTTTAATTTAATCAACTCAATCCTTTTGTTCATAATTTTTATCAGCCTTATCAATTTCTCTAATCAGCTTGCATGAACTCTGCAATATTTTTTCCAGGTAAGAGAAAAAGGATGCTATCAAAACCCATAAAAAGAAAGAATGATTGACATACTACATAATGTAGAGACGGGCAATGGGTTGTCACTGTATCTTATAATACCTATGAACAGAATTTTCCACGATAAAAGAATTTAAATTTTTTTTAAATCTGTAAAGTATAATAGATGAATCTTCTTCAATCTTGTGTCCTCAGTCCTTTCGCATCCGCGGGAAAGAACACCTGGTGTATCTTAACTACTGGCAGAGGATTTGTTTATTATAAACGATAAAACTTATAATATGACAAACAGTAAAGAAGAAATCAAACCGAATCAAAACGAAAACAAGGACCAAAACAAAGAACAAAATAAAGACGCAGCCGTAAAACCCGACCCGGAAACGTTGCATACAACCGATCCGCAGGAACATATGGAGGGCCCCATTTCTTCTTTGATGCATAAAACAGGAAAGGGATTTGATACGGATGAAACGAAAGAGGAAGCAGATGAAAAAAAAGAAAAAAATATGTGACACCATGTACGTCTTTGCGGGGCACATGAAATACCCGAAATAATAAAAAAATGCTGTGTCGAAGCAATCTTGCTTATAAAGAGTTTCATTTTTAAAGCGGCCAAAGATTGCTTCGCCACCGGAAATTATTAAAAACCAAAGATCTCCAGTAGCTCGCAAAGACGATCCTTATTTCCTTTTCCCTTATTCTGTAAAATCCTTTTCCTGATAAACTTATATTGGATCCATAAAGTATTTATCTTATTCACTTAATAAATGAGCATGATAAACCGCAACATCCCTGCTTCCGGGGAAGCACTTCCCGTAATTGGGATTGGAACATGGAAAACCTTCGATGTTTCCAATACTTCCACTTACCCGGTTATGGAAAATATATTACAACAGATGCACACTAAGGGTGGACGATTAATCGACAGTTCACCCATGTATGGCAATTCAGAAAAAGTAATTGGTGACATTACTTCAAAAATGAAAATAGTCAATGATCTTTTTTATGCCAGCAAAGTTTGGACATCAGGCCAACAGCATGGAATAGATCAAATGGAGGCTTCCATGAGAAAAATGAAAAGAGCTACCATTGACCTGATGCAGATCCATAACCTGTTGGATTGGAAAACTCAGCTTTCAACATTAAGAAAATGGAAAGAATCAGGAAAGATAAGATACATCGGCATCACGCATTACACAGATGACATGCATGCTGAACTTGAAAATAGAATACGGAATGAACGGATCGATTTCGTACAATTCAATTACTCCATCCAATCAACACATGCTGAAAAAAGATTATTGCCTGCAGCCGCAGACCTTGGTGTAGCAACACTTATAAACCGCCCACTTGGAACAGGAAAGATTTTTCACCTCGTACAAGACAAACCTTTACCTGAATGGGCGAAGGAATATGATATTAAAAGCTGGGCAGGTTATTTTT
>JBDTOV010000349.1:0-3577 GCA_039933035.1 Ginsengibacter sp. | reverse complement strand
GAACAAATGGATGGCATCGTAAAAATATTTTCTTATAAAGATATACCGGGCGAAAACCAGATTGGTGGTATCATACCTGATGAACCTTTTTTAGCGGATAATGAAGTGCATTACCGTGGTCAACCTGTTTTATTAATTGTTGCAGAAAATGAAGACGCTGCCGAAGAAGCATTTAAGGAAATTAAAATAGAAATTAATCCGCTACCAATTATTACTGATCCAAGAGTAGCATTTGCTCAGGGAAAATTATTGAGCCCTTCCAGAAAATTTAAAAAAGGAAATACAGAAGAAGCGTTCAGCAGTTGTAAATATATTTTTGAAGGCACAGCAGAATCGGGCGGACAAGAACAGTTGTACCTGGAAACACAAGGTGCGTATGCTTATCCAACAGAACACGGCAGTGTAAAAATATTTTCATCTACACAAGGCCCAACTCAGGTGCAACGCACTGTGGCAAAAGTTTTGGGTGTTGGTATGAACAAAGTTGAAGTAGATGTGCCAAGACTTGGTGGAGGTTTTGGTGGAAAGGAAGACCAGGCATCGGCATGGGGCGCATTTGCTGCTATGACGGCATGGATATTAAAACGCCCCGCAAAATGTATTCCGCATCGCATGGAAGATATGCGGATGACCGGGAAAAGAAATCCTTACAGTAGCGATTATAGAATTGGTTTTGATGAAAACTTAAACATCATTGCTTATGAAGCAACCTTTTACCAGAACGGTGGCGCTGCAGCAGACTTGTCTCCTGCAATTTTAGAAAGAACTTTATTCCATGCAACCAACAGTTACAATATTCCGCATGTATTTGTAACAGCGCATTCCTGCAAAACAAACCTGCCACCCAACACGGCCTTCCGAGGTTTTGGTGGTCCGCAGGGAATGTTTGTGATGGAAGCAGCTATCGATCATGCTGCAAAATCTTTGAAGGTTGATCCGGATATCATCCAGCAGAAAAATATGATGGATAACGGCGATGAATTTCCTTACGGGCAAATTGTAAAAGAATGCCAGGCTAAAAATTGCTGGGATGAAGCGACGGATATATACAATTTGGAATCTGTGAAAAAAGAAGTGGCATGGTTCAATAAACAAAATCAGTTCAATAAAAAAGGATGGTCATTAATGCCTGTTTGTTTTGGTATTTCATTTACCAATACCATGATGAACCAGGCCCGTGCTTTGGTGCATGTATATAGTGATGGTACGGTTGGTGTGAGCACCGGCGCTGTTGAAATGGGGCAGGGCGTAAATTCAAAAATGCTGCAGGTTGCTGCAGCAAGTTTTGGTATATCGCCCGATAAAATAAAATTAGAAAGTACCAATACAACAAGGGTTGCAAACACATCACCTTCTGCAGCCAGCTCAACAGCCGACCTGAATGGGAAGGCTTTGCTTGATGCCTGTAATCAAATTAAGGAACGATTAGTTTCTTTTATAAAAACAGAATTGACAGATAACGAAGATGAAATAGTTGAAATAAAAGATGAAGTGGTTTACATCAATGACGAAGCTTCCATCTTTAACTGGAAGAATCTGATACAGCAGGCGTTTATGAAGCGAATCAATTTAAGTGCAAAGGGACATTATGCCACACCCATCATCAACTTTGATAAAATTATTGAAAAAGGACATCCCTTTGCTTACCATGTGTATGGCACAGCATTAACGATGGTTACGGTTGATTGTTTGCGGGGCACTTATGAAATTGATGCCGTAAAAGTGGTGCATGATTTTGGCAGCAGTATGAACAGGGATGTTGATCTTGGTCAATGCGAAGGCGGCATTGTGCAAGGCATTGGCTGGATGACAATGGAAGAAGTGATCTATAATGAAGAAGGTAAATTATTATCCAATGCATTATCAACTTATAAAATTCCGGACATATATGCAGTTCCAAAAGTGCTTGATATAAAATTTTTACAAACAGATGGAAATGATATGGCCATCTTTAAATCAAAAGCTGTGGGTGAACCACCGCTGATGTATGGCATTGGTGCTTATTTCGCAATCCGCAATTCGGTGCTCGCATTTAACCCTGCTGCTGATATTCCTTACGCCGCACCTATCACGCCAGAAAAAGTTTTGATGGCTTTATATTCCAACAATGGAAAATAAAAGATCGATATACAGTAACCGTTGCTGGATTGATGGAAAACTTCAACCGGCAACAGTGAGTATAGAAAATAGTATCATCACAGAGATACATTTAAATAAGATTGACGATGCAGAAGATGTCGGCGATGATATTTTAATGCCCGGTATTATTGATGTACATGTACACATCAACGAACCTGGCCGAACCGATTGGGAAGGTTTTGATACAGCAACACAAGCCGCTGCAGCCGGTGGAATAACTATGGTTGTTGATATGCCGCTAAATGCCAGTCCTGTTACAACAACCGTAAATGCTTTCAATGAGAAATTAACTGCATCAAAAAATAAACTACATGTTAATGTTGGCTTTTATGGAGGATTGATACCCGGTAATGCGCAGCACCCTGTGGGGCAAAACGAACTTGAAGGGTTGATGCAGGCTGGCGTATTGGGTGTCAAATGTTTTCTCACACATTCAGGTATTGATGAATTTCCAAATGTTACAGAAACAGAAATTGATGAAGCCATGCCTATCATTGCAAAATATGGCCTGCCTTTACTGGCGCATTGCGAAATATATAAAAAGGAAGTTGACAATAAATTTTCAGATTTTCCGAATAGCTATCGTTACTATCTGGAAAGTAGGCCGAAGCAATGGGAAAATGATGCTGTTGAAATGATGATAAAACTTTGCCGCAAGCACAATTGTAAAACGCATATCGTTCATGTATCATCTGCAGAAACACTGATAAAAATTCAGCAGGCAAAGGCGGAAGGATTACCTATCACGGCTGAAACCTGTGCCCATTATATTTATTTTAATGCCGAAGATATTCCAGATTCGAATTGTTTATATAAATGTGCGCCTCCCATCCGTGAAAAGGAAAACAATGATCAGCTTAAAGCTGCGTTGGCAAACGGTGTTTTGGATTTTATTGCAACCGATCATTCACCGGCACCGCCGGATATAAAGGAACTGGAAACGGGTAACCTGCAAAAAGCCTGGGGCGGTATTGCCGGGTTGCAGTTTTTATTACCTGCTGCATGGACGGCGATGAAAGAAATTATTTCTATCGAAAAATTCATTCCTTTGCTAACAGAACATCCTGCAAAGTTTTTACAGGTTAATAACAGGAAAGGAAAACTAGCTGTAGGTTACGATGCTGATATAACGATATGGAACCCCGATGAAAGTTTTGAAGTAAAACCTGAAAATATTTTGCATCGGTATAACTGTTCGCCTTACAATGGACAAACATTGTATGGAACTACGCAACAAACAATTGTAAACGGTATAACCGTTTTTCAACATAAAAAAATAGTAAACAAAAACGCAGGACAATGGCTTTTGAAAAAGTAAAAGAAATAATTAAAGAAGCTCCGGCATTTGCGCAACTTACCGACCTGGCAGCCGAAAGGCTTGGTGGCAAAGTGTTATTTAGTACCGATGATTTTTTTGCAGAAAAAGAAAACCTCATCA
>JBDTOV010000348.1:0-3600 GCA_039933035.1 Ginsengibacter sp. | reverse complement strand
TCTTGAAAACTGTTGAGGTGAAAGCCTCCTGGGGTTCGAATCCCTAACTCTCCGCGAAGTACAATACAAACGAAATCAAAAGCCTGCAAACTCAATGTTTATAGGCTTTTTTGTTTTACGGTGCTGCGCAAAATGTTTATTTAAGCCTAAAGTAATCGTGATTAATTCGTGAGTTCGAGTAATTCAAAAAAGACTCACGAATTTTGGGTTAATGAAATGGAAATGAAAATTAGAAGATATTTTTTAGCTTTAGTTTACGTATTAGTTTTATCGGCTGCCAATGCTCAGAAAAGTAACAACAATATACTTATTCGGCATTTTCCAGTAAGACAAGGAATTGTCCAACCATTTAAGCAAGATGTCGGGGCAATTTCCGACTTTTCTGGATTCATAACAATTTTGTCTAGAAAGGCGGAGGTCTTTGCTCTAGACTCTGGAAAAGTATTGAAAACCTTCTTTGAAAATCACGCAAAATACATTATTGTTAAAGGCAAGGATGATACGGTTATTACTTATGGAAATCTTAGAAATGTTTTCTTTTCAGAAGGAGATCGAATTAAAAAAGGGGATAAAATTGGGCTTATTAAGTTAGACTCCCAGCAAAAGTATATTTTAGAGCTTTCGTTTTACGGTAATTCCGAATCTCTTAGTTATCAAAAATATCTTGATATTTTGTTAAGCAAATCAGAGTAATAATGTCACGCTGTTGGCGCAAGCATCAGTGCCTGTTGCTTGCGCCAACGAGGGAAAATAGTAACCTCCAAAATGTAACAAATCAATATCTTGAATGGTTTGAACATAGTTCTGAGCCTTTGCCTAATGAAAATTTATTTAATAGAATCCACAACGATTTATATAATGATCATACAGATTAATTATGAAAGAAGTATTAATAATTCTGCTAATCATCGTAAGTTATTTTTTTGGGTCTTATAAACTCTATTTTCTTTTGTCAAGGTTGAAATTATTTCTCTTTCTCTTAGTAAGTGGACTATATTTTTTTTTAACTTACTTATTTTTTGACGAAGCCATTCATTTCCATAATCATTTAAGAAACAAGGGCATTTATATCGAATTTGGTCATGCAGACGTATTGTTAGTAATTACTTTTTTATTATGCTTGGTTATAGCAGTCTTTACAATTATACTTTCTATTCGCAAAGCTTTTAGAAATAAAAAAAAATGACCATCCTCCTGTTAGTCCAAGCATACATTAGCTCTTGGCGCAAGCGTCCCCGCTTGTGCCGCTTACAAATAGAGATTGGAATATTGCACGATTCCATAATATCTCTTTTGAATAATGCTGATATAAGCTGTAAAAATAAATATTGTTTACATTAGCTTATGAGCCGCAAATATAAATTTCATGATAATGATAAGTTGTATTTTATATCCTTTGCTGTAGTTTACTGGATAGATTTTTTTATAAGGGAAGAATAAACAGCACTGCGCTATGTAAACTGGTAATCGACGCCAGTGACTTGCGTAAGCAAAGTTTGCGGAGCATCTAAAATTTTTGCATTCATTGGTGGTATTGGCGACACTGGTGAATTAGCTGCCAGGTAATCCTTCATAACTGTATGCAATGTCAGGGTTGTATTTTTTGCGTTTGCCACTCCCTGAATTCTGCAAAGCATGTCGGCAGGGTCTCCATCTCTTTCGCAGGCGCAGATATCATATGTTTTGTTGAAATCGAGTGGCTCTCCCGCAACCGACATTTCGTGCACACGTTTTCCTTCTTCTGCAAAAGCATTGAAGGAAACCTGCATCCCTTTAAACTTAATAACCCACCCTCCTAATCGTTCCGCAGCGTTCTTTGCAAATACATTGTTCAATTCTTTTTCTAACCAATCTCTTATTTGCCTGCCGGTAACTGTGCCGGTTCTCACTGTACTATCAACCGGCAGCATATCATAAATAAACCCGTAAGTGATTGGAATGTTTCCCGTGTGGTCGGGAGTTGTATTCGGCGGGCAGAAACGAAAGCCATTTGATAAAACAATATCTATTACCGGCAGTTTCCATTTTAACGCATCTAATACTAATGTATCAATAGTATTTTCTACAACAAAATACCTGTACAAAGGCACCGTGCTGTAACCCGCAATTTTATGGATGTCTTCCGCAAAAGGTTGTTCGCCATTTTTAATAAGGGCTGTAATGGCTTCTGAAGGTTTATTTTTATCAGCCCTAACTTCTCCCAACGAATATTCATCTTTGATCACTTTGCCATCTTCTATAGTAAGATTGAGCTTGCCCACAAAACTGCCAAATGCACCAGGCTCCACAACTTTAGCATATTTGCATTGTATGGGGGTGCGCACTCTTTCATGTGTATCGCCACCAAAAATGTAATCTACTCCCTGGCACTCATTCATATTTGCCAGGCTTATCTGTTGTGACAGGCCAAGGTGAGACAATAAGATTACATATGCGCATTGTTCCTGGTTGCGAAGTACATCAACGTAAAAAGGAAGATTTTCTTCCGCCCTCGTATAAATAATTCCTTTACTATAATTTGGAGACTGGCGTATAGGAACTAACGGATCAGTATACCCTACAAAACCAATTTTAATTCCTTTTACATTCCATATGTAATAGGGTGGGAAAATTAATTCACCTTTTTTGCCATCACCCAAATCGTGATACATATTTGCACAAACCTTTGGCGCATTTAATGATCCCAATAAAGTCTGCATGGCTTTTTTGTAATACACCACTTCCCAATTCCCGGGCAAGTACAAATCATAACGTAATGCATTTAAAATGGGCACCATTGCTTTCCCTGTAGTTTTAACCGAAAGTTCACTTCCCTGGAACATATCTCCTGTATCGATTATAAAAGTATCGGGGCTTTTCTTTCTTTCGTTTTGCAAGTACGTGGCTAAATGAGCATAGCCACCTGTTTTACGAAACACAGCTTTGTTATTTTCCCAGAATAATTCATCGTGAGGATGAACCTGGCAATGCACATCCGTTGTTTGTAAAATAGAAATAGTAAATGGTTTATTTTCAGCGGGTACTTTGCTACCGTTGTTATCATTCATTATTGCAGCCATTGAAGCAACCGGGCTAGTAGCTAAAAAACCAGATCCTGTTACGGTGCCGATTTTTTTAATAAAATCTCTTCGGTTATTGTTCATTGTAAAAAGCTCTTAATGGTTAATTTTTACAAATGCCATATTATATTTTATATGCTTTAGAAAATTGGTGACGCGATATTACATTAGATTGCCCATCTCCTGTTTTTTAAAACGCTTCATGAATCGTTAAAGAAATGTGGTGGTCATCAGTACTGTAAAAATACAAGACTAATGAATATCCCCAACGGCTATAGCTCTCTTTAAGCAGAGTTATACTTCACAAACACCGAATCAGGCTGCCGCTATAGTATTTTGAAGTAGCTCACTATGCCGATATCATTTTGGAATTGCCTTCTAAAAAAAGTTTTTCATTCCTGGTTACAAAACAGGTCTTTGCGTTTACCAACAATTGTAATAACTAAAATAAACAGACTAAAAAATCAATTATGAAAACGTACAAAAGGGCTAAATCAGCTACAATTATTATTATGACTTTTATGATCGTGCTGGGCTCAGC
>JBDTOV010000347.1:0-3679 GCA_039933035.1 Ginsengibacter sp. | reverse complement strand
GATACCGTCTCAAGGGGTATCAGGAAATCAATATCGTTGGGGAAAGATTTTTTTAATTCGCTTAGCGTTTTAATGATCCTGTCATAGGTTTCTAACGCATTCGCACCTGGGGCCTGGTATAATAACAAAAATGCCCCGGGTTTGCCATTTACCAAAGCGTTATTTCCATAGTCAAATTTGCCCAACTCTATTCGGGCTATATCTTTTAGATACACAATGTTCCCGGTTGCGGGATTGGACCTGACAATAATATTACTGAATTGATCAACTGTATTAATGCGGCTGTTGGTTAATACACTATACTCAAAACTTTGTATGCCCGGTTGTGGATTGCCACCTATGGTACCGGCCGCCACCTGCAGGTTTTGTTCAGCAATAGCCGCAGAAACATCTGCGGGCGATATATTCAGGGCTGCAAGTTTTTCAGGATTAAGCCATATGCGCATGCCAAAATCATCACCACGGGACACGATATCACCTACGCCCGGTACCCGCTGGAGGGCATCTTTCATGTAGATGTTTACATAATTACCGATGAATTTGGAATCGTGTGTACCCTTCGGTGAGTAAAATGCCAGCGCTACCATAATACTGGGGTTCCGTTTCCGAACGGTAATGCCTAAACGCTTCACTGCATCCGGCAGGGTTGGCTGGGCAACATTTACTCTGTTCTGTAAATCGAGCGAGGCAATATTCACGTCGGTACCGATATCAAAAACAGCGCTGATACTGCTTTGCCCGCTGGAAGTAGAGTTGCTGGAAATATAGGACATACCTGGCGTTCCATTGATCTGCGTTTCTATGGGGGTTGTAGTAGTTTGTTCTACAGTCCGTGCATCTGCTCCTGTGAAGGTAGCGTTCACATTCACAGTGGGTGGTGTAATATCAGGATACTGCGCAATGGGTAAAGTGGATAATGCGATTAAACCTACCAGCACTATCACAATTGAAATCACAATGGCGGTAACCGGACGTTTTATAAAAGTTTCTGCGATCATTTTTTAAATTCTTTTTTATGAAATGCATTCATACCATTGTCATTTTTTATCAGAAGTAGTTGCCTGTTGGGCGTCGGAAGTAACCACGGAACCTTCATGAAGATTTTGCATACCCTGTACTACTATTTTTTCTCCATCATGCAATCCCTGTTTCACTACAACATTGCTGCCTATTTGTTGGCCTAACTGAACCTTTTGCTGCGTGACTTTATTGCTGTCACCAACTACATAAACAAAAAATTCTCCCAACTGCTCCGTTATTGCATTATAAGGAATGATAGTTGATTTTGCGGAAGCGTTATTCTCAATTCTTACTGTAGTATTCATTCCGGGCCTGAGCATTCCTTTTTCGTTAGAAAAAATCAACCTTGTTTTTATGGTTCCTGTTTGGGGATCAACCGCCCTGTCTATTAAGCCTATTTCCCCCGGATAAGGATAGATGTCATTTCCGAAAGCGATTGTAAAAACAGAATCCTTCAGGCTGGTTCCGGTGTGCGCTAATTCAGTAAACCGGTAAATATTTTTTTGATCCACGGTAAAATCAACGGCCATTGGGCTATCGGTGGAGATGGTATTTAGTACTGTTTGCCCGGCGACCACCGCGGTTCCTTTTTTTACCTGTGAAATCCCGATTGTACCGGTGAAAGGTGCAGAGATATTAGCAAATTTTACATTGGATTGTACGCTTTCTACATTTGCTTTTGCTGCAGCTACTTGTTTTTGGGCAGATTCCAGGGCAGCGTCGGCATAGTCAACCTGTTGCTTAGCGATGGCATCATGTTTGTCAAGTTCATGATACCGGGCGGCATCTTTTTGTGCTTTTAATAAATTGGATTCCTGTACCTGCAGGTCCGCGACGGACTGTTGGTAATTGGCTTTATACACCTGGGCATCTATAGAATATAGTTGTTGTCCTTTAAGCACTTTGGCACCATCTTTAAAATAAATTCCCGTAACATAGCCGCTTACCTGTGCTGTTAGTTTTATTTCATCGAGCGACGTTACCGTACCCGGGTACTCATCGTAGTATACCGCATCTGTTGAGGTAACCGATGCAAGGGTAACGGGCGTAGCGGGAGGGGGACCCTGTTGCTGGCTTTTTTCATCCCCACACGATGTTATGATGAACAGAAAGGCAGCCAAAAAATATATACGGTTTCTTTTGAAAGGCATATTGATTGATTTTTTAATAAGTAATGTTTCCTAATGATTGTGCTACATCTATTTTGCTGGAAAGTAATTGATATAGTGCATTATAATAATTGATTTGTGCCGTTCGTAAATCGGTTTCTGCATTGATAACTTCGAGGTAAGATTTAACGCCCGATCTGTATTGTAACCTTATTACATCATACACTTCGTTTGCCAGGGCCAAATTTTCTTTGAGGCTATTATAATTGTAAAAGTTACTTTTATAAGATGCCAGTGCCTGCGCATATTGTGTATTAATATTATGCTGAATACTGGTGATTGAATTATCAACCTGCTTTACTTCCAACTCCGCCTGTTTTATTTGTTGCAATCTTTTTCCACCCTGGAAAATGGGAATGGAAAGTAAAATACCCGCGTAGGAATTAGGATAACTTTGGCTGTATAATTTGCTAAACTGGTTGTTTAAAAAATTAAGGTTATAATTTCCAAATGCTGAAACTTCAGGAAGGAAACTCCATTTATAATACTGCAGGTTATATTGCTGCAATTTTTTTTGAGTTTGCAATTGTTGTATTTCAATCCTGTTCTCGTAGTTTACATTTTGTAACGTATCCAGGTAAATCTCCTGTTTCATTTGCGTTGTATCATACACCAGGTTGATACCCGCTGAATCGGGATAACCTATTAATTCTTTCAGGTAAGCATATTTGGCTTGTAAAGTTTCATCGCCACTTTTTTTCTGCGCCTTTGCGTTGTTTAGAGAAATCGTTGCTCTTTTATAATCTGTTTTATCCGCGATGCCTGCCTGGTATTGATAATACGCATCTTTCAGGCTGAGTTCAATTCGGTTTATATCCTGGCTGGTAATAATTATTTGCTGTTTGGTAAGAATAACATCGTAAAAAGCTTTACTGACTGTAGCAGCAATATGTATGTTTTGTTCGCGTGTATTTTGACTTGCCTGGAGGCGAACATCTTTGGCGCTCCTGCTGGCCAGCAATGCATCGGAATTGAAGATATATTGCGTTAACCCGAACTGAACGCCTGATGTATTTACCGTACCTGTGTGTACTAAATTTCCACCAAAGTTGAGGGTGGGCAGTTGAAAATTATGTTGAAGGTTATAATTTAAATTTACCTGCGGATACCATCCTGATAGTTTGGATTTTATCTCGGTTTCAATTATAGCCTCATTAATTTTGGCATTCTGAAGATCAGGGTTATGAGCTATTGCGTATCGGATGCACGTTGTAAGAGTGGCCTCTCTAAGCACACTGTCTTTTTCATTTTGCTGCGCAGCGACTATGGCGGGAAAAAATAAAATCACCGGGATTAATTTCCACGTTTTACCTCCCTTACTCTTTCCTGGCAAATTCCAATTGTACATACACTTTTTTTAAATTCTGGTTATTTTATTGTATAATTTCCCCCTTGTAATACCCTTACACCTGATATCAAACAATCTTTTAATTACCGGATTTTATGCCATCCCAGATAATGTTGGCAATCTTACAAAGATCTGCATCCTT
>JBDTOV010000346.1:0-3695 GCA_039933035.1 Ginsengibacter sp. | reverse complement strand
GGTCAAGCCGAAACCAAAGAACAATAGAAAAATAATGCCTGGAATACTTCTGTCTGCCCACGTTGCGGCAATGCGCTGTTGTACGCACTCCCTATATCTCCGGTATCATCTACAATGTGGGTATGTGTCCACTAATAGACTGTTGCTTGTACGTTGGGTAAGGCTGGCTTTTAGGCAGGTTGTCTTATGTACGGTTGGTTTGTGTGCCTGACTTGCATCCTTTGCTTCTTAGGTTCCTCAATTCGCTGGATTTGCCTGTCTGGATGCTAAAAATATTTGGCTTTGTCTAATATTTATTCTATGTATTTATAAATAGCTTCCTTTATTTTATTGTCAATTTCAGCATCACTTACTTTTTTAGCATTGTAATCGTCAAGTAAATTAAACAATAATTGGTGAATCACTTTGCCATCAACTTTTACTTTAAGTTGAATGGTATTATGGGTGCTTAGGTAAGCAGTCCAAACGTTTTCAACTTTTAGCCAATAAGCTTTGTTGTGTTCCCAATAGCTTTTAGCTACTGCACATTCGCTGTTTGTAATTCGCTTATAGCTGTTCATGCCTTTTTCTTTTACCAGTAATTTATCAACCCCCTCTTTGCGGATTATCTTTTTGTTGTCTTGCTCGTGTATATAACCGCTATCGGTAATATGCAGCCTATTGGTTCTGTTTAAAATATTGTAATCGCTGCGTACAGAATATTCACGGCGTGGTAAAGGTGCATCTGTAGTACTTTGCCATAATACTTCCCCATCGAGGTCTGTAAATTGACCATATCCTTGATAGCGTGGCTCATCACTTACTTCCCAAACTGTTTGTGTCCATTTGCCTTTTACCTGCTCTGGTTTTAGCTGTTGTTTTACCCACGTTTTGGTATCGGTGTATTTCCATATAACTGGGTTTTCAAAAGTCCAGTCTTCACGCCAATGTTTTACAATCATGGAATCTGATACAAGAAGTAAATGCTGTATCGAAATTTTTTTGTCGCTTATTTCAATAGGGAAAGCAAGTTCTGTTCCGCCACTTATTTCGTCTCTGTCGTGATATTTATAATCCATAACAGGGCTAAAGGTTTCGGCATATTTAAACGCTACGTCAAAGCACCCACAGATTTTATTTACTGCTTCGTTACCATTTTTTACTTGTGCATTGGCAGTAGCAGTCAATAACAATACTATCCCAATAATCATTTTTCTTTTTATCATTATCTATTTATTTTAATGACGCAAATATGACTTTTGGCTAAAAGAAACAAGCCCTCAATCGGGAAATTTTTTTACGCAAATGGTAAAAGAATGTCACAAGAAAAAATATTTGGCGAAAAGATAGATGAAACTGAATGAATGATATCTTGACAATTCGTTAACTATTGGTGTATCAGGTACATCTTTATGACAGCCTAGTATTTCATGTTTTGCATACTTTCCTATAGAAGAACGCACTACAATTATATTGCCAGGTATTGGTGAAATAATATTGATAGCACTATTGTAATTGTACCGACCATTGCCCGAACCTGTAGGGATTGCTTAAGCTGGTGTTGTGTTTAAATCTGTTCTAAAAGCTCCTGTTGACAGTTGCACAGGACTAATTTTTTACTATAAAATTCAATCCAAAATTTGTTTCATAGTCTTAACAAATTTGTCCATATCTGCCTCACTTAATGACGCAAACCCAACCCTGACTCCGTTGAACTTGCCCATAAAAATATTGTTGGTTTCAAGTAAATATCCTTGTTCGAGAAGTTTATCGGGAAAATCCTTTAAAACCATTGGGTTTTTGAACAGCAACCAAACCGACATACCACCTTCGGGTTTTACAAAATTCAAATGATCAGATAGCCCTTTTTGAAGCAATGAACAGAAATAATCCCTGCGATGCCTATAAACTTTTATTACTTTTTTTAAATGTCGCTGTAAATCCCCTGATTTTATAAACTCACTTAACGCTCGTTCAAGTAAAGGGTCGCCTTGTCTATCAATAATTCTCCTCAATTTATTGGCAGCTTCCATTATTTTAATTGGTGCAACAAAATAACCAACCCTTACGCTTGGTGAAAGACATTTGCTGAAAGAACCTAGATAAATTACGTTACCGTTATTGTTTAAACTTGCCAGCGGCATTATCGGGCTATTATCGTAATGAAAATCGTAATCATAATCATCCTCCAAAATGTAAAAATTATACGCTATGGCCAGTTGCAGTAATTCTATACGTCGTTTGGGGGAAAGTGTAACAGTGGTAGGGTAATGGTGATGGGGCGTTATGTACATCAGTTTAATTTCCCTTTTTTTACAAAGCTCTGCCACTTTCTTCATATCAATACCTTCCCCATCGACTGGTACATGAGCCACCTTGCCGCCCAAATGCTTGATGATATTGTCTACTATTGGATACCCCGGTATACTTGTAATACAATAGTCCCCTTTTTTCAATATGGCGGCAATGGTAATATAAATTGCCATCTGGCTTCCCCTGGTTATAAAAATATTCTTGGGGTTGGTAATTATACCCCTTGTGCTATGCAAGTACGACTTTAGCGTTGTTCTTAGATTAAAGTCACCCTCAATATGATTGTATTTCAACAAACGACTAAAAGTACTTTTAGTAAGCAGGGAACGTTGATATCCGTACAATATGTTTATGGGCGATAATGCTACATCGGGTACCCCATCGTCGATTAACCTTACATCACGATAATCAAGGTATAGGGAATCAAGAAAAGGAAATTTATTGACCTCAAGGGTAGTCTCTCCGATTGAATCCCCCCATTTTTTTTGTTCTAATGACTCATACTTCAACTTGGGTAAATTATCTGAAACAAAAGTTCCTTTGTGCTCATAAGTTTCCAACCATCCCTGGCTCGATAGTTCATCAATAGTTGCTGTTATGGTTTTACGGTTCAGATTCAGTAAATCCCCCAATACTCTGGCTCCGGGTAATTTTTGTCCAGGAAAAAGAAGTCCATCATGAATTGACTTGATTATGACATTGGCTAACTGTAAATAGATAGGTTTAGTCGATTTTTCATCGATTTTTAAAAGGGATTTCCATGGAAACATATATGTGATTTATCAAGCTCTAAAAGTGGCCCACTAAAAATACAAAAAGTGCCCCACTAAGGTACCCCAATATATGTATATTTTTATTGAACAAACAGGATATTTAAAAGGATAGTTTCACAGGTACCGAAAAAAACAGGGTCAAGAGGTGTCCCAAACGAGGGTCTTACGATTATAAGACCGCACATGAAATTTTGGATGCAGGGTTTGTTTGTAAGATTGGTTTTATAAGTGGGAAAAATCCAATAATGCAATCTATTATCATCAAGTTTTGAAAAACGTTGAGATTACAATGAATTTGTTAGCGGTCATTGTAGGGCGACAGTCTTACAATCAAACCAACCGATAAAAATTAACTTAGACGAATAATAGTTAAAAAAAATATGAGTAAAATAATCTTTGACAGTGGAATATCTCTTGACGGATTTTTTGCAGGCGACAACAGAAGTCCAAGTAATCCTATGGGTGGTGTTTCAGGACAAATTCATTCGTGGATGTTTAATCAAAAAGCTTTTTGGGAATACCTAGGTTTTGAAGGAGGCAAAGAAGATGGAGCTGATGGAAAATTTATTAGAGAGACAATTGAACGAACAGGTGCATTCATTATGGGAAAACGTATGTTTGAGGAAGGTG
>JBDTOV010000345.1:0-3698 GCA_039933035.1 Ginsengibacter sp. | reverse complement strand
CTCTGTCAATAGCTTTACGGCGAAAATCTAATTCAACTTCAGGGGTAATTTTATCTTTTCCCGGGAAAGGTTGATTCATTAATTCCTTGTACATTACCTGCTCACATGCCATCCATCTTAATGCGGGAAGGGGGTCTCTTCCTCCACCCGGATTATAAAACCAGTCTAACATGATACCATCCATATCTGTCTTTTTTATGGCATCTTCAATAGATGCACATAAGTAATCTATATACTGAGTGGTAAAAGGAATCTGTTGACCATCCATCTGATAGCATAAATCAGGATGGTCCTCCTCCCATTTGTTATTCGCTCCAACGCAGAAATATCCAAATACTTTCATGTTCTTTTTATGCCCGATTTTTACCATTTCTGTAAGAAAATCGTATTGTAACCCTGGTTGTTCAGGAATAATCCCATTCTTGTACCACGCAAATCCATTGCATGAAACTCCAAATGAATGAACCACATTACACCCCAAATCTTCATACCACTTCATTAGTTTTTCAGGATTTGCATCTGCCCATAAGCCCGGTTTTGCAAAACCATGAGCACCTCCAGGCCCCCAATTATAATCAATGTTGTAGGCTTTGATTAGTTCACCAGAACCAGTTGCTTTCTTACTGAACTCTCCGAATATTGCTGAAAGTGGCAAAGACGGCCTTATTACCAGTGAACTGATACCAATTGCAGATGACTTAATAAAGTATCTTCTCGAATTATTTTTTGAGGCAGAGTTCCTTTCTTTTTCTGACATAATTTTTATTTATTAAGTGCAATTAATTTATCAGGAATTAATCTTAATGATCTAAACAGGTACGGTTTTATATAAATATCTTTCGTTTATGTGATATAAGCTTGAGGAGTTGATTTATTTTCAAACAATTAAAAATTTATTGCGAAATTCTTATCTATTAAAAATTCGTTCTGTAAAATGCTCAAATTGTCTTTCATCCGGATCGTGGTTGTTTCTTTTATGGCTTGAACGATAGTACTTCCCCCTTCGCCGTATTTATTTCAACCCTATTGGAACTTAGCCTTGATGTTCCTTTGTTGCTTTTCATAGTTGCACCATTTTCCCATGGCAGTATCATTTTAAGAGATGCTCCCGCATCACTATAAATTTTAATTAGACTTACTTTGCCATTTTTCAGCTCCGCACTAACCAGGAAAGCCCCGGCGGCCCTAAGGTTATGAAATTCGGCATCTTTTTCCAGTGGCCAGTTTGGGAACAGTCTGATAGTGCCATCATAACTTTGCATAAGACATTCATTAATAACAACAGGCAAAGCGAAATTTTCAAACCATATCCCCATATTAGCCATAAAGTTTACATGTGTCATATCACTATACCGTCCACCCGTTTGCATAGCCATATCAGTCGCGGTGCCGTTGGGCAATAATGAATACTTGACCTGTCTTTTAAATTTTTCAATATTAAGCATGCCAATCCGTGCAGCCTGCAAATTCAGAAACACTAAATCATTACCACCCTCATTTTGCTGGTTTTGAAAGGTGTTTTTCAATAACTTGAATGTTTCAATATCAGAATGCAATCCATAATCTTCTCCCGGAAATACAGTAATTAAAGCATTAGGCAGATTATACACGACCTGGTCATGCTCACCCGGTACAGAAACCAGTATCTTACCGTATTTCTCTGATAAGGTTGTGGGGTAATCAGGAAAATGAGCCAGAATATCCTTTACATCAGCTACAAGATCTTTCTCATTACTTTCGATACCTAAAATAGCTACTGCTTTACAAAAAGCATTGAAAACGAATTTTGTGAGCGTTAAATCCACGGCACAATCATAGTTGTATTTAAAACCCGGCCTCAGTCCATATAGTTCCGGTGGAACTGTAGGAAAAATATGATATTTATCGTCCTTCCAGCGATCTCCGCCCCGTGCATCCGGCCGTTTCATATAAGCAACGAGGAAGGTAACCGCTTCTTTAATGGGATTAAACGCCCGGTTTTTTAGAAATGCTATATCTGCCGAATAAAGATAATGCCACCAAAGCCCCTGCACCGCCCAGGGCGTTTCGGATATCTCCCATCCCCAGGTCGGAACAGGATAAGGATTCATCGTCATATCCACCGGGTAAGCCGAATGAGGAAAATAAGCACCCGAAAGGCCATAATACTCTTTTGCCCACTTACGGCTTACATCCATAAGAAATTCTATTAAATTAACATACGGAAGATTCTTTTCAAGATGGTTACTTGAAAAGGTCATCCAAAACGGTTGCTGGGTATTATAATTCATGTGATAATCACCATGCCATGCAGTTCCAATTTTATCATAACTCCAATTCGCAAAAAGCCCGGGACAGGCTGCACCATCTTTAGCAGCACAATTAAAAAAATAAAGATTCCGATACCAGGTTTGTTCCAGAAAAGCGTCACGTAACGCCACGCCGGATTTGTTCCAGTAGGCTTTCCATGTGACAATGTTCTTTTCCAATGCGCCTGTAAAATTCTGTGAGGAAGGTTCGACATCGGGTAAAAACTGAGAGGGCACGAAGGTATTTAATCCCTGCTGAAGAGATACATAAGCTACAAATCCATTCCCTGGCAAAAATCCGCATTCTAAAGAACCCATCTTTTCTTCATTACCATCCCAGTTCAACCGTGATTTTTTATCAAGAGTAGAATTGGTTATTACAGCAAGGCGAAATGCTTTATCTTTTGGAAACCCTTTGTTTGTATCATATTGATCCGGTTCCTGGTAGGGCATAACCTGGCGGAAAGAAAGTATTCCTTTACTCAAATCTTCCTGTGTAGTAAACTTTGGAAATTCCGGGGGCGTCGAAGGATCCGGCATAATCTTTATGCGATTAAAGATATTGGCCTGCTTGTCTCCTTTGGAATCTACCAATTGCATCCAAAGCCTGTCATCCTGCATGCTGGTAAATACTTGTAAAATCACTTCTTTTTTGTCAACAGTAAGTAATTTAACTTCACACAACCCTTTTGAAATATCAAGTTTATACCCAATCATTTCAGCATCGCGCCGATCAAATCCTAACACTACCGAACCGCATGGAAATGGCCTCGGATAGGGCTGTCGATAATTATCAGCAGCCATCAGGCTGTATTTTGCATACCAGGGATCTTCTGTAAGCAATGCAAGCGAATCAGGTATCTTACTTACCTTATCAAACACAAAATTAAAAGTACCTATTTCCTTTCGGTGATTCTCCGCCAGGCGTATATCCCAAACGTTGTTATGGCCAAAACGTAAAACAATTGCATCAGGCCTCGTGGTTACGACTACACCCATTCCGCCATTTCCTAATAAGGCGCCCTGGAAAAAATCAGGTGCAGGCCCGTCAAAGATTAAGGAATGTTTCTTCGCCCTTTCATAAGATGAGAAGTTTTCGCCAGATTGCGCGTACGACTCAAAAGCCATAAATAAAAAAGTAAAAAATAGTATGCTGTAAATATTCTTCGTCATATTACAATTTAAATTTAGTTAGATTTAGGATATGATTTGGAATGAATGATTAATCTATAATTGGTATTCGATTTAAGATTAGAATCAATACCCCAACTCCGATTTTTTACCTGGACATAACTAATCTTTAATTTTATTTACACCATTAATTTATTAAAATAACTAGCGGGCAGCCCACGTATGAACTTAAGCAAGATTGCATTAAAAATTTTTTAAAGCCTTCTATTTCTGTGCCTC
>JBDTOV010000344.1:0-3729 GCA_039933035.1 Ginsengibacter sp. | reverse complement strand
CCTTCGCCTTCTGTTTTAGGCAAGGACATTTGTATGAGTCCGGATTTAATTATTCTTGGCATTGGCTATGGCTTTTAATTTTAAATTTTATTTCTTGGTTACCAGCTATAGTTATTTGGGCATCCGGGTTGTGTCACTCACTTGTGCTTTTAGTGCTTTCATCATCAAAATATTTATCGATTAACATGCTTACTTAATCAAATGCAGGTTCTATAAATTCAGTTATCTCCTCCTTATCCATAATTAAAAATTTTCATTGCAGTCATCCCTTATTCTTTCTTTTAGCAGATCACCGAAAAAAGCGGCTTTATTAGTTTCGAATTCACCTGTCGTAACAAATTGAAGATTCAACATAGTGGCAAGTCCTTTATGAGTTTTAGGGGTTATACTTTTTGTTAACAGTAAAGCAAATGTAGCATGAAAGCAACTATAGTATAATCTGTTAATAACGGTTGTGTAAAATTGCAGTTTCATTAATGGCTCTATTTCTAACAGAAGCCTTTTCGCCTTTTCAATCCGAAGTTTTATAATTTTGGATTGATAAATCATTTTGATACTTGTTCATCTTTAATAGAAAGCCTTAAAGCATAGTATGATGGATTTTCAAGCCATTCCTCTTCATTTACAATTGTTGTTCCAATAAAGCCATTAATTTTCAAACCCAGAGGAAATAATTTATAATGTATCCTTTTTCTTAATGCCCTATCCGAAATTCTCTCAGTTAATACAAGTATATCCCAATCACTTTCTTCATGAATGTTTCCAGTTGCTCTGCTTCCAAATAAATATACCCTTGCACCAGGAATCTCTTCCAGCACAGCAGTTTTTATATTTAATAATATTTCTTCCTGACTATACATATTTAATTTAAAAATCTCTTTATATTATATCAGCCACTTTTTTTCTCTTGATAAATTTACCAAAACCTTTTGGCACTTGACATTCGCTATCCTGAATTGCTATCTCTCCTCTTAATAAAACTGTTTTTACTTTCCCGGTTACTTCCCAGCCTTCATAACCTGAATAGTCAACATTCATGTGATGTGTTTTTGCGGAAAGTACATGCTTTTCTTCCGGATCAAAAATTACAATGTCTGCATCGCTGCCGGGAGTTATGGTTCCCTTACGCGGATACATTCCAAATATTTTTGCCGGATTCGTACAAGCCACTTCTACATATTTATTTAAAGTAATTTTCCCTTTGGCAACTCCTTCGCTGTATAATAATTCCATCCTGTTTTCGATTGCAGGGTGACCGTTAGGTATCCTGGAAAAATCATCTTTGCCCATTAATTTTTGCTGCCACATAAAAGGACAATGATCTGTTGCAACTACATTTACCAATCCCTGGTTGATACCAGCCCACAAAGTTCGCTGATCTTTCTTTTCACGAAGTGGTGGGCTCATGACCCATTTGGCGCCTTCAAAGTTTTGTTCGTATAGAGATGCATCTAATAATAAATATTGAATACAGGTTTCCACAAACAACTTTTGATTTCTTTTCGTTGCGTTGCGAACAGCATTCAATGCCCCTTCGCAGGTGAGATGAACAATATATCCCGGGCAACCCGTATAATTCAACATATCGACAAATCTTTCAGAAGCCTCAGCTTCGGTAACTTCCGGTTGTGATAAGTAATGATATAACGGGGAAAGATTTCCTGCTTCACGATTTTTCTGAACCAGGTAATCAATCATATCACCGTTCGTTGCATGTACCGTAACCATTCCACCCTGTTTCTTAACTTCCTCCATTAATCCAATCATCTGGCGATCATCAATCATCAATGCGCCTTTATAGGCCATAAATGTTTTGAACGATGAGATGCCTTCTTCTTCAATTAATTCTTTTATTTCCTTTTTTGTTTGCCCGTTAAAATCAGTAACCGCCATGTGAAAGCTATAATCGCCAAATGTCGTTCCCCCGGCCCTTCCGTTCCACTCATCCAGCGCCTCATGCAATGAATGGCCCTGCTTTTGTAAAACAAAATCTATAACAGTTGTTGTTCCGCCAAACAATGCGGCCCTCGTTCCTGTCGCATGTGTATCACTCGAAAATGTTCCCATAAAAGGCATTTCCAGGTGAACATGCGGATCTATTCCGCCAGGAAAAACCAACATACCTGTTGCATCAATTTCTTTATCTGTTATCACATTTAAACGCCTCCCGATAGATGACACAGTTTCTCCTTCAATAAAAATATCAGCAACAAAATCATCTGCTGCTGTAATGATTCTTCCGTTTTTTATTAATATAGACATCGTACTTTTTTTGACTTATTCAATCTATGAAAATTGCTCAACAAATTCAACAGGTTTTACATTTATTAGTTCAATTTTATATTTTCTCATCATTACATAATAAACTAAACCTGCCACAAAAAATCCCACAAACCAGGCATAATTATACAGATGCGAAATCCATAGCGGGAAGGCATCTAAAGGAATTACTTTTATGGTTACCAGGAATCCCGGTAGATTCGGAAGTATGCCAACAATTAAAGCTGTTACCGCAGCAATATTAAATCCATTGCCAAATGTGTATCTCCCTTTATGTTGATACAATTCTGCCGTAACCAATTGTTGTTTTCTTATAAAATAATAATCCGCAATCATAATGCCACCCACGGGCCCAAGCAAACTTGAGTAACCAACCAACCAGGTAAAAATATAACCGGAAGGATCGGCAATTAGTTTCCAGGGAAAAATTAAAATGCCAATTATACCTGTGATGTATCCGCCCTTTCTGAAATTAATTTTTGAGGGAGACAGGTTGGCAAAATCATTTGCAGGGCTTACAATGTTTGCAGCAATGTTGGTAGCCAACGTTGAAATAGCAACGGCAATCATCGCTATACTGATGATAAATTTACTGCTGAATTTTCCGGCAAGCACCAAAGGGTCCCAGATGGTTTCACCATATAAAATAACCGTGGCCGATGTAACGACAACACCTATAAAAGAAAATAAAGTCATGGATGTTGGGAGGCCGATTGCCTGTCCTTCTATCTGCGCCTTTTGGCTTTTTGCGTACCGGGTAAAATCAGGAATGTTCAATGAAAGTGTTGCCCAGTAACCCACCATACCGGTAAGTGCCGGGAAAAAGAAATCCCAGAAGGCGGCATTCGTTTTAAATTTTGAAGGCTCTTTCAAAATAGGACCGAGACCATGTACCGCATATATCGCCCATGCTAATAATGCCAGGGCAGCAACGGGCAAAAAAAATGCTTTAAATACTAACAACTTTTTAATGCTATCTACTCCTAAATAAACAACGAACATGTTGATCAGCCAGAAAATAAGAAATGTGATAGCGGGGCCCGTTTGTAACACAAATGATGCCGGGAATATTTGCGGCAATGTTTCAATTGCGGGTACCCATAACCGTAACATCTGGTATAAAGCAAAACCTCCAATCCATGTTTGAATGCCAAACCAGCCGCAGGCAACTATAGCACGAAGCATGGCAGCAATATTGGCTCCTCTTATTCCAAAGCTCGCTCTTGCAAATACCGGAAAAGGTATTCCATATTTTGCGCCCGCATGACCGTTCAAGATCATCGGAACTAATACAATAGCATTTCCCAAAAAAATGGTAAGTATCGCCTGCCACCAGTTCATTCCGCCACCGATTAAAGAACTGGCCAACATGTAAGTGGGAATACATAAACTCATGCTTATCCAAAGTGCTGCGTAGTTCCAGGTACCCCAGGTTCTTTTTTCTTTGGG
>JBDTOV010000343.1:0-3740 GCA_039933035.1 Ginsengibacter sp. | reverse complement strand
GGTAAAACTACCGTCTTTATTACACACAATTTAAAAGATGCTCATCAATATGGTAACCGCCTGGTTCAAATTGAGGAAGGAAAAATTATCCGCGACCTTTCTTCAACAGAAAAAAATAAAATATCACTCCAGGATATGATGATGCTATTTATGTAACAGGTAATTTTAAACGGGGAACCCACAAAGTACCAGGACTATGTACGCCAGTCTCAATTCTATACTGGATGTGATAATATCTTAAAATTGATTAACCCGGCAATCTCCTCAAGAAACCGCTTACTACTGTTATCAAAGGAAAGCGATCGTGCTGGTGGTGGAGATATTTAGCCGAATAATCGTGCTGGTTTTATTTTTAAATATGTAGATTACAGCAAAAATTATTTCACATGAAAAGAAAGTTCTTATTTGTTGTTGCTGTATGCTGCTGCTTTATATTTTTAATGGCGATTTCTGCTTCACTTGATGGCCGATGGAAAGGCACGCTCACGACTCCTGACGGCAATGATATCCAGGCGGTCTATAATTTTAAAGTGGACGGCGATGTACTAACGGGCACTGCTGAATCTCCCAATGGCACCATCCCTATTGATAGTGGCAAAGTCGCCGGCGATAACTTCACATTTTCCGTTACGGTTGACGGTAACGCCTACCCGCACACGGGCAAAATGTACGATGATTCCTGCGGGGTGGATGTAGATTTTGGTGGTGGACAAATGGTGCATGAGACGTTGGTGAGGGATACGGCGAATTGATACAATTAACTGCATACTGTACAATTGTTTTTCTTTTCTGATTCTTGCTGCAAGGATACTGGTACACCCGGTGAGGAGACAAGCCAGTAATTGGGTTTACAATTTACAACCAACTGCCTGCAATGAAAACCCGTACTTTAAAAATACCGATCTCGCCTTCTATCGGTAAAGTATCAGCAGAGTATATTACACCGGCTAATGCCGAATGCATGATAGTGTTAGCACATGGTGCGGGAGCGGGAATGAATCATCCTTTTATGGTTGCCCTGGCGAACTCCCTGGCTGAAACCGGGGTCGCCACATTGCGCTTTAATTTTCCTTTTACCGAAAATAAAAAAGGAAGGCCGGATGTTCCTGCCGTTGCGCAAAAAACCATTGAAGCTGCTATTGCGAAAGCACGTAAGTTGTCGCCCACCCTACCGCTCTTTATCGGCGGTAAATCCTTCGGTGGAAGAATGAGTTCACAATATTTAGCGACACATCCTGTCGGCTTGGTAGAGGGAATTATTTTCTATGGCTTCCCGTTGCATGCAGCAGGCAAACCATCTATTGACCGCGCAGACCATTTAAAGAATGTAAAGGTTCCGATGCTTTTTCTGCAGGGCACCCGTGATACACTGGCTACCTCGGATCTTATCGAATCTGTATGTTCGTCACTGTCCAAGGGAAAACTTGTAAAAATTGACAGAGCTGACCATTCATTTAAGGCAGGTAAAATAAATACATTGGAAATGCTTACAAAGGCAACTAATGATTGGGTAAATAAATTATTAAAACAAGGATAATCGCCGATGATGTATGGTTTACTGGTTTGCCTTTTAATGGAACGAATTTTTTCCCACGTAAAAAAAATGGGGTTGGGATATGATGTGAATGATGCCGGTTTAGGATGATATCTATTTCTTGACTGTTGTTCTCACGATGTGCTGAATTTAAAATACGTTTTTCGTTATGCAGGTTGGCATTAATCAATTGATAGGATTACAACTCTTGATCTTTCTTAAAATTCTGTTGAATTGAAATTAGGCGTTGCCCTGTCAACACAGAAAACTTTTTTGCAGGAGCCTTTATAAAAAAAGTAAAACTGGCTACTTGTCAGCGACACACCGGAATCCGACATTTTCTAATCCTGTATCGGGAGACGTTTTCATTCGGGAAGCAACCCGGTATCCTTTACAATAAGAGGCGTTACACATAAACGATCCTCCCCTTGTTACTCTTTTCGGAATACTGGGTTCCATTGGGTCGTAACTTTCTGCAGGGCCTGTCGGGTCAATAGAGGTTTTACCAGCCAATGATTCGTAATAATGGGGGGCATACCAATCGTTACACCATTCCCAAACATTACCAGCCATATCGTATAATTTATAATTGTTCGGAGCGAATGATTTTGCCGGCGCCAAACCGGGATATCCATCCCAGTCATTATTATAATTTGGAAAATTTCCCTGCCAGGTATTTGCTTTGGGTTTGCCCTTTTCTACCGGTTCATTACCCCATGAATACGGTTCATCTTTTAATCCACCCCTGGCGGCATATTCCCATTCAGCTTCCGTTGGCAATCGTTTTCCGGCCCACGTCGCGTAGGCCCGGGCATCGTCCCACGAAACTTGTACGACAGGGTAATTATCTTTTCCTTTTAATGTGCTTCCCGGCCCTTCAGGATGTTGCCAGCTTGCTCCCTTTTTCCAACTCCACCATACAGAAACATTGTCTAAAGGAACCGCATGATTGGGCGGGGTAAATACAAGTGAAGCCGCCACCAGCAAGCTATCCGGCGGTTTGGGTGTTCCGGCCGGCAATTGTTTTTTAAGTTCTTGCCAATCAGGTGCTTTTTCAGCGGTGGTTATATAACCGGTGGCTTCAACAAATTTCCGAAACTGTGCATTGGTTACTTCATGAATATCTATCCAGTATCCTGAAAGTTTTACGGTATGAACAGGATATTCGTCCTGCCTTCCCTCATTATCGCTGCTGCCCATATCAAACACGCCGCCCGGTATCCATACCATGTCATCATGAGAAATTTGCCCCATTTTAATATGGCTTTCTGAATCCGGCGCTGCGGAAGGAAATCGTGCAGGAATATTGGAACTACAGGAAACAGTATCTGTATCAGACGTTGCCATCATATCTTTTGAACTGTTATCACAGGAAGTATTGATCCAACCGCAGATAAATAGTATAGCAAGCCACCTATAAAATTTGCCTTTTTTTGTATGCGTCATTACCATTCAAAATTATCATTTTAATCTGTTTAAAGATAAGTTCATCTTCATAAAAAACTACTGTTAAAAGATCGATACCTCATGTATTCTGAAGGAAAAACTGAATGCATTGGACACTACAAATTTACTATATCGCCTACCCCGAAGATAAGCCGGGATCAAAACTACCTTATTCCGAACATAGTCTCTATTGTCCGCAAAGGCTCACCAACAAATGTAGGGGGTACATGGGACGATGTAGGTAGAAAGGGTATTGCTCAATTCCAACGATGTAACACCAGGGACAGCATTTATCAGCTCGCTTATCCGGATGCTATGAGAAATTCTGACACCTTCTACCTATAAATTATGGCCGATTCCCCAATTGGTAATTGATGCCCATAAAGATGTTAAGTTGGCACAAAACCCAGGCGGGTGATGAATACTATCGCTGAAAAGCAATTATGACCGGGCATTTTATTATCATTGAACTGCAGCGGTTGGACGCTACTCAATGATTTTTTGTGAACTTTACCAACCTTTGGGTTAATTGCCGGTTGCATCCCTCATTTTATATAAATACACCGTAATAAATTTTTATTATCAATTTTTCTATGTTAAAAATAAATACCGCCGCAATATTGCTGGCTTTCAGTTTCGGAGCTGCTGCTCAAAATATTAATTACTCATTAGCAACATCGCCAGCGATTGACTATACGAAATTGGGCCAGGGCTTTAAGACGCCTCCCAATGAGGCCAGGTTACGATGCTACTGGTGGTG
>JBDTOV010000342.1:0-3741 GCA_039933035.1 Ginsengibacter sp. | reverse complement strand
ATTTACAAAATCTTTTTGTTGTGCGGGGTGATTTTTCCCGCAGATTTAAGAGGATGGAAGGCACGCAGATTTAAGAAGATTTGAACTTATTCATTTACAAAATCTTTTTTGTTATGCGGGGTGATTTTTCCCGCAGATTGAAGAGGATGGAAGGCACTCAGATTTAAGATGATCTGGTTTTATTCATTTACAAAATCTTTTTGTTGTGCGGGGTGATTTTTCCCGCAGATTTAAGAGGATTGAAAGCACGCAGATTTTAGAAGATCTGAACTTATTCATTTACAAAATCTTTTTGTTGTGCGGGGTGATTTTTCCCGCAGATTGAAGAGGATTGAAGGCACGCAGATTTAAGATGATCTGGTTTATTAATTTACAAAATCTCCTTTTTTTTCGGAGTGATTTTTCACGCGGATTTAAGAGGATCTGAGCTGGATTTATTAAAAAAATATTCTTAGATCTGCGCTATTTAATCTTTTTAAATCTGCCGGGAAATTTTCTTGTGGTAACCCGGAGTTTTCATTCAATAATTAAATATTTCAGTTTCTTTATCCGTGACCGATATTTTCCATATATTTATTATCCATAAATTTAACTGATGATGAGACTTTATACAACGCTTATACTTATTGCCTTTTCTTTTTTTGCCAGGGGCCAGACATTTAGCTGGACCGGGTATCATCACATTGATGATGGCACAACTTTCAATGTACCTATAAATGTAAGTGGTTTGCAAACCACGCTGAATAACAGTTTTGGCGTAGCGCACATTTGCGTGGATATTACACATAGTTATGATGCAGATCTTATTGTAAAGCTGCAATCACCAGCCGGTACAATCGTGACGCTTATACAAGAGATCGGCGGCGCTGGAAATAATTTTACGGGAACCTGTATCGGTATGGATGGCGTTGCGTTTTCCATTGCTTCAGCACCATATACCGGGCTTTTTTTCCCGGTAGGGGAAATAAATACTTTTAATGACGGGCAAAACCCAAATGGTACATGGTTATTAACTGTTACGGATCTCAATGCACCTGACACCGGCTCCCTGCACAGTGCAAGCATCCTTTTTACCAATAACCCTCCTGTACAACCTGGCGTTCCGGGACTCGGAGCACCTGTGGGAACTTATTTGTGCGGAAGTTGTACCTGTCCCGGAGGACTTCCCGGCTGCGACCTTTTGCCTGACATGACGGCTTCGGGAAAAGAGCTGCAACAAGGTTATATAGAACAACAAGGTATTTTATATGTTTCAAATGCTACACCCAATATCGGGTCAGGGCCACTTGATATCTTTGGTATTGATTCATGTTTTTGTGGCGGTGTACACGTTCCCTGCAATACCACATGCCCGGTGGGTGAACAACTATCACATGTAGTGAAACAACGCGTTTACCAGAAAGTACCGGGAAAGGATACCCTAAGTTATTATGACCGGTTTGCAGGAAAGATGACCTTTCACCCGCAACATGGGCATCTTCACGTTGACAACTGGGCAAATTATACATTGCGAACGGCAACTTCCAACCCGGATGCAAGGACATGGCCGATCGTTGCAACGAGCATCAAGCAAAGTTTTTGCCTGGTTAACCTGGGCAATTGTGCTACCAACCCAGGAGAATGCGCTGCCAATGATGGAAGTACCATTCTTACAGTTCCGAATTCCTATCTTGGCTTTCATACCGGCTGCCAGCTTAACCAGGGCATTTACCCGGGTGAATATGATGTATATAGCTCAAGCCTGAATGACCCAATGCCTTTGCTGAACGTTTGTAACGGCACTTACTACCTGGTATCCATAACCGATCCCGATAATGTTTTTACTGAAAGTGATGAGAACAATAACTGGATCGCAGTTCCCATAACGCTTACACAACAGAATGTCAGCCCGCTGATCACACCCGCCGGCCCTACAACTTTTTGCCAGGGCGGTTCAGTAACCCTCACAAGCAGCCCGGCTACAAATTATCATTGGTCTAACGGAGAAACAACACAATCTATCGTGGTTACTACTGCAGGAATATTTACTGTTTCCAGCGATTGTGGTGCTGCTACCATGACTTCGGGGCCAATCACAACAGCCATCATTCCTTCCAATTCTGTTGCGGAGGTTGCTATTACCCTTACAACGGGAACCAATCCTACCTGCCCGGGTGTGTTCCTGGTATTCAATGCTACTTCGGTGAATGGTGGCAATGCCCCCATTTATAACTGGAAAGTAAATGGCATAACGGTTCAGAGTAGTGGCAGCCTGACCTATTCAACATCGACAATTAATAACGGGGATATCGTGAGTTGTACCATGGAATCCAATATTATTTGTCTTACAAACCCAATTGTCAATGCCGCTCCGATTACCATGCTGGTCGCTGACCCATCTCCACCAATTGCAGTGATCACGCAAACTACCGGCACCAATCCAACCTGCCAGGGAAATACAATGACGTTTACTGCAACAATTCCCGGCGGTCAGAATCCATCGTATCAATGGAGGGTTAGCGGTGCCCCTGTTGGCAGCAATTCAAATACATATTCCAGCTCAACATTAACAGCAGGACAGACCGTAAAATGTGACATTGGCTATAACTATTCATGTCCTTCACAGGCAAATATTGGCACCGGCACAGGAGTGAATGATTACAGGAGCAATAACGGTGCTGCATACCCTACTTATTATGGAAATGGAAGACAACAATACCTGGTAACAGCTGCAGAGCTGGGTTCTTTTGGTATCACTGCAGGAAAAATATCTTCTATTTCTTTTCATACAGCTTCTGGCATCGGGGATCCGATTACCCTGAATGACTATACAATAAAAATTGCGCAAACACCTATAACCGCTATGACAGGTGTATTCCAGGCACCAACTTGGACCACCGTATTTGGCCCGGTTAACTATACACCTACGCTGAATACCTGGAACAGGCATCTTTTCCAGGTAGGGTTTGATTGGGATGGTTTTTCCAGCATCCTGATAGATATCTGTTTCTCCAACCAGGTATATGGAAATGCTGCCTATACGAATTATCAAACTGCATCCTTATTTCAGTCAGCAGTTTATTACCAGGAAGATCTTCAGCCTGGAGCAGGTGCCTGCAATACTACTGCCGTATCAGGTTCCGGAACCATGAGGCCAAATATGAGCCTTGATGTTTCTGAAAAGAACATTACAAGCTCCAATATTATTACCGTTACCATGAATCCTAACGGCAATACGTACACGTTTACCGGTACCATTTCAGGAAACTGGAACGTTGCAGGAAACTGGCTTAATAATGCAATGCCTCCATCCGTAATGGGGCCATGCGGAGAAATAATTATTGATCCGCCGGTAGCCGTCGAATGCCTTTTGAATGTGCAGCAAACTGTAGTACAAGGTGCCAAAATAACGGTAAGGCCGGGGAAGAAGTTTAAGGTTATGGGGAACCTGGTGGTGATTCAGTAGGTTGCTTTTAAACTTGAATTTTGAGTGTTGAATATTGAATATTTGGAGCCTTCGCATAAGGGAAAGCCCGAAAGAAATTCAATATGTAATCATCAACAGTAAATGTTCAATGAAATAATTTAAAAAGTAAAAGCCTGTTCTTTTGGAACGGGCTTTTTTTGTTTGAACCACGAGGGATGATTTTTTACGCAGGTTGAAGAAGATCTGGTCTTATTCATTTATAAAATCTTTTTGTAATGCGGGGTGATTTTTCCCGCAGATTTAAGAGGATGGAAGGCAGGCAGATTTAAGATGAT
>JBDTOV010000341.1:0-3874 GCA_039933035.1 Ginsengibacter sp. | reverse complement strand
ATTCGAGTCCTTCTTTCATTTATCTTTAAAGAAATATTTTAAATATGCTTGTAAAATCCCCCTGTACGTATCTCATTACATTTATGCTGTCAATTTTATCATTGCCTTTTGAAGTCTTATCGCAAAGTAAGCCTGTAGTAATTCCTTTATGGAAAAACGGCGCCCCCGGTTTTGAGAGTCTTAAGAATGAACCCGAGGAAGCAAAAGACTATTGGGTAAAGCATATAAACAATCCTACAATAACAGCATATTTTCCTCCGAAAGAAAAAGCCAATGGAGTTGCTGTTATTATTTGTCCTGGCGGCGGACATCGCCTGCTTGTTATTAACGCTGAAGGAACAGAGCCGGCGCAGTTTTTAAATAACCTTGGTATAACAGCATTTGTCCTTAAATACCGCCTTGGAAGAGAAGAGAATTCACCCTATTCAGTGGACAAACATCCAAAAGAAGATGCATACCGTGCAATGCGATTGGTTCGCAGCCGGGCAGCCGAATGGAATATCAATCCTGATCGCATTGGTATCCTTGGATTCTCGGCGGGGGGCGAAGTTGTGTCTGCCATTGCTTACGACGATGGGAAAGGAAACCCCGATGCTGCTGACACGGTTGACCGTTTAAATGGTAAACCCGATTTTCTAATGCAAGTGTACCCGGGACCGTTATTTATTCCCGATTCGGTTAATTCCGATGCACCCCAATTGTTTATGGTTGCCGCCAATGATGATGAATGTTGCTCGGCTCCTGTCGTAAAATTGTTGCAGGCATACCGCGCTGCTAAGGTTCCTGTTGAAGTTCATTTATATGCACATGGAGGACATGGATTTAATATGGGAAACCGTTCTCTATCTGCAGCTATAAAGGGCTGGCCGCAGCGTATGGGGGACTGGCTGGCGGATAATATTTTTAAAGCGCCGATACAAAAATAATTTTCAAAAACATGATGAATTATTATATAAAAAACTTCTTTTTGTTTTTATTTTCAATGGTTATTCTTGGTTGTGTGAATAATAAAAAGGAATCGCCTGGAGAGAATATGGTAAAAATTATCACCCTTGACCCCGGTCACTTTCATGCAGCATTGGTACAAAAATTAATGTATCCCGATGTTGATTCAACCGTGAATGTATATGCGCCATCTGGAGCTGATGTTGACTTGCATCTTGACAGAATTAAGGCCTACAATTCGAGGCCCGAAAATCCGACACGCTGGAACGAAGTTGTATACACGGGCGATGATTTTTTTGAAAAACTGTTACAGGAAAATCACGCAGATCCTGGCGACTCTTCCGGTAAGAAAAAAGTTGTCGTTATTGCCGGCAATAACCGAAATAAAACCGAATACATATACAAATCAGTAGAGGCAGGCCTGAACGTGCTTGCCGATAAGCCGATGGCTATAGACAAAAAAAACTTTGATCTCCTAAAATCTTCTTTTGATGTGGCTGAAAAAAATCATGTGCTCCTTTACGATATCATGACGGAGAGGTATGAGATCACCACAATATTGCAAAGAGAAATATCTGCGATTCCAGCTATTTTCGGGCAACAGGAAAAAGGGACGCCGGACAATCCCGGCATTACGAAAGAAAGTGTTCACTATTTTTATAAATTTGTTTCAGGAAATGTATTAACGAGACCTCCATGGTTTATGGATGTAACCCAGGAAGGTGAAGGAATTACAGATGTTACCACACACCTCGTGGACCTTGTTCAATGGGATTGTTTCCCTGAACAGATCATAGACTACCAAAAAGACATAGCAATAACTTCGGCGCGGAAATGGGCCACTGAAATAACATTAAGCCAGTTCAATACATTAACTAAACTAAGTGGCTTTCCCGACTACCTGGGAAAAGACATCGTGAACGATAGCATTTTAAATGTCTATAGCAACGGAGAAATCAATTATAAACTCAGGGGTATTAATGTTAAAATATCAGTGCAGTGGGATTATCAACCGCCTGAAGGAGCAGCCGATTCGCACTACTCTATTATGCGCGGGACAAAAACCAATCTCATAATAAGACAGGGCAAAGAACAAAACTATCAGGCTTCATTATACATTGAGCCGATAAATAAAAATGATTTTCTGACTCAACTTTCACGATCGGGCAAATAAAACCTGTTCTTTCAAAATACCCGGGAGTTGATTTGAAAAAAACAGGAACAGGGTGGAAGGTGATTATCCCGGAAAAATATGAAGAGGGACACGAAGCGCATTTTGCCCGTGTCACTCAAAAATTTCTCGAATATTTAAAGACAGGTAAAGTGCCTGAATGGGAAATCGCGGGTATGATTGCCAAATACTATATTACCACAAGCGCCCTGGAACTGGCAAACAAATCAACCGGCTCAACAAAAAAAAATTGATGCTCACGTAGCTAAAATTGATTTTGATTTTTGAACATCCGGAACACGTAAAAATTATATTGATGAATTATAAAATGGAACAAACGTGGCGATGGTTCGGGCCGGCAGATCCGGTAAGTTTACAAGATGTAAAGCAAACGGGGGCAACCGGGGTTGTGACTGCGTTGCATCACATACCGCATGGCGAAACATGGACAATAGATGAAATTAATAAACGAAAAGCTGACGTGGGGCGGGCGGGCCTTACATGGTCAGTTGTTGAGAGCATAACCGTGCACGAAAACATAAAAACAAGAACCGGTGATTATAAAAGGTATGTAGAAAAATATAAAACTTCTATACGCAACATTGCATCCTGCGGTATTCCTGTGATCACTTACAACTTCATGCCTGTTAATGACTGGACACGTACATCACTAAATTATAAGATGCCGGACGGCTCGCTGGCACTGTATTTCAACTGGGTTGACCTTGCCGTCTTTGACATTTATATTCTAAAAAGAAAAAATGCTGAGGGTTCTTACCCACAAAATATTTCGCTGCAAGCTGAAAAGCGTTTTAAAAATTATTCTGAAAAAGAACTGGAAGCATTGGCGGGAGTTGTGATGTTCGGCATACCCGGAGAGAAAAAAATAACGACTGCAGATATGCAGCGAAAGTTGGAACTGTATAGTGACATTGGTGCGGACGCCTTGCGTGAAAACCTTTGCTACTTTCAGAAAGAAATAAGTGAAGTTGCCGGAGAATGCGGCGTTAAGCTGGCAATACACCCCGATGATCCACCTTTTCCAATACTTGGTTTACCGAGGATTGCGAGCACACAGGGCGATTTTGAATATTTCTTAAATAAAGTAGATAATTCTGCAAATGGTGTTTGTTTTTGTACCGGTTCTTTGGGAGCTTCGGCAAGCAATGATCTAACGGCAATGGTTAAGTCCTTCGGAGAAAAAATTCATTTTATTCATTTAAGAAATGTAACCAAAGATGAAGAAGGAAATTTTTATGAAGCCGATCACCTTGGTGGCGATAACGATATGTATTCAATTGTGAAAGAATTATTGTTGCTGCAACAAAAATTAAAGAAATCAATTCCCTTTCGTCCCGACCATGGCCACCAGATGCTTGATGATCTAAATAAGCAAACCAATCCGGGATACTCAGCTATTGGCAGGTTAAGAGGGCTTGCAGAAATAAGAGGACTTGAATTGGGAATACTTGGATCATTATAAATAGATAATAAATAGTTCCCCGGCAATAACTTATATAATTGTTTTCTTCAGATAGTTATATGTTTGTGACGATAGCTATAAATACTTTAGCTATTGCGTTTCTACGGGAAGCTAACTGATAATTACAAAAGATTGCTCAGCAAAAAATATAAATTAATGCCAAATATTACAGGTATTCCCGCTACTAATATCAATGAAGCGGTTGGTAAATACAGGTGGACAATCTGTTCTTTGATCTTTTTTGCTACCACTATCAATTATCTTGACAGGGCCGT
>JBDTOV010000340.1:0-3976 GCA_039933035.1 Ginsengibacter sp. | reverse complement strand
CTTGAAAGAAAATGCAGAATTCTTCCAATTGCCAGGTCATTATCTGCAACATAAGAATGATAATATGGATAGCCATATTCCGGTCGCGGCGATGCAGTGTGATCATTCGGTACCTGCATGGTTATCAGTTGGGGCATTTTAGTTTTTCCCTTTAGCCACATTTTGGTGAACTCGTGTTCAAACTGTTCCATCCGAAACTGGTCAGGTATATTCGTATTAAAGCCTGCATAATTGTGACTGGTACGTGGGTATAAAGCTTTTTGCATCGGCACCATAACGCTATGCCCTGAGCCGGTAAGGGTATCATTCCATTCTTCCCGGTTATGTGCTGTTTCATTGGCTTCGCCAAAGTTGTAAAAGGAAACGTGGCTCCTGTCCATGGCCTCCCAAAGGCCACCTCTTTCTGCATAATCTTCAGGATCCATACTACCGGTAGAACCTGGAAATCTTCTGCCGGATGCTTTTGAAAAAAGCATAGAAGTTTTGTCAACACTTGAATTTGTTTCTACCCATTCATTAGGAATTACACCCAACATCCAGTGGTGACCGTGAATAGATGCATCACTGTCGCAATAATAATTATCCCCAAAAGCAAACCTGGTCGCAATTTTCAGATGATTGGGTGCAACATTTACGTGGTAAAGCGTTTTATCTTTTGCTTCTTTCGGAATAATATTTACATTAACGCCAAACCTGGCTAATGTGGAATCGCCTATGCCTGTTTTTAATTGCCCCAGCACTTCATCATAGGACCTGTTTTCTTTGGTGATGTAGACAATATATTTTATAGGGCTCTTCCGGATATTTTCTATAACAGGCAATGGATTTTTACCGTCGTCTTTTACGCTCATTTTCATAAAAGTATTATAAATTGCCTGTTTATTATAGATGCCCAGTTGCTGTGCATCCGGGATTTTTATTTTTTGAAAAGTGGCTAATTGTATATCCCCAATATAGGTTCCCTGCACCGGCGCAACAAAATCTTTTCCTCCATTCGGCCCCGCGCCGTACCCGCGGCAACTGATTACATAGAGATACTTTTCATCTTTAGATGGCATCACCCGAGCTGGCCCCCAGCCTGTTGGTATCAGGCCTTTGGTGACTTTTGTGTCTGCATCAATTACGGCTACTGCATTAAAGCCGAGCAACGCAACATACAATGTCTTTTCGTTTTTGCTCATGGAAATTCCAAAAGGTAGCAGCCCGCGGTAGTGATCAATCAACTTATCAACTTTAATATCAATTTGTCCAACTATTTTATGCTCACGGTAATCAATAACCGAAATATTATCGTTGGTAGCGTTGGTAACATAAGCATACTTGCTTCCCACAGCGATTGAATTAGGACTTGCTCCGCCGGTTACTGCCGCACCTTCCACCATTTCCCCTATTTGGTACCCGGTTTTAAACCTGTCCATCACTGTATTGTTGTCAAGATTAATCGTGTAAACACTCATAGCTTCCGGCGCCAGCGGACTTCCCACGCCTGGGATATTTCTTCCGTTTAATGTATAACCATTAATAGATTCTTTTGTATCGTTACCATATGGCTGAATGGGCAGCAGCATGCTATCATAATTTTGCGGAGTAATATCCGGGATCAAAGGATAATCATACATGCCAACGTTCGCCACAAACGCAGTTTTTTTATCAGGGCTTATGGCAAGGCCGAATGGTTGTCTCCCAGTCTTTATAGAAGCGGTTATTTTTTTGGTTCCAAGATCTATGCGAACCATTCTGAAATTTCCCCGGTCTAAAACCAAAAGCTCGTTATTGCTATTATTTAATAAAAGGTCGGCTGTAAAACTGTCTTCGTAATCTACTGAATCGACTATCCCGTTTAAGGAAATAGAATCAAGCCTTTGGAATTTTTCAATGTCATAAATAATTACGGCGCCGTTATCACCGCCACTTAAATATACTTTTTTTGAATCAGGAGAAAAGGCTACGCCTAAGAAGGAGCCGTTAGAAAATGGCGATTGAATAGTGCCATCATAGCTGGGAACTCTTGTGTTGGCAAGGGTTTCGTTATCAATGATTGTAAATACGCCATTGTGTATTGTAACCGTTCTTTTGCCGTCGGGAGATATGCACATTCCAAACGGATCATGGGTTATCCGGATGGTTTCACCCGCCGGAGTTACATATCTTCCGCTGGCCAGCACACTTTTACCTTTCTCATCAATGTGCGTAAAAGCTTTAATTGCAGGAACACTTAAAACCTCGTAATTCTTTTGGGCATTCGCCGATAAAAAAGCAATAAACATAAAACTAGAGAATAGGGTACGCCAATAATATTTCATCTATAAAAAAATTAATGATTATAAAATAAAAACAAATTCAAAGCAATGCAGCACTTCATTTTATTGCTTTTATATTTAGGATAGTAAATTACCAATTGATCACTATACTTTCCAAGTAGTAAATTAGTGAGTTTTTCGATTTAGATAATTATTTCTTTTGTCCTTCATCCAGTGTGTCAATTGCCACTAACTTTAGTTAGTGGAATTGTGGTTTTCTTCCCCGGCTTTAGCCAAAAGTGTAACGTTTTTGCCCCTTGCAGAGTATAAACACGCATGCTTTTCAATAGTCATTTATCGCCCGGATACTTTTCATTCCCCCTGGCTGCAAACCATAGTATCCTGTTCATGGCATCATCATCACCACTGTCGAGTTCTTTAAAGGCCTCCTCAGCAGAAATTTTTGCATAATATTTTGCTTTGCCCTTTAATTGAGCCAGCGGCTTATTCATTTCATTTAAAGGAATATTACTGGGTATAAATTTATAATGATATGGTTGCTTCGTGTCATTGAAGCAATCAAACATGGGTAATGCGGTTGCGTCAATCACGTTCATAGGTGGTAGTCCTAATATTTGTTCTATACTTCTCACCATAGACGTTTGGTTGTAATTGGTATGTATCGTTTTATTCAGCTTTGAATAAGGACTGATGACAAGGCAGGTTGTTCTGTATGAAGAGATATGATCCCATCCTGACTGGGAATCGTCTTCGGTAACAAAGACTACCGTTGAATCCCAAAAGCGGCTGTGGGTAATGGTTTCAATGATGCGACCCAAAGCAAGGTCATTATCAGCAACCATAGCCGTTGGTATCGGAAAATTTTGTGATGTACCGGCCGTATGATCATTTGGTATGGAAACAACCATAAGATCAGGAAGACTATCTCCCGGTTGGGCCTCATAGTTTTTCCATTCATTTATAAACACATCGGCCCGTAACTGATCCGTAAAATTAAAGTTGTCGCAATCAGGATAGTTGGGTGAAATTACCGGTCTTATCCTTCCTATAGTAGTTGTATTGGAAACACCGAGGTCCTCATGGTTGGTATATCTATTATAGATAGTAAGCCACTTCATGGTACCCTCATAATGAGTTAGGCAGGCTTCTCCGTATATGCGTACCTTCTTCCCGTGGTCCATGGCGTCGTTCCATATAAACCCGTTTTTATTATACACCAATGCATCTTCCTGGCGATGTGGGTAGCTCCTGAACCATGCCCGTACATTCCGTTCAATATAGTCTGAAACCATTGCTGCATCCGCCCACTGATGACCTTCCGCAGAGGATTTCCCGGATGCGTAATAATTATCAAGCAATACAAAATCATTGGCCAGTTTATGCTGATTCGGCGTAACGTTGGCGCCATAAATACAAAGATCTTTGTCACCTCTTGCGTTTACAATATCACCAAAGACCTGGTCATAGGTTTTGTTTTCTTTAATGATGTATACCACATGTTTAAATACAGAAGGTTCTCCGATACGCTCAGGAAGCGGCTTTGGAGCCACATTTTTACGCGGGCTTCCAGTCATCACTGCAGTCCTGCTAAAGAGGTTCATCATTTTTACATCAACAGTATATTGCTGCAGGGTTTTGGGCGAAGGCAACGAAATAATGCTTAATGAGGCTATTTCCCTGTGGATAGTATATGCTTTGAGAGGCTGCCCGGAAGA
>JBDTOV010000339.1:0-4022 GCA_039933035.1 Ginsengibacter sp. | reverse complement strand
TACCAACCAAATTTATAAGAGCATTCAAAAACAAACAGAGAAGAAAAAGATATATTTGAAAGAAAAACCAAAATATTAAATCAGGTAAACCCGATATTGGTCTAACTGTATTAAAAGTTTCCTTAGCTCACACTTTTTGGCATAGCCTAAGGCGTTAGCAATGTTTTCGTAAGGAAGGGGCAGGTAATGCTGAGTCTAAAATGTGCTTTTGTAAATTTCACGGTAACGACAGCACGCAGCTGTTGGCCGCCTCGCCAAAAGAATTCAATACCTTCATTAATCAAGTCAGTGTTAAATGATTGTTGAGCGACGGCTATGGTATGGGGAAAAATGTAGTTTAAAAAAAATAAAATGGAAACGCGAAACAGTTTAGTGATCGCCGCGGTCTTGCTTGTTATTTTAGGTATTATAATGATATACCTGGGATCACTTAGCGGCCCAAAATTATTATTGCCACCTGTAATTACGGGTGTAGGATTTTTTGTAATTGCATGGGCATTTATTAAAATGCGCAAATAGTACAATGGAATAATGCATTAGATCATTACCATATCTGGACTTCAGAATTCTGGATCTGCTTACAACCACGTCGTCTTCAAAAACATAAGCATGTTGGTTAATCCAATTCCTTGCTTGTAAAAGGTACGCTAGGCAATGTTACTTTTGATCATGTAATTCTTAATGGTGAGCCTTTGACCAATGACAGTGAGAGCGCCTGCGGAAAGGCAGTCAAATTGAAAATCCAAATTACTTAATAAATAAATACAGCAAGCCAACAAATAGGACTTTGTCGGGCACGCGTGTACCCTGCTGCTGAATTGTATTATAATTTCGAACTAATGTTGATATAACAAAGTGTCAAAACCTTCCGGGAAGATTGCAAGTATTATTCGCTTCGTTTTGTTACTTTGGAGATTTTTAATTTTGGGAGGTGAGAACAATCACTGCAGAAAATGGCGCAAATATGTCGGCGCGACCTTATACTTTGTTAATAAATTTCTTTACCTTTTTACCACGGTATTTCAAAGAAAACAATAAATAAAAAGACTTTCAATTATGAAACCAACTTCCATCTTTTTATTATTATCCCTTTTTATTATTACCCCCGTGAGTTACCTGGCCGCACAAAACAAAAGAGATTCCACACTTAAAAAAACGGCACCTGATTACAGGATTTCGAATGCTCCGAGAACGTACCAAAATAAGAATGATACTATCCCAAAGCCACCTGTTCAAATCCCTCCGCCAGCTAATGACGAAGATCGCAAACCCAGACAACCCACAACATATATAATACCTGATACCGTAAGGCCTGTGCCTGTAGAAACTCAAACATATATCGGTTCGGTATTGCGGTTGCAAAAGATTTATGTAAATGAAGATGCATTGGAATTGATCCGGTTATTGAACCCTGATATTGCTAATAAAGAAATAGTGATGAGTGATCAAAGGCTGGTGCTGCCGGAGTTTCCTGAGCCGGACTCCAGGAGTAACAAATCCGTTAATCAGCAATTCAAAAAAGATCTTGATCCGGATAATAATACTAATATTGAATTTGCGGGTACGGCCATGCGGTTGGATACGCTTGCGGCTGTTTTTGTTGCCACCGCTTTTGAAACTAGTAATGATGCAGACCAAAGAAATTATGGGTTTATTAAAAGCCTGCTGCCTGCTCTGGCCGATCTCAACAAGCGGGCAATAAATAAAATTAAACATACGAGCAGGATAACAGTGAATACTCTCACAATCGAAACAAATGCACTCAACAATGTGCTTTCAAAGTGTAATATTTCTTCCAGCCTTTCAGGGGAAAATATTGGCCGGATTTATTCGCTGGTAGCAGATATGAATATTCTCTTATCGAATATTACGGACAGGAACTTGCAACTGCCGCGGGAATGGGATCATTCATTTAATTATGAAACTTTCAAGTACACTCTGGCTTCTTATGAAGAATCGCCTGGAAATAATAACGGGTATACAAGCATCTTAAGTGATGATGACCCTCGTAAATTTAATATTTATGTTTTTCGCCGGAGCCTTGTTGCAAGTGGCATTAAGGATCCTGAAATGAACCTCTACCGCATTTCATATGTAGTGCCTGCTTTGGCGGTAGATCCTGATGGATGGGATGAAATTCCTGAGCCTGCTTCTACAGTGCACTGTTATTTTCCGCCTGCAAGGTTTAAATTTACGATCACTGATACCAGGTCAAACGAAGAGTTTTCCGCAACGGAAGATTTGTATGATGCGCAAAAAGATCCGAATCAAAAATGGACTATCCTCAGTTTGCTTGATCGCCACCCAACATACCGGCTAATTTTTCTCTTACCATAATTCCCCGCGTTAAGTTGCCTAATTTCAAATAATGATTTTATGATTTATGTCAACTAACATTTTTATAAGTTATCGTAAAGATGACAGCAAATGGAACACACAATTATTATACGAAAGGCTTTCTCAGTATTTTTCCCAAAGGGTAATTTTTAAAGATTATAATACAATAAAGCCCGGCGAAGACTACCGGCAGGTGATAGGTAATGCATTAAAAAAATGCCAGGTACTGCTTGTAATAATTGGCAAAAACTGGGCTAATTCAAAATATGAAAATGACCAGCAAAGATTACGGGATCCCGAAGATCTTTTAAGAATTGAGGTGGAGACCGCTTTGAGCAGGAACATCCGGGTGATACCGGTTCTCTTTGATAATATTACAATGCCATCTAAAACATGGCTTCCCGAAAGTCTCTGGCCCTTAACGTTGCGGCAATCAATTTCAGTAAGTGAATCCAATTTTGATTATGATATCAGGCATCTCGCAGAGGCAATTAAAAACAGGCACATAGATGATGATAGTACACGGCCACTATTGCAAAAGATCCTGCGATACAGGACTATGCTTACGGTAGTAGTATTTACTTTGTTAGTCGCAGCCGTTACCGGCATATTTGGAATTCGCTCTTTGCGTATTCAATATATAGCTCTATCCGGATCTACTTTACTGGTGACTTCAATGCTTGTATTGTCGTTATTAAAAAGCAAATTACGGTATAAAATAAAATCACGGCTACAGCTGATATCCATTTTACTGTTTGTATTATTTGTTGGCGCGCTTGCATTTCATATTTATTATTTCCAATCCAACACATTTCTCTACACGGGCTTCGGCGGTAAGGCTGCTTATTATATAAAAGGGAATAATTTTATGCCGCTCGGGGATTCGTTAAGAACGGCACATCCTTACATGACTGAAGCAGATCTTTTAAAGAAATTTTTAGGAGGCCCGGGGCATGCAAATAGTCTGTGGGTGCCCGCTTCCATAATTTCGGCTAAGGTGAAAATTATTTATTCTTATACAATTGTCATTATTTTTTTTAGCTTATTTATTTCCGTTCTTGTAGAACTGCTGGCAATAAAGTATAAAACCACACAATAGTTAATCCGGCATATCTGCATCCCCGCCTGGTCCAAAATGAGCCTGAAGTGAAGCCTGGAAGTATCAGTGATTTCTAAGGTCCCGATATCTATCCTGAGAAAAGTTAGTTATCTTAATTAATAGTTAGTATCCCGAAGCATCAACAGAATTTAATAATCATTAAACCTACCAACCAATCAAATCCAACAGCAATCGGATCTCTTATCTCCTGTTCATAAAATCTCGCTGCTGACCATTTGTACCCTTCCGGGAAGATGCTAAATTCCAGCGCCGCGTGCGGCCCTGTTTGTGGTGTCATTGTGTGGCAAAGTTTTGCCGAACACTGCTTGTGACTTTGGCAGGTTCAAATCTTTTCTTTTAAATACTTTTGGTATACCTCATCACGATATAAATGCTTGATATATGCAAAGAAGAGAATTTATTAGAGACACCGCTGCCGCTTCAGCCTTCACTATCTTAAAGCCAGGAATCGTGTTTGGCTCAAAAGCCAACTCTACCGTGAATGTTGGTATTATCGGATGCGGCAACCGTGGCACAGCCGTCATCTCATCCATGTCGGCCAATACCAATACCAACATCATTGCCA
>JBDTOV010000338.1:0-4026 GCA_039933035.1 Ginsengibacter sp. | reverse complement strand
ATAAAGATACGATCGGTAACCTAACGGCAAAAATCAATAATAACGTTGCCAATACCTTTAATGCAGACGTTAGGCTTAATGGCTATGGTAATGAAATAAATATTCTTGGGAATTATTTTTTAAAACCACAAAACAATAGCAGCTACGACTTTAATGTAGATATAATTTCCCTTCAAATGAAAATGCTGGAAGGCTTTACCAAGGGAGGCATAAGGGATGCACGCGGCAACCTGTTTGGAAAAATCGCATTGAATGGTTCTCTTAAAGACCCAAACATTGATGGCAAAATCAATTTCAATAATACTGCCTTTACAGCCTCCGCGCTTAATAATGTTTTTAAAGTAGATAAAGAAGCTATAGCAATTGTCAATAAGGAAGGGATCAAACTCAGCACATTTACAATTCGCGATACCGCAAATAATGCAATTGTAATTGATGGTATGTTGAATACAACTAATTTTTATGATTATGTCTTTGACTTAACTGTAAAAGCTGACAACTTCCAGGCAATTAATTCCACTAAACAAGACAACAAGCTTTTCTATGGTAAAATGGTTTTTTCTACTAACCTGGTTATTAAAGGAACGCCAACGCAACCTGTTGTTAATGGTAGCTTGACTGTAAATGACAACACAGATTTTTCAGTAGTTCTTCCGCAATCTGAGCCCGGAATTGTAAAGCGGGAAGGCATTGTACGATTTGTAGACTATAGTGCAATCCCAGAGGATTCTTTGTTCATGGCGCCTTACGATTCATTGAAAACATCACCTCTTCTCGGCTACGATATTTCAGTAAATCTTACAATAAATAAAAATGCAACTTTTAATTTGATCGTAGACCAGGGTAATGGAGATTTTTTAAGATTAAAAGGAGATGGCCAGTTAACAGCAGGGATCGATCCCAGCGGAAAAATAACATTAGTGGGTTCTTATGAAATTAATGAAGGCTCTTACGACCTATCTTTCAATTTTATAAAACGTAAATTCATTATTCAAAAGGGAAGCAGGATCGTATGGACGGGGGAACCAACAACAGCTCAGGTAAATGTGACCGCTATATATATCGCAGACACAGCACCACTTGACCTTGTGCAGGGCCAAACTGAGGGAGACCCGAATATCTACAAGCAAAAATTACCCTTTGAAGTAAACCTGCAGATAAATGGTGAACTTTTAAAGCCACAGATTACATTCGACATCACACTTCCAACTAATAAAAATTATAATGTAGACAATACTGTTACAAATGTTGTTCAAACCAAGCTCACCCAGCTTCGGCAGGAACCAGGAGAAATGAATAAACAGGTTTTCGCGCTGTTGCTTTTAAATCGTTTTGTAAGCCAAAATCCATTTGATAACAGCAGTGGCGGCTCACTGGATGCAAACACTTTTGCAAGGCAAAGTGTGAGCAGGCTGCTTACAGAGCAATTGAACCAACTCACCAAGGGGCTTATAGAAGGTGTGGATCTGAATTTTGACCTGGCAACCACACAGGATTATACGACCGGAAGCCAACAAAACAGGACCGATTTTAATGTAGGGATTTCCAAGCGGCTTCTTAATGATCGTTTAACCGTAACCGTTGGAAGCGATTTTCAATTGGAAGGGCCAACGCCCGCAAAAGGACAGCAAAATGCGGTTGCAGGAAATATTGCAATTGGTTACAAATTGAGCAAGGATGGGAAATACATGTTAAGAGCTTATCGCAAAAATGATTACACAGGATCTATTTATGGCTATGTGATTGAAACAGGCATTAGCTTTATTATTACAGTAGATTATAATAAATTTAAAGATATTTTCTTAACTGCTAAACAAAAAAAGAGAAAAAGAGAAATAAGAAAACAAAATAAAGAAGATAAAAAAGCTGGTGATGCAGCAGACATTAATCAACAAACAGGCTTAACGTCTCCTGCAAAAGAACCTTAATAATGAAGAAAAGTTTTAAAAGAATTATTTATTTTACTGCTGTTATTATCAACCTGTTTTTTGTATCATGCAATACCACCAAATTGGTTCCCAAAGGAGATGCTTTGTATACGGGAGCGAAAGTGAAAGTGACAGACAGCACGCTATCAAAAAAAGAAAAAAATAAAGTTATTGACTTCACAGAGCATTTACCAAGGCCTAAGCCTAATTTTAAATTTTTAGGCATCCCAATAAAACTGTTCTTTTACAATCTTGCAGGCGATCCAAAAAAGAAAGGATTTATAAGAAAGTTTATAAGAAAGCTTGGAGAGCCGCCTGTATTGCTAAGTTCTGTAAATCTTGACTATAATGCAAAAGTGTTAAAGAGTTATTTGGAAAATGTTGGCTATTTCCATGCAGATGCAAATGGTGATACCACTGTAAAAAAGAAAAAGGCGAGTGCAACTTATACACTTGAGCCCGGTGCGCTTTACACAATTAAAGAAGTGAAATTTGTAACCGATAGTACGGCTCTTGGCAGAGCAATAGAGGCTACAAGATCAAAATCAATTTTGCACCCTGGAGATGCTTTTAACCTGGAGGTAGTGAAGGGGGAACGGTCAAGGATAGACGCGGTTTTAAAAGAAGAAGGTTACTATTATTTCAGCCCTGATGTGTTGCTGATAGATGCTGATAGCAGTATCGGTAATAATAAAGTAAATATGTATTTGCAGGTAAAGAAAGGTATGCCGCCGGTTGCCAAAAAACCATACATAATTGACGATGTATATATTTATCCTAATTACAGGTTAAATGGAGCCTCTGCAGACACCAGCCATGCCAATAAAGATTTTTACAAGGGATATTATATAGTTGATCCGCGTAAAAAATTTAAACCAAAATTATTCCCAAGAATATTAAGATTTGATTCAGGGGACGTTTATAACCGGAACGATCATAACCTTACTCTGAGCAGGCTCATCAACCTTAATGTTTTTAAATTTGTAAATAATCGTTTTGAGCTTTCACCCAATAGTGAAGGTGATACCGGCAGGCTTAACACCTATTACTACCTTACACCAATGCCCAAAAAATCTTTGCGGAGCGAAATTGCTGCCAATACAAAAACAAACGGCTATGTAGGTTCATTGATCACGCTAACCTTTAAGAACCGCAATACCTTTCGGGCGGCAGAACAACTGGATATACATGGTGATATAGGAACAGAAGTTCAATCCAGCGGAAGGCAAAGCGGGTTTAATACCTACAGTTTTGGGGGTGGGATTACTTTTGGTATCCCAAAATTTGTTGTTCCATTTTTCAGATTCAACACCACAAGCGCTTATGTACCTAAAACCAAAATTGATCTTAGTTACGAACTTTTAAACAGGCGAAAATTATACTCGTTAAATTCTTTTAGAGCGGAGTTAGGGTATGTGTGGAAACCAACCGTGAAGAAGCAACATGAGTTTAATCCTTTTTCAATCAATTATGTTCAGGCGCTTAATGTTACCCAGTTATATCGTGATAGCTTAAAAACTGATTTTACTCTCAAGCATGCGATTGATACGCAATTTATTATTGGATCAAATTATGCTTTTACCTGGGACCCTCTCATAAATGATCCTACCGGAACGGGCTTTTATTTTAATGGGCTCAGCGACCTTTCAGGAAATGTAGCAGGCTTGCTGATACCCTCGTCCGGCAAGGGGCAACAAAAAAGAATTTTTAACGCGCCTATTTCACAATATGTAAAACTTCAGACTGATTTAAGATATTATTATGCTTTTACCAAATCAACAAGATTGGCTAACAGGATAATTATTGGAGCAGGATATCCTTATGGTGGCGGGTCCAGGGAATTGCCATTCATTAAGCAATTTTTCATCGGTGGAAATAATAGCATTCGGGCATTTCGAAGCCGTTCAATTGGCCCCGGTACTTATAGAAATCCAAAGTACGATAGCAGCAGATTTTTGCCCGATCAATCCGGTGATATAAAGTTGGAAATGAACACCGAATTGCGTTTAAAAATAAATAACATTCTGGAAGGCGCGGTATTTGTTGATGCAGGAAATATATGGTTGTATAATAAAGATACCAGCACAATAAATCCGCG
>JBDTOV010000337.1:0-4028 GCA_039933035.1 Ginsengibacter sp. | reverse complement strand
CTGCTGATGTGGTAGCAAAGCAAACAGGAATAAAAGTTTTAACGCTGGCTACTTCTACAGGTGCATTTCCGGCCATAAAAAATTATTTTGACTTATTTGATTATGATATTAACCAACTAACGGCAGTACTTAAATGATATTTACAAAATTAAACCCGGCAGATTATGTTTGATATGTTTCAATTGCCTTTTATGGTGCAGGCTTTTACAGCGGCGATGATTACCGGCATTTTATTATCTTACCTGGGTGTACACGTTGTAGGGCGGGGAATTGTATTTGTTGACCTGGCACTTGGCCAGATATCGTCATTAGGTGTGGCTTTCGGGGCTTTCATTGGTACCGGCCTTACTTCCATACCCTTGATATTTACCCTGGTGGGTGCGCTGCTTATGTCGTTCATTAATATACAGGATAAGCGGCTGAAGCAGGAGGCAATTATCGGAATACTTTATGCATTTTCGTCGGCACTTACCGTATTACTTATTTCGAAAACACCGCATGGCGATTCTGACATACAGGAAGTATTATTCGGAAATATTTTATCTATAAGCTGGCAACAAATAACGGTTATCGGTATTGTATTCGGGTCTATTGCCCTGGTACATTTGGTTTTCTTTCGTAAATTTTTTGCACTAACCGAATCTTTTGAAAACGGGGAAAATCATTTGGTTGGCATTTTCAACGTTTGGAATTTCCTGTTTTATATGTCCATTGGTTTATCCATCGTTTTCGCCGTAAAAGTGAATGGGGTAATACCTGTTTTTTCTTTCCTGATTATCCCGGCTGTTTCAGCCATATTGATTTCAAAAAATAAAATAGTGGTAATTATACTTGCCTTTATTATCAGCATATTGGCAAGCTTTTTTGGGTTGAATTTTTCATTTCATTACGATTTCCCTGCGGGCTCATCTATTGTGACTGTATTGGGAGTTATTTTTGTTTTGGCTTCATTATACAATATTCTTACATCGCGGGGTAAAAAGGAAAGAAATAAAGTTATTGTATGAAATAATGTAAAAACAATAACGTAGTCGTTATTTCAAAAAGGGTAGGGGAACACTTCACGCTGCTGTGCTATTCGCTTTTTGTGCAGGTTGTCATGCTTCTATTTTCCCCTTAAGGGCAGTAACGATAATTGCCATACCAAAAAATGATAAGATTAAAAATGACATCTTTAGGCTGGTAAATCCTGCGATAAAGCCAACCATAGGCGGCCCGATCAACAAACCAATCATACCAATAGATGACACAGCAGCAATGGCGACGGGAGTAGGCATGTGTTTAAATTTGCCGGCAGCGCTAAATACAAGGGGCACTGCAGGAGACACACCAATACCTACGAGAAATATACCAATAGTCGCAGTTACAAGAAATGGAAAAACTATGGCAAGAAGTAAGCCCGCAGTGATAAAAATGCCACAGAGTATAATTATTTTTTTAAAACCGATGCGGTTGTTCAGCCAATCAGTAATGAACCTAACGGACGTCATCGAAATCATAAACGCAGTATACCCTAAGCCTGTTAGGGCAGGGTTGCTGGTCACAATTTTTTTGAAATAAATTCCACTCCAGTCAAACATAGCCCCCTGGCAAATCAGTGAACAAAAAGCAATCATGCCAAGAGCCAGTAGTTCCTTACCGGGTCTGGTAAAAAACGATCTCCGGGCATATTGTTTCTTTTCTTCATTTAATAAAAAAGGAGAAACGGAAATAAAAATGAGTAACGATGCCAGGCTGGCTATTAAAAAATGATTCCTCACAGCGAAACTTTTTGCAATAAAAATGTTGGCCAATGAAGCAGCCGCCAGGCCCGCCACACTCCACATACCATGAAAAGAGGAAATGATTGTTTTTTTATATGATGTTTCCAAAGCAATAGCCTGGGTGTTCACGGCTATATTGACCATATTGCCTGTAGCACCAAAAAGGAAAAGACAGAAGGCGAGTAAAAAACTATTTTCCAAAAACCCGATCCAGGCCAGTAATATGCAATAGGTTATTGAGGAAATAATCAGTACGATACGGCTTCCATACTTTGATGTGGCAAATCCTGAAAAGGGCAGCGCAATAAAAGAACCCACGGGCATTCCCAGGAGAACCAAACCTAACCCTGCATTAGATAAATGCAGGCGTTGCTGAATTGCAGGAATGCGCGATGCCCATGTGGCAAAAATAAATCCATAAAAAAAGAAAAATAAACTGATGCTTACTCTCCTTACGGAAAGCGATGTTTGGTTGGTATCCATTTGCCAGCAAATATCAAACTATCTGGTAATTATATAGGAGGACTCCAAAGTACGATACTTTTTTTCAACAGGAAGCGCTTTAAAATTATATACTATGAATTCAATAACGTATTGTAAGTGATTGATGCGGTAATAAAAATTTATGTAAGCCGGTCGTATCATACAAGCCCATGCCAGCAAAGAAAAAATTATGTAATGCCCCATTAAAATATTACCTTTTACCTTATGCAGGAAACGGTCCAACAGCTACAAGCTATTATTGACAATTATTCGATACTACTGGAACGGATACACGAGGATGAATGGTCCCGTAAACCGAACCCTCTTAAATGGAGTAAGAAACAAATTTTGGGGCATTTGATTGATTCAGCCCAAAATAATATCCGCCGTTTTATCGTGGCACAGTACGAGGATAACCCGAAGATCGCCTATGCACAGGATACCTGGGTTGCTGCCGCCAATTATCAAAACTATATAACCAACGACCTTATTCATTTATGGACGCTGCTAAACAAACATATTTGCATGATCCTCAAAAATATTCCCGGGGATGTAGCAGAAAGATTGTCCGAAACAAGTGAGCCGCATACTATAAAATGGCTGGCTGCAGATTACAACAAACACCTGTTACATCACCTGCACCAGGTGTTGGAGTTGGAACCTGTTGCTTATCCGTAAACAGGGTTTTTTTTTGATGAAGTAACCGGCCAGGAAATCTTCCTTTTCATCAAGGGGGCCTTTCAAAATCAGCAAAACATTTTTAGAAATTTACAATTATGAATATAAAAATCACTTCTCTTGCAGGTCTGGGAATTGCATTGCTTGGTTTAATTTATTTGTACGAAAAGAATTTAATTTTCTCAAATAATATCGTTGCAATTATAATTCAAATTTTAGCGGCTGGACTTATGATTTGGTCAAGAATGACATTCGGCTTTCGAAGTTTTCATGCAACAGCCAATACTACAAAGGGGGGACTTGTTACGAATGGACCATATCATTGGTTTAGACATCCAATTTATGCATCACTTATTTATTTCTTTTGGAGTTGCATAATTGCATTTCCATTTAAAGAAACAATCCTGGCAGTACTTCTGATTACGGTGGGACTTTTAATAAGAATTTTTTTAGAAGAGAAATCTTTAATTGATAGTTATAAGCAGGAATATCTGGACTATTCAAAAACAACTAAAAAAATTATTCCCTTTATATTTTGATTTCATCAGCCAAAAATGCAGCAGTCAACATTAGGAACAATAGCCGAAAGCCCTCATGCTGCCCTTAGCAACTTTTAAAAAAAGTAACAAGTAATATTTCGCTAACTCCATAAACATTAAATAATAAAGGAGCTGCTGTACTTTTGTAACTAAGTACATTTAAAAAGCAACATGCCTTATCATTTTTGAATAGTGTTTGAATGGAATTTTATAAATCCGGAGTTGCACCATAGGGATCCCGACGGAACAAAACTTCGGATAGCACTACTTTTCGATTTTTAGCAAACTAACGGTAGCGGTGGGATGACAAATAGGTTTCCGCCGCCGTTACAATCAGTTATCTTAATCAAAAGTGTTTGTCTCATCTCTGTTTTCAGATTTTGACCTTCAAATCAAAAACTTCCACCGGAACCCAATGCTTACAGAGTTTGGCCATCGTTGGTACTACTTTCATTTCCAAAACCACATCCCATCCGTCCGTGAGAGCCGACTGGTTTCCCGACCAACGGCCTGCTCTGGCGCAGGTCTCCTGACCTGTGCCAGTTCGTTACTAAAAACTTTCTAT
>JBDTOV010000336.1:0-4032 GCA_039933035.1 Ginsengibacter sp. | reverse complement strand
TATTTGCATAGGTTTCTGCTACGCGATAAAAACCACGTTCAGGATTCGGGAAGTCTGCAGTGGTTTGTGTATACAATACGGTATCGGTGGCAGGTGTTGCATACGTTACAGGATCGCCAACTTTATTACAAGCCGCAAGTGATACGACCGAAGCCATGCAAATCGTACAAAAGATATAGGAAATATTTTTTATCATTTGAATGATTGATTGACCATTACTCACTCATATCAAGGTAAAAGGCATTGCTGTTTTGGTCAGGTGAATAGCCGACGATGGCGCTCCAGTCATTGGCAGCTACCTGTACGCCTATTCTTAAACCCTTTCCGGTTAATCCTTTTATTTTACTTCTGCTGATGGCAAATTCAAATTTTTGGACGCTGCCACTTTGCAGAACAGTTCCGACGGTATAAAATTCATTGATGCTCTGGGGGGTATAATTGCCAAAGTTTTGCTGATCTGCTCCTATAAAATAATACGGATCGAGCCAGCCATCAAATATCGTACCCTCTAATAATACATCGTACGCACCATTAGGAATTTCACCGGATATTAATCCCGTTGTAATATTGTTATCCGCGTCAATATACAGATCGTAAATATTGCCGTCAGCTTTTGTAGTGTGTTGTTCAAAGTATACATAGACATAATTACCGTCATAATCATACTTCGCCTTAATGAAATTACCCGAATTGGGTCCGGCAAGTACCACATTGGTGGTAACAGTATCCCAGTCTGACAATGTATTATCATTAAGTTTTATAGACGAAGTTTTTGCGATTTGCAATACCGTGGAGGCCTCTCCCTTGGCGCCTGATGCCGTAGTTGCATACAGGGTTGGAACATATTTCCCCTTGCCCGGGTAGGTATGTACCGGGCTTTCTTCGGTTGATGTGGTTCCGTCACCGAAATCCCACTGATAACTTACCATAACTTCAGATTTGTTTTCAAAACTAACGGTAGGGCCATTAACCTGTACACTAAAAAAAACAAAAGGTTGCGGGCTGCTTGATGTTTTTTTGCAGGAAGAAAAATTAACAGCCGCTATTAAAGCTGCCAGTAAAATTGTAACGTTTATTTTTTTCATGGTTCGATTTTTAAAACCTGCGATCATTGTTGAATATTTTTTTATGGATTCTGGGTGCACAACGTGTTACTCTGTATTTCATCAATCGGTATATAGTAAATAATGCGGCTGTCAGTTGGCTGAACAATCATGTTGGCATAGCCTGCCGGTTGCCTGGAAAGATCAATATCTGTTTCTTTCAATCCAGGTAAATGATAACCCCAATATGTTCTGTCCAGGGGCATTTTATTTCTGTATACATCAAAGGTGCGCTGGCTTTCAAAAGCAAGTTCAATCCGCCTTTCATCCAATACAACTTTCAGTAAAGTTTTGCCTGAAGGCACCGTACCATTATATAGACTATTTTCTAATCCCCGGTTCATTCTTATTGCGTCAATATCGTCCAAAGCGTCTTTTGTTTTATTCATTTTTGCATTGGCTTCTGCACGATTGAGATACATTTCTGCCAGCCGGAACATAATGGGTGAACTGAGTGTCGGGCTGCCACCCTGGAAGGAAAATTTACTGATATAATATATTTCAATGCCATTCTTTTTTGCAATGCCACCATTGCCGTCCGGCAGCGGTATAATATATTGCCAGCGTACATCTTCGGGATGCGCACTCATTAAATTTCGTAAGGAAGCAGATGCGTATTCTTCACCCCAGCCACTGTTGCCATCTGAATAAATCATGGAAGCGATAGAACCGAATTTTCCATAATCCTCACTTGCTGTAAATGCAATACTAAAAATAGTTTCGGGACTTTGCATGGCGTTGGAAAACATTGAAGGAAATTCAGATGTAGAAGCTAAAGAGAATTTACCTGAATTAATCACTTTTGTTGCATAATCAGCCGCATTTGTATTATCATCCATATATAAATACACTCTTGACAACAATGCTTCGGCTGCTTCCTGCGTGGCATATACAACGCCCCTTGACTGAATCATTAAATCTGCTGCTTTTTTTGCGTCAGAAATTACCTGCGTATATACTTCTTCCACCGTTGATCTTGCTTTTATGGATGGATCGGTATTAGATGTTCTTAATACGATACCGTCTGCAGACTTGTTTTCTGTATAAGGCATGGCAAACAATCTGACCAAATTAAAATGCACGAAGGCTCTTAAAAAATAACATTCACCCAGCAATTGCTTCCTGGCAGGATCATCAGTAGGTTCTTTTTCCACTGCCTCAATTACTGTATTGCAATCACTAATTATTTTGTAAGAAATGTACCAAAAATACCTTGTGTTTGTTTGCGTAGGTGAATGATTTAAACTGAAACTATAAAATAACGGGTCTTCTGTTACCTGTCCACAAACAATATCATCACTCGCAAAATCAGCTAGCTGGAAATATTGCCTCAAATACATATTATTATCATCAGCAGTGCCATTGAATTCAACATGGTCTTTGAACAAAGCATAAGCACCATTGACAGCATTTGTCAGGCCCTCGGTTGTTGATGTGAGTGTTTCGGTTGTAATAGCATCGCTTGGTGCCACATCTTTTAAACAACTGCTCAAGCCGGCCAAACAAAGTAACATTACAACAGGGTAAACCCGAACAGATGTAGCTTTAACGGAGTTCATTGCCAATAATAATTTATGTAGGTTCTTCATATCCGGTTAAAATTTTACGTTGATGTTAAACAAATATTGGTGGTTGTTGGGATATTTAAAATCACTTACTCCGGGCGTAGTATAAATATCAGATTGAATAGTCGTTTGTGGGTCTTGCCCAAGAAATTTTGTAAAGGTGTACACGTTATCGGCAGACGCGGAAACGGCTATACCCTGGAAACCCAATCGTTTCGCAAAACTTTGCGGCAGGTTATAGCCGAGGGTGATATTTCGGATAGAAATATAACTTCCGTCCTGCAAATACCTTGTTGAAACCTCTGTTGAATTGGCTGCATTTTGCGGACTTGGATTAGTGGCAATATCGCCCGGATTTTTCCAGATACTGTAACCCGATGGTAAAACAAGTTGATTATAGTAGGGCTCGTTACCATCATTCATTACAAAACGAAGGTCATTGCTATATACTTTGTTTCCTTCTAAGAAGTAAGCATTCACACTAAGTGAAAAATTCTGGTAGGTAAATGTATTGGTCATACCCCCCTGGTATTTTGGCAATGCTGAGCCAACTTCCTGCAATGTTGCGTCGGCATAACTTGATGTTGCCTCTACCGCCGTTACCTGCCCGTTGGCATCCTTGGTAATCTTTTGCCATAACGGTGAACCGGTTTGCTGATCAACTCCTAACCAAACGGGCATATAAAATTCATATAGATTACCGCCATTACGATATGTCTGCGAGATAGCCCAAGAACCTGTTTTTACAAAACCAGCGGGTAAGTTTTGCAAAGTATTTGTGTTAAAGCTGATATTGAAATCCGTGGTCCACGAAAAATGTTTGCTCTGAATATTAGTGGTTGATAAAGCAATTTCAAGTCCTTTATTTTCTATCTCCCCAGTATTTTCCCATTTGGTTTCAAAGCCAACCGATAATGGTTGCGATACTTGTAGTAAAAGGTTTTTGGTTTGATTTTTATAAATATCCACCGAAAGATTAATGCGTTTAAAGAATCCTATATCAATACCAATATTGGTTTGGTGTTTGCTTTCCCAGGTTAAATCCGGGCTTGGTAACTGTGAGGGTGTTGCCGCTGATTGAGAGTTATATTGACTGGTTAATGAATACAAGCCAAGATAACGTGATGCGCCGATATCCTGTGTTCCGGTAATGCCATATCCTCCACGTATTTTAAAGTTATCAATTAAATGGCTTTCCTTTAGGAAATCCTCATTGCTGATAAGCCATCCTGCTGAGATGGCAGGAAACGAGCCATAGCGTTTGTTTTTTTGGAATGCAGTTGAACCGTCAACACGATAACTGCCGGTTACAAAATATTTATTTTTATAACTATAGTTCAACTGCGAAAGGTAAGAGATGAGCG
>JBDTOV010000335.1:0-4082 GCA_039933035.1 Ginsengibacter sp. | reverse complement strand
AATAAGTTTTCAAATTATACAAGACAAAAGAAGGTAATTGGTTTGACTTTCCTGGCGCTAATTCCGGTGAAAATTATTCTTTTTTAAGGTGATTAAAAGTTTCTTTGGACAATCAAAATCGTGAGTAAAATTGTAAATAATTCAGGAGGTTTTTTGCAATGAAAAGAAAATTGCACTGCAATTTTTATGCGTATTTTCTTATTTCATTGAGGGCTTCATCTGGAAAATTCTGTACGAAATTCCGGACAATTTTATGAAAGACTATGTTAGCCTGGAAGCAATAAAATGCTCCTCCAAACATAAAATTTATAATCCTGTAAGCAGAAAGAAACTGACTATATAAGCCCCTCATCTGCAAAATCTTACCCACCAATATTTTTAATGAACTAATGTATATTTTAACAAGACGCTAGTGATTTATGATCTTCAAATTAAAAGTACGGCGATACTCACTTGGCATCATCTGTGTCACCTTTTTAAATTGTTTAATAAAGTTAGGAGTATTGGTAAACCCAGATTCATAACATGCAGTCTTCACGTCATAGTTGCCGGATCTTAATAATTTACAAGCATTGTCAATCCGAACTTCAGTTAAATATTCATGGTAGGTTTTCCTGGTATGGCCCTTAAAAAACCGGCAAAATGCCGTTGGAGAAAGAAACGCTAAAGCTGCAACATAATCTAAAGAAATAGGGTCACGGAAATTATCCAATGTATATTGATAAACATTCTTAATTCTGGTGAGTGTTTCATTATCAAGGTTGGCAGAGTTATCAATTTTATTGATGAAAGAATATTCTTCAGATTTTGCTAAAGTGTCAAGGATAGAAAGTAGATCAAGTAGCGCATCTAACCCATGTTTTTTACTAATCTTTAATAATTTTTTGCACACATCCTGCCGTGTTCTTCCAACGAATCGAAGCCCTTTACCTGAACGGTTTATTAATTCACCGATATGGTCTAATTCTTTATTTGTGAAAAAGGTACTTCCTAAAAAATCTTTTCGAAATTGTATTACAATCGCTTCCGGTGTTTCGGCGGGATATGTTTCATAAAAACTTTCATCTTTTAAACGCGTGTGTGGTACATTTTCACCATAAAGCAGCAGTTCTCCTTCTTCTATTGTTTCTATACTATTTCCTATATAGTCAGTGCCTTTGCCTCTAATGCTGTAAAGCAACTCAATCTCTGGATGAAAGTGAAAGGGGGTTTCCAAAGCCCTGTCAATTTTAATATTGAAAGAACTTTTAACCGGATAATCAATTAAAAGAAATTTTGCTTTAAAGGACATTTTGTACCATTTATTAAATTGGATTCGCTGATTATAAACTCTAAATATTTTTTTCTAAACAAATGCTAATAACCTATACATATTGGGCAATTTATATAAACTCCCGTAAAACCTAACTCTATATTTTTGAAAGGTCAATTAAAAATGATATGACCTTTTATATTCTCAATATAAAAAGTTCTTAGTTGTATTGACGATGCTTTTTATTTTAATCACAAAATTAAAACTACTAACTGTATGCAGAAATTCTTAATGAGAAATCTTTTGTTGCAAACTTTCCTGGCATTATTCTTTTGCGGCTCAGTTTGTGCAAATGGCGGCACGGATAATATATTCGATGAGCCTCTAGCAACCCCTATTACCGGTATCGTAAAAGGAGTTAACGGGCAACCACTTGGCGATGTTTCGGTTACTATAAAAGGGACTTCAAAAGGGACGCTCACTGATAAAGATGGTAAGTTCTCTATTGATATAAATGGTAAAGAACCTGTGCTCGTTTTTTCTTCTGTTGGTTACCAAAACCGGGAAGTCAAAGTCTCCAATCAAAATAATATTGATATTGTTTTGAATGAAGAAGTAAAATCTTTATCCGACGTAATAGTGGTTGGTTATGGCAGTAGAAAAAAAGTGAACTACACGGGTGCAGTTAGTACCGTAGGAACTAAAGAAATTGTTGCTGCACCAGTAGCAGATATCAGCAATTCACTAACAGGCCGCTTATCTGGTTTAATTTCTGTTCAGCGGAATGGAGAGCCAGGCAGGGATGGTTCTAATCTTTTAATACGTGGTGTAAGCACTACAGGTGATAACTCACCATTGGTAGTGATTGACGGTATTCCAAGAGGCGATTTTTCTCAATTAGACCCCAACGAAATAGAAACAATTACTTTATTAAAAGACCCGGCTTCGGCTGCTGTGTTTGGTGTAAGAGCTGCCAACGGCGTTATTTTAGTAACTACTAAAAGAGGTAAAGCTGGTAAATCTTCTCTTTCCTTTTCTGTGCGTTCCGACTGGCAGAAACCAACTATCCTTCCTAAATACATGGATTCTTACAATTATGCAAAGTTGCTAAACGAAGGATCTATTAATGCAGGCACCACACCTCCTTTCAGCCAGGCAGATTTGGATGCATATAAAAATGGAACTGATCGCGATGCCTATCCTAATACAGACTGGATAAAAGCAACACTCAAGGATTATGCTCCACAGCAACAGTATAATTTATCCTTGAATGGCGGAACAGAAAAAACCCGGTATTTTATTTCTATAGGCCATGTAAACCAAAATGGTTTGTATAGCAATAGTAATTTCGGTCGCTATAATTTCAGGTCAAATATTGATGTAGATGCTACAGCTACTACAAGGATTTCAATGGATGTTAGTGGCCGGATGGAAAATAGAAATTCACCTTCTCAGGATGCAAACCAATTGCTTTATTATGCATTATATGCTCCACCAATTTACCCTGCTGTATTTTCAAATGGTTTGCCCGGGTCATTCCCAAGCGGCAGAAACCCGGCTGAAAGAGCCAGGAGTGGCGGGTATAACAAAAATAACTCCAACACATTATTTACCAATTTAACCATAACGCAGCAATTGCCTTTTGTAAAAGGCCTTTCTGTAAAAGGGGTAGTCGCGTACGACCGTAGTTTTAATTCAAATAAAACATGGCGTACACCTTATAGCGTTTATACCTACAATAAAACGACCAAAGAATATATACCCATTAATGGAGAAGGCATCAATACCACTTCTCTTTCAGAAGGTTTTGATCAGGGTAGTTCACTAACGTTGGAAGCACATTTAAATTATCAGCGTACGTTTGGAAAGCATGAGGTAAGTGGATTGTTTTTATATACACAAAACGAAGGCAACTATAATTTTTTGAACGGTTCCAGGGATAATTTTCTTTCCACTGCTATTGATCAGTTATTTGCCGGAAACGATGCCACCCAACAAACGAGTGGCGGAGCGAATGTATCTGGCAGAAAAGGTTATGTGGGTAGGGTTAACTATATTTTCGCCAATAAATATTTGTTTGAAGGAGACTTCAGGTATGATGGTTCGTTCAATTTTGCCCCCGGAAGAAAATGGGGTTTCTTCCCTTCGTTTTCGGCAGGATGGAAAATATCAGAAGAAGATTTTTTCAAGAATGCGATCCAGGCTTTTGATTACCTCAAAATTCGGGGCTCCTATGGTAAACTCGGTAACGATCGCATAGAGCCTTACCGTTATTTATCTTCCTACCAGTTTGGTAGTGGCTATCCATTTGGTGACGCAGGAAGCCTGGCTATTAATAAAGGCCTGAGTTCTACTGGAATCCCTGATCCTAACACCACCTGGGAAACTGCGAAATCAGTAAATATTGGTTTTGATGGTAGTATGTGGAACAGGAAATTAACCTTTGAGTTTGATTGGTTCCATAAAAGAACTTCTGATATTTTAGGTCAGCGATTACTATCTGTACCGGCAACTTTTGGGGATGTTTTGCCACTGGAAAACTTAAATATAGTGGACAACAGCGGTATTGAATTTTCTTTGGGATACGAAAACAAAAATTCTAAAGATGTAAATTATTTTATCAAAGGGAATTTCACTTACGCACATAATAAAATAATTTTTCAGGATGAGCCCACTACAGTAAATCCAAACCAAAAAAGAACAGGAAGAAGTATTAACCAATATTTTGGATACAAGGCGATGGGATTTTTTAACTCACAAGCAGAAATTGATAAGGCGCCAACCCAACCAAATCCTGTTAAACCAGGAGATATCAGGTATGCAGATATTA
>JBDTOV010000334.1:0-4086 GCA_039933035.1 Ginsengibacter sp. | reverse complement strand
GGCAACGGGCTGAGGAAAGAAATGCAAACACGGCGGACTTATATGCAAGACTCGGCCTGACAAGCTATGCAGCTATGGAAGCTTTCGTAAAATTAAAGTAGCAATGTTACGGTTGAAACGGATAGACTGAAATATACCCAAACACGTGATACGATCGAAGATGATTCTTATATTGTTATCAGTTACCTTTTTTTCTTGGAATTTTTACTTACTCGCAAAGCTTTATGCTGGCAGTAGATTGAGTGCTGAATTGAATTTTATTGATCCTGTTGTCAGCATTATAATACAATATTAATATTCCATACGAAGTTTGAAAAGCATCCCAGTTAACATCTTTAATTGCGGGGTTGCCCAACACCCTGAATAAACCTCCCCGTGAAGCGCCGAAAAGAGGAAGGCTCAGATTACCCTTAAATTTTGGGCCTATCTCAACATAGTCCCGGTCGGTGTAGAAATAAATGTCTTTGTCTTTATAAAAAACGTTCGCCCCACATTTCGCGGTAGTGCCTACTTCTTCAGAACTGGTGAAGCACGGAAATTTAAGTTTTATTTGTCCCACAGTAGAAGTGGGTAGTATAAATTTATTTATTGTTCCATCAAGTATGTCAATGTCGAAGTCGGGGCATTTTGGTGTAGTTTTTAATTGAGCAAAACCTGCGGTACATGTAATGAGAGCAAAAACAAAAAAAATAGTCCTTTTTAAATTCATAGTTTAATTATTAGCTGTTCTGATAAATAACAATATCCGTCATTAAGCAAATTTCCTGCTAAACTTAGCAAAAATCTTCGGGGCTAACATCATGAGCAAAATATTAACGCCCTGTTATTTCAAATCGTACTTAAAAACGTGTTTGAGCTATTTTGTAATAACTTAGTCAATGGGTTGAATTACTTGAATTTTACCATGATAAAAGATATGATTAAGCTTGTTATGAAAAAAACTATACTCCTGCACCTGATATTTTTATTTTTTGTTTCGGTCTCAAATAATTGTTTTGCGGCTCCCCCGGAAAAAAATTTCCAGGTTTTGAAAAACGGTGTAGTTGTATGGCCGGATAGCAGCATTTCAGGCAATACACGAATGGTGAGAATCCTGGCAATTACTGATAAGATCATAAGGGTTTCTGCATCTGCAGCAGAAAAATTTCCCGATGATAAGAGCCTGGTAACAGTTTATAAAGAAATGCTGAAAAGCGTAAATGTCACGAATAATGATAATACCGTTTTTGTAAAAACCAATGTATTGATTGTATCTGTGTCACTAACTACGGGTGCCGTTTCTTTTGCAGATGAAACAGGTAAACAAATTTTGATGGAACGGCAATATGGAGGACGAACAATTACGCCTGCTGTCTTTGAAGGCGAGCGCTCCAATCATTTATTTCAAACTTTTGAAACAGCACCTGATGATGCGTATTATGGTCTCGGGCAACACCAAAGCGACCAGTTTAATTACAAAGGCCAGCAAGTTTTTTTATTTCAAAACAATACCGAAGTGGCAGTACCTTTTTTATTAAGCAATAAAAATTATGGCTTGCTCTGGGATAACTATTCAATAACAACATTTGGCGACACCAGGGAATTTTTGCCACTGTCAAGATTAAATCTCTATTCAAAGGATGGAAATGAAGGATGGCTTACCGCTTCCTATAACAATGATAAAAACGATTCTGCACGAGTAGATTTCACAAGAGCCGAATCGAAAATTGATTATCCTTATTTGGGTGATTCAAAGAAAGATTTACCGGATAGTTTTAAAGTACAAAATGGCATGATCACATGGGATGGTTCATTCACGGCAGATTTTATGGGCAACTATAAATTCAAAGTATTGTATGGTGGATATATGAAGATTTGGATTGATGGCGAATTGCTGGGTGACAGGTGGCGGCAGTCGTGGAATCCATGTGCAGCTCTTTTTAATGTTCCTTTAATGAAGGATAAAAAATATTCAATTAAAATTCAGTGGATACCCGATGGTAGAGAGTCTTACCTCGATGTAAAATGGCTGCCACCAGTACCTACAAAAGATGCGAATACATATAGTTTTTCATCACAAGCAGGCCAACTGATAGATTACTATTTTGTAACGGGCGACAATGCAGATGAGGTGATTTCCGGCTACCGAACCTTAACCGGTAAGGCTACCATCGTGCCGAAGTGGGCGATGGGTTTCTGGCAAAGCCGTGAGCGCTACAAGACACAGGATGAAATTGCAAATGCCGTTGCAGAATTCCGGAAGAGAAATATCCTGCTCGATAATATCGTGCAGGATTGGAGCTATTGGAAAGTTGATGACTGGGGCAGCCAGCAATTTGATTCAAGCCGCTTTCCCCAACCGAAAAAAATGATTGACCTTTTGCATCAAAAATACCATACTAAATTGATGATATCAGTTTGGCCAAAGATGTATGAAGGCATTGCTGCTTATAATTATTTTGATAAAAACAATTGGTTGTACAAAAGAAATATTGCAGACCGCCAACGCGATTGGATTGGCAAAGGGTATATCTCTACGTTTTATGATGCGTTTGATACATCGGCAAGAAAAGCTTTTTGGGACCTGATCAATAAAAATTTATACAGCAAAGGAGTTGATGCATGGTGGATGGATGCGAGTGAACCTGATATACTTTCTAATGTATCACCTTCTAAAAGACTTGATGAAATGACGCCTTTGTCCGCGGGTATTGCAGCTGAATATTTGAATGCTTATCCTTTGGAAAATGCAAAAGGAATTTATAATGGGCAACGCTCCGTAAATCCTGATAACCGCGTGTTTCTTTTAACCCGTTCCGGCACAGCAGGCTCACAGCATTATGCAGCGGCTATATGGAGCGGAGACATTGCATCGCGTTGGGAAGATATGAAAGCGCAAATCTCCGCAGGTCTTAATTTTTCTATGTCAGGTCTCCCCTTTTGGACGATGGACATCGGCGGCTTCGCCGTAGAGCAGCGTTATCAAAAACCTGGCGATGCCAATCTTGAAGAATGGCGTGAGTTGCAGGCACGTTGGTACCAGTTCGGCGCATTCGTTCCATTGTTTCGTTCACATGGACAATATCCTTTTCGCGAAATATTTAATGTAGCTCCTGAAGATCATCCCGCTTACAAAAGTATGCTCTACTATGACAAGCTGCGGTATAGATTAATGCCATATATCTACTCTATTGCAGGGGCTACTTACCACAATGATTATACGATAATGCGTGGTCTTGTTATGGACTTTCCAAATGATACTTCGGTAATAAATTTAGGTGATGAATATATGTTTGGCCCTTCATTGCTTATCAGTCCCGTTTACCAGTATAAAAAAAGAGAAAGGCAACTATATTTACCTTCTGGCCAGGGGTGGTACGATCTCTATTCGGGAAAATATTTTGAAGGCGGACAAAAAATAAACGCAACAGCACCTTATGAAAAAACACCAGTGTTTGTTAGAGAAGGGTCAATAATTCCTTTTGGCCCGGAGTTGCAGTATACATCGGAAAAACGTGCTGACACCATCACCTTATTTGTATACTCCGGTAAAGACGCATCTTTTAATTTGTACGAGGATACCGATACAACGTACGGTTATGAAAAAGGCCTTTTTAGTAATATCCAAATAAATTACAGCGAATCAAATAAGTCAATTACGATTAATGACAGAGCCGGGAAATTTCCCGGAATGCTTACCAATCGTTTCTTTAAAATCGTGTGGACAGATAAAGAACATCCTGCTGCATTACAATTCGAAAATATTCCGGGTGAGCTTGTTCGGTATAAAGGCAAAAAAGTAACAGTTGCTCACAAAGGCAATTAAATTAATTTTTTGTATAGCAATAGATGCATTATCCTTTATTTCTACTCTGCTGTGCCCCATCCCCATTTTAGAAATTCAGGAAATGCTCTGCCCCATGTGGCCACATCATGCCGGCCGTCTTTTATTTCGAGGTATCGAATATCCCCGGATGGATTATAACCCTTTGTTACGAGTTCTTCGATAAGCGATAAGGTATCGTCAATAGAATCGATAATGCCATTATTGTTCCTGTCGGCTGTTTCATCTAGTGTTCCTGTCTCAAAGAAAAATTTAAGCCACGG
>JBDTOV010000333.1:0-4137 GCA_039933035.1 Ginsengibacter sp. | reverse complement strand
TTATCATACAATTACCTAAAGCAATCGCATTGGGTAATGTCCAGTTGGGAACCATGCTGGGAAAATTAAACGGAACAATGGAAGCTACAACTCCTAAAGGCACATGTTCAGTGCGGCATTCAACGCCCCTGCTAACTTCCAGTATTTCGCCGGTTACTAACTGAGGTAATGAAGTAGCGAATTCGGTCAACTCAATTGATTTCTCAATTTCGGCAACTGACTCTCCATACGTTTTCCCGTTTTCTTCACTGCACAATTCAGCCAGTTCTTTCAAATTTTTTTCAAGTAATGTTTTATAGCGAAAGAAAACCTGTACTCTTTCTTTGATTGGTGTTTTGCTCCATGCCGGGAATGCTGCCGCAGCAGCTTTAACTGCATCATCCAGATCTTTTGATGTTGACATGGGAACAGTTGACAATAAGGTACCGTCAACCGGTGATATCACTTCCATGGTTTTATCTGTAGATGAATTTACGAACCGGCCATCTATATAATTCTGAATTTTTGTGTATTTCATGATAATTTAAAATTGAAAATATTTTATTTGACGAGTCATTAGTGTCCTGTAAAACTATATAAAAGTTCTTTGAAATTCTTAATAGACGTGTATTAGAGCCGGAAAATAAATGGTGACGATTTGAATTAAGTCTGGATTATTTCTGTTAAAATCCGGCATGAACAATGGAAAATACGTATTTGCACAAATAGCTACTTTTTTGCCTTCCCGGATTTTTGACAAATGTGTTTCAAAATATGAAGGCAACAAATGGATAAAACATTTTAGTTGCTGGAATCAACTCATGTGTATGATGTTTGGACAATTAAGCGGCCGTGAAAGTTTAAGAGACCTGCTTATCACCATCAGTGCGCATTCTAATAAATACTATCATTTAGGCTTTGGTAAAAATGTATCCCGTTCAAATTTAGCTATAGCAAATGAGCAACGGGACTGTTGTATTTATGAATCTTTTGCTTATGAAATGATTGCTGTTGCAAGAAGTTGCATAATTGATGACACTGATTTTACGCTGTTGATTACAGGGAATGTATATGCTTTTGATTCTACGACAATTGATCTTTGCTTAAACGTATTTTGGTGGGCAAGTTTTAGAAAGGCTAAAGGAGCGATAAAAATTCACACTCTTTACGATGTTAAAACTTCCATTCCTGCTTTTGTACATATAACCGAGGGCAATGTTCATGATGTAAACGCATTAGATGTTTTGACCTACGAAGCTGATGGGTTCTACATTATGGACAAAGCCTATGTAGATTTTAAGCGCTTATTTATTATTAATTTATCAAAGGCATATTATGTTACAAGAGCCAAAGAAAATTTTAATTTTAAACGGCTGAGTTCTGTAAAATCAGACAAACCAAAGGGCATTATTTGTGACCAGACAGTAAAATTAAAAGGAGTTAAATCATCAACTTACTATCCAGATACTTTAAGAAGAATTAAATATTTTGATAACGAGCAGCAAAGAACATTTGTATTCTTAACCAATAATTTTATTCAACCTGCTGCCGATATTGCAATGCTTTATAAACATAGATGGAAGGTCGAATTATTTTTTAAATGGATAAAGCAGCATCTGAAAATAAAAACATTCTGGGGTACGTCAATGAATGCAGTAAAGACCCAGGTTTATATAGCTATAATTACTTACACTTTAGTTGCAATAATTAAAAGCAAACTAAAAATAAACCGGTCAACGTATGAAATATTACAAATAATGAGTGCTTCACTTTTTGATAAAACACATTTAAATGAGCTATTGCAAAGCCCTGTCTATAAGAATGTCAAAGAACAAAAATGCGAACAATTAAAATTTGAATTAATTTAACGGGACACTAATGTTGACGAGTCAATAAATAAAAATACTCTATTTTTATTTATGGTATTGATTTTATCTGCATTTTAGAAGATAAGATTGTACTAATGCGAATTGCAGTAACAACCAAATTGGCTAACTTAATTTTGAAATACTTTCTGTTTATAATAGCATATAAAGACCTCATTTATTGTCATTACCAAGAAATTTACACAAATTTTTATTGAATTGCCCGAAATGAGCTTTTTGTCTTTATCCTCGGTAATTACAGCGTGGTAATGAGTTTAGTGCAGCAACACAATATCCGCCTTTTTGATTTTGCAAATAATATAAGTAACCCTTTGCCGGAGTCATAATTATCATTAATTTATTATGGTCTTGTATTTTGTTCTCCTGTTTACTTCATGTGAAATGGCACCTTTGAGACAGTTTCTTTGCCATTCTCAAGCAGTAACATATCTACCAAATACTAAATAAACTCTCAAACCACTAAATAAAAATACGGTTTAAGGTAACTTTGCAGTTTAAGTCGATATCAATTGTAAATTTAGGATTCGTTTTGCCGGCTCTTTTTTCAAACAACCTGACATGAGCTTTATGAACCAAATCCAGAAAATACTACAAGGATTTATCAATATTTTTTTACTATCCCTTTTAGCCTGGCCCGCTTTCGGGCAGAATGTTTCATTCTCCAATATCAATACCGCCAATGGCCTTTCCAACAATTTTATCAGTTTCCTTGCTGTTGATAAAAAAGGTTTTTTATGGATTGGCACCAATGAAGGACTGAATTCTTACGACGGCTATTCCATTACTAATTACTCCCGGGAGGAATACCCGCAAATCCCCAGTAAAACAATCGTTCAGCTGCTTTGCGATTCAAAAGATAATATTTGGATGGGTAGTGCCTCCGGCGTAACCTGGATAGATGAAAAAAGAAAATTTCACCGGTTAATTTTAGATGATACACTGAAGACTTTTAATTGTCCGGCTATTTTCGAAACAGCCATACATGGTGTTGTGCTGTATAACGGAGCCGGGCATTTTTACTTTAATAAAACAAAAAAGAAATGGGAAAAGCTGGAATGGATTCCCGAACAATTGGACGCCAGGTATTTTGGTGACATATCTCCTTTCAGCAGCAATCAAATATTATACGCCACCGAAAGCGGTATAACAATTATTGATTTTGAAAAGAAAAAAAATGTTTTTGAGTTTCCATTGCAACGTGCAGCCTCAGTATGTAAACTGAATGATAGCATTGTTGCCGCAACGGCCGAAATTACATCCTGTATTATATCAATATCCGTACAAATGAAATAACCCGCAAATTTGACATGTTCCGGTATGGAGGCGCAGATTCAAACAGACAGTCTTGGGTAGAAGTGCGGGGCAGAACCCGGCCAACAACTATTGTACGCCTCAGGGGCATTTGGCTTTTTTATTATTAATAAAGACGGAAAACTTACCCATTACACCCACGAGCCTACTATTCCATACTCCATTGCAGGAGACAGGGTAAAAGGATTTTGGCCAACCCGGATGGAAATATCGTTATCGGCACCGAGCGATATGGGCTAAGCATTTTTAATATTTTAAAGAAGCAGGCAAATTACCAAAAGTCTTTCACCGATGGTAAAGGCAATTTCTTTGATGGCTACCTTACAGAGCTGGCACCGGACAAGGACGGAACATTCTGGGCAGGTTCCGCAGACAGGCTGATACACTGAGATAAGAAAAAGAATGTTGCCGCCTTCTATCAGTATGGCAAAACTGTTATACATCCAGAAACTAATAATCCCGAAATTTACAGGATTTGCATTGACAAACTTGGGCAAATATGGGTAAGTATTTGGGATTTGGGTGTGGCCTTGTTTAATAGGGTTTCTGGTACATTCAGTTTGTTTGATCAGAGTATGCTCATGCTTTCGCAAAAGAAGAATCTGGTGAAAGATATATTTTCCGCCAGCGATGGAAAGATATGGGTTGGAGGCAGTACCGGGATTTACCGTATAGACCCTCTTTCCAAAAAAAAGAAACGGTAGGCAATGATATTTTATTGAAACCATTTTATACAACGAATACCAATAATTTTGTTGAAGACAGCCGCAAAAAGATATGGTTTTCAATTATCGGCAAAGGGGTAATCTGCTATGACCCAGCCAATAAAAAGCTGACACAGTTTACAGGAAGATTGTATTGACATACAATCTTCCTGCTATTATTAAGCCTCGTCGAAATACTACATTTTTCTCACCGCAAGCCCGTTAATTTTTACATTTACTGTAAAGGTTCCTTCGCC
>JBDTOV010000332.1:0-4147 GCA_039933035.1 Ginsengibacter sp. | reverse complement strand
ATGATGAGATAAATGATAAGTATCCATCCACTATTCTTAGAAATCATAACAATGCGACTCTTTATTTAGACAAAGAAAGCGCTTCAAAGCTTTAAAGAATATGTATATAACCAGGTATTTTAAAATAATGCAGCGATTGAATATCAGCCGTTTTCAGGTTAAAAAGGTGTTTAGGTTGATTATTTTACTTATGCTCAGTCAGGGATGTACCCATAATGCTAATAATAAGGAAAATGAAGCAACAGACTCATCTTTAGTCAGGCTCATTACATTGGCCCCAGGTCATTTTCACGCCGCATTAATCCAAAAGTCAATGTACAAACGGGTTGACTCTACCGTAAATGTATTTGCGCCTGATGGGCCTGAAGTAAAAAATTACCTGGTTTCAATAAATGAGTATAATAGCCGAAAAGAAAAACCAACTTCCTGGAAAGAAAAAGTATATATAGGTCCGGATTATCTTGAAAAAATGCTAACAGTCAAACCAGGTAATGTTGTGGTAATCTCGGGTAACAATCGTATGAAGACGGATTATATTAAGAAATGTGTGGATGCAGGCTTGAATGTGTTGGCAGATAAGCCAATGACCATTTCGAAGGCTGGGTTTGATGAATTAAAAACAGCCTTTGCTGGTGCAGGAAAAAAGAAAGTGTTGTTGTACGATATTATGACTTCACGATATGAGATGTCTAATATTTTACAAAAAGCATTTTCCCAGGTTCCTGAACTATTTGGTGAACTTCAAAAAGGCACCCTTGAAAATCCAGGAATGGTTTCAGAAAGCGTACATTTTTTTTATAAAGAAATATCAGGCGTTCCGCTCACCCGGCCTGATTGGTATTTCGATGTGGACCAGGAAGGTGACGGCATTGTTGATGTAACAACACATCTCGTAGATTTGATACAGTGGGAATGTTTTCCGGAAGTAAATTTCGATTATGAAAAAGATATAAAGATGCTTACTGCTAAACGGTGGGTGACTGTACTGACCCCTGCACAATTCAGGCAGGTAACAAAGAAGGATGCCTATCCCGATTTTCTAAAAAAAGATGTAAAGGATAGCCTTTTAAGTGTGTATGCTAATGGCGAAATGAATTATACCATTAAAGATTTACACGCAAGAGTTTCTGTTGTTTGGAAATACGAGCCGCCTAAAGGCACAAGCGATACGTATTATTCTATCCTGCGGGGGAGTAAAACCAACCTGGTAATCAGGCAGGAAAAAGAACAGCAATATCAACCTGTTCTTTATTTAGAACCAGCAGCTAATATCGGTCTGAATGTCTGGCAGCAGTCAGTAAAAAAAGGAATGGATCAGATCCGTGTCAAATATCCGGGACTAGCTTTGAAGAAAATTAAAGGAGGCTGGGAAGTAATGATTCCTGAAAACTTAAAGGTGGATCCTGAAGAACAATTTTCGCTTGTTGTAAAAAAATACCTACAGTATTTGCGTGAAGGAAATATGCCGGAATGGGAGATATCGGCGATGCTCGCAAAATATTACACAACCACACAGGGATTAGAAAAAGCATTATCTAATACAACTTCAACCAAATAAACTAATTAAACCAACTTTTAAAAAAATACATTTATGAAACAATCCTTCAACCGTCGCAAATTCATTAAAACTACTGCTGTGACAGGCCTTGGGCTGGGGATTATGGGAAACGTCAGCCCCTTATTTGGCAAAGGGACAGCGCCAACCGGAAAGAGAGTGGGCATTATTGGCCTGGATACTTCACATAGTATAGAATACACCAAAGTACTAAATGCCATGGATGCGCCATCAGAATTTGGCGGGTATAAAATAGTGGCTGCTTATCCACAGGGCAGTCTCGACATAGAATCATCAACATCGCGTATCCCGGGTTATATTGAAGAAGTAAAAAAGATGGGTGTAGAAATAGTAGATAGCATACCAGCCTTGCTCGGAAAAGTAGATGTGGTACTATTGGAAACCAATGATGGCCGTCGTCATTTGGAACAAGCAATTCCTGTATTAAAAGCGGGAAAGACTATGTTTATTGATAAGCCTATTGCAGCCTCCCTGGCAGATGCAATTGTAATTTTTGAAGCTGCAAAGCATTATAAAGTTCCTATATTCTCTTCTTCTACCTTGAGATTTATGTCCAGCGCCCAGGAGGTAGTTAATGGAAAAATAGGCAAAGTATTGGGTGCAGATGCTTATAGCCCATGTGCTATAGAAAAAACGCATCCTGATTTTTTCTGGTACGGCATACATGGAGTAGAGCTTTTATATACGGTTATGGGCGCAGGCTGTAAGAGTGTTACGCGGGTGCACACCGAGGGTACTGACGTAGCAGTAGGTACATGGGAAGATGGACGTATTGGAACTTTCCGTGGTACGCGCACAGGAGAGCATTTGTATGGAGGTACTGCTTATGGCGAAAAAGGCAATGCTGTTTTGGGTCCTTTGGCGGGCTATAATCCATTGTTGGACGAGATCATTCGCTTTTTCCAAACCGGTAATATACCTGTGAAAGCAGAAGATACATTGGAAATATGTGCTTTTATGGAGGCTGCGGATGAAAGCAAGCTTATAAATGGTGGACCTGTAAAAGTCGATGAAATTTGGAAACGTGCCGGAAAAGAGGCCCAAAAAAAGCTCAAAGAATTAATTTAAAAATTAATAGTTGAAGCACATCGTATTAATTCATGACTATTTCAAGTCTTAGTAGGATCTGCGGGAACGTGCTGGTAATAAATAATTTAAGATTGTTCCCGGGAGCAACAACTGTCTTAATTCCTAATCAAATTAAATCTATTATCCATGAGAAAATTGGAAGAAGGTAATTCCCGCCGCGAATTTATAGCTGGTGCAGGTTTACTTGCTATTGGAATCTCTTTGCGATTGAAAGGAATTGCTGAGATCTCCGAAACCAGCAAAAAGGAACCCATTATTGATATTCATCAGCACATACACTATCATGAACGGATGGATGAACAAATGCTAGCTCACCAAAGGGCAATGGGTGTTACCACCACTTTTCTTTTACCGTCCGGGCGCCCGGTAAATTCACCGTCCACTCATGAAGGAATTTCTAACGGTTTACAGGCAGAAGCCGGAGGAAACGCAGAGTGTTATTTATTTGCAAAAGAACACAGAAAAGAATTTCTGTTTGGCGCGTGCGCAGTACCGGACTTGCCGGATGCCATATATGAGATTGAAAAATATTTAAAATTGGGCGCAGTGATTATTGGTGAATTAAAATTTGGAGTGGAATGTGATTCACCGGAAATGCAAAAGATTTATCAACTCGCACAAACCTATAACGTTCCGGTACTCATGCATTGGCAATATAAAATGTATAACTATGGCTTTGAGCGTTTTTATAAAATGCTCGAAAAATACCCGAAGGTAAATTTCATCGGCCATGCACAAACCTGGTGGGCCAACATTGAAAAAAACCAGATGGATCAGGCAAACTTATATCCAGCAGGCCTTGTTACTCCCGGAGGCATCACCGACCGTTATCTCAGTGATTATCCGAATATGTATGGCGATCTCTCTGCGGGCTCAGGTTTGAATGCGCTTACCCGTGATGAAGACCATGCAAGGTCTTTTCTGGAAAAACACCAGGACAAGTTGGTATACGGCAGTGATTGCGAAGACCCGAGTGGGTTAGCTTCAAAAGGTTGTACCGGCGCTCTTGATATTGCAGAAGTACGTAAACTGGTATCCAATAAGCAAATTGAACGTAAATTATTGTATGAAAATTCAAAGAAATTATTTCGCCTCTAATTCGTTTCTTAGAAATAATTTGATTCACATTTATTCTTCAAATTTTAATTGATTAATTCAAAAACAAATAAAAGTTATCAACTTCTTTAATAATAAAAATTATGTGTACCAAAAACAAATGCAACCCTTTCAAAAGGATCTTGGCCGGAAGTAGACTATTCCTCCTATTATTGATAATCACCGTTGCTTCCTGTAAGAGTAAGCCGCGCTATGCAGGTCCGCTCACCCCTGAAGAATCTATGAAGACTTTTCATTTCGCTGAAAATTTTAAGGCCGAGATATTTGCTGCAGAACCCTTAGTGATAGATCCGGTCTCCATGCAATTTGACGAAGACGGAAATGCTTATGTAGTAGGCATGCTGGATGCCTACAAACCCGATTCTG
>JBDTOV010000331.1:0-4180 GCA_039933035.1 Ginsengibacter sp. | reverse complement strand
CATAGAAAAGGTCACCGGAAAATCTTATGAGCAAAATGTCCGCGACATAATTTTCGCACCACTACAAATGAATCATTCTTTATTTGACTTTACACATTCACCCGATACAAACATCGCAATAGGCTACCAAACTTTACATGATTCCATTCAAAAAGTAGCGTCAGCATGGCGATGGGATTCAACGGTATCATATGCTGCAGGCGGAATCTGGAGCACTACAGGCGATATGTATCAATGGACACAAGCCATCGCCAACAAAAAAATTCTTTCTGCAGAATCCTGGAAAGCGATGCTCACACCGCATCTCGATAAATACGGGTACGGTGTGTATATCGATTCATTAATTGGCGAACGAACCATCTCGCATGGCGGCGGCATACCGGGTTTTATTGCCTATTTAAACTATTATCCTGCTGAAGATGTAACCATCATCTTATTGAACAATAAAGGTTGGTTTGATGAATCTTTAAACGCGATCAATGCAGATGTATCAGCCATCATTTTTCATAAGCCTTATGAGTTAATGCGGGAACACACGGGTATTAAATTACCGGGTGAAGTGTTGAAAAAATATGTTGGTCAATATGATTTCGATAAAAAACATCACGTGTACATAACACTAGAAAATAATCAACTACAAATGGAAGCTCCGCAAGGTGGCTTACCAAAATCTCCTTTGTTAGCAGACGATCAAAACAATTTTTACTTAAAGATCATTAATGCAAGAATTGAATTTGTGAAAGATGCTCCAGGAAATGTAACACAGTTAATTGCCCATTATATGGGCAAAAATGAAGTATGTAAAAAAGTTAAGTGATCGTTCTTTCAATCTAACTCGACCTTCACCTGCGTTCCCGCCCTTTCGCAAGCCAACCTCGCCGTGTTCGTCCACTCCTGCCAGGCGTCCTCATCCGGGTATAAAAAGTTGTTACTTCCCCTCTTCGTCGAGCTATACCGTTCCATGGCGCGAAGTATGCGGACTTGCTTTTCACGCGGCGTAATTGTGCCTTTAATAAACTCTAAAATGAAAATAACCCCCTGCATTCCGTATAAGAAATTGATTTAACATTTTAAAATATTATGTTTGCCAATGACCGTAACCCTGGCTAACTTTTATATTAATATGAGACCATTACTTTCTGCCATTTGCGTAGCAGCATTCTTATTATGTATACCAGCCTGCAAAAAAAAGTTCCTGGACAACAATGAGGGTAGCAACACGCCGGTAATCACTGCTATTTCCCCATCATTTGCACATGGCGGAGACACCCTGACGGCACGGGGCAAAAATCTTTCGGTAGATATTTCTCTCATACAATTGACCATCAATAATAAGCCAGCCATTGTTATTTCCGCAACTCCCGACAGTATCCAGGCAGTTGTTCCTCTCAACGCTGGCTCAGGGCAGGTTGTGCTGAATATAAATGGGGTGGCTTACAATGGACCGGAATTTCAATATATACGAAAAGTAATTGTTACCACAATTGCAGGAACCGGGAATATAGGTTCCGGCGACGGTGCGGGATTATCTGCGTCATTTTACTGTCCCTGGGGAATTACCGCTGATCTGAATGGAGATTTATTTGTGGCCGATAGTTACAACAGGTTAATAAGAAAAGTATCAGCGGCGGATAATGCTGTTTCTACCTATACCATTCCTACGGTACTGAACGGAAAAAATTTTTATTCTCCTTATAATATTGCATTGGACGTTGCCACGCACAATATGTACGTTACTGATTTTAATTCACATGTCATGCGTATCGATGCAGCAGGAAATGCAACCGTTATCTATGAAGACAGTATGCCGCTTGCCGGTATTGCAGTTAGTCCTGATGGTAAAAATTTATTTATCGGCAACAATACGCTCGGCACGATCACAAAGACAAACATTGATGGTTCCGGTGCAACAGTTTTTACAAATGGCCTTATTACGCCGCGCAATATTATTTTTGATAATAACAAACAAATGTATGTTGCTGCGTATCCGGCTTCTGTTTATGCAATAGACGCAACGGGTGGAGCAACACCTGCGGCAAATGATCCCTCTTTTCAGGGATGGGAAATAGCAAAAGATACTTCCGGAAATTTTTACCTTGCCGATCATTTTTCCAATGTTATCCGGATGATTGATAACAACGGCAATTTCAGTGTGATTGCCGGAAGCGGTGCTGCAGAGGATGTTGATGGGATAGGATTGCAGGCTGCTTTTAACGGGCCTCAAGGTTTGGCGATCGATTCGCACGGAAATTTATATGTCACCACATTTAACTATGATACAAATGGTGGTAATAAGATAAGAAAGGTCAGTTTTGAATAGATGCACATGTCCTTGCCGGTTTTTCATTGAAAGGCCCTCCTCTCGCTAAGCCAGATGCCGCTGTTGTTTTCTATTCAACCTTCGTTCGTGTTCCCTATCTTTCGCAAGCCTACATCACCCACACTGATGAGCCCCCGCCTGGTAACCAACGGCCACATCATGTAGACAAATATTCCAAAAATCTGAACCGGCGGGGAATTTTTTACGATCAATTAAATTATGACGATACTCGATGGTTTTTGCTAATGCTTCCGGAGTTAATTTCAGCCGAACCGAATAAATCACGTATTGGAACCTTACCCGAATATCTCCACCTCACATTGTAGAGCTTCAAGGACACTAATTACATTTTTGCATTATAAATGGGTTGAATAGTACCCAATTTCTGGTAACAACTTTACAATTGAACTAAAAATTCAGTTGGTTTAGTATTTGTATTATGTTAAAAGAATACGGTAATACTATGCTGCATTATAACCCTCGACATTTTTCTATGATAAACCCAATTACCAACTTATTGTTACTTTTCTGTATTTGTTTAGCAGGTTGCACAAAAGATGCAACTACCGTGCAAGTTGTAAGAAATCCTGTAATTAAGTTTGACATTAACGGAGGAAATGCTTCCTGGCAAACAACCAGTTATGATTTCACCAGTATTTCCAAAGTAGTGGTATATCCACAGGATACTACGAAGCCAGGGCAACTCTATAACAGGATAACTTTTCAATCTTCCGGTAAAGATAATTCGGGCAACAAGCTGCAGCTCATCATAGTCTTTGATGCCGTTGACATGAGCCAGTTAACGGGCGTTTATAATTCGTCATACACAACACAACGTGGTTTGGCGCAGGTGCAATTATATAATCTGACAGATAATTCTAACCTGGCGGCTTATAGCCTTTGCGATCAAACGATATCAAACGCAAATTTTCAAATTGAAAAACAAAAGGCAGATGAAAAACTAATTACCGGTACATTTCACATGACGCTTTGCGATGCACGTGATTCTACAAAAAAGATAAACATCACCAACGGAGTTTTCACTGACCTTACCTATTAAAATGCAAACAAACTATATGAATAAAATATACAAAGTTTTTTCCTGCGTACTTTTTACCGTACTATTTTTTATAACAAATGCTAATGCTCAAATTGATTCTCAAAAAGTAGCACCTCCGCCACCACAGGCAAACCAGGTGAATGCCGGTTTTGATGTGATCATAAAATATAATGGCGAAATAGTGTATGGATTAATAAAAGAAGTAACCCCGGATTATATTTCTTACAAACGTACTGATATACCTGACGGGCCTGTTTATACTATTTTTCGCAACGAGGTGTATGCCATCAGCTATCGTAACCAGGTGAAGGAATATATGGATCCTTCCAATGCAGCCTTACCTCCTGGTATTGGCATGAGTAACCGGGTAGAACCCTATCCTGGAATAGACTATAAAAAAGCTAATTTTTTAAAAAACGGAACGGCCCGTATTGGCCTTGGCTTTATACGCAGCTTCAGCAAAGTAGATAATGCAAAAAATTATTCTTCATCCGGCTCTTTTCCGGTAATTTCTTTTGCTTATGATGCGAATTTTAAAAGCAATGTGCATTTAGGTTTACTGCTCGGTTTTGGATCGCATAACTTCTCTGACGATAAATTCAGCAGCTACGATAGCACGACCAATAATATTTCTTTGAAGGAAAATATTTTCGGTTTGTACATCTATGGAAGGTATGACCTTTTTAATAATGCTTCCCGGCTGCAACCTTACGTCATGGCTGGTTTGGGAATAACAAGTTCACATGTTCTTTCCGAAAACAAAATAAATTTTACCAACAATAATAATCAAACATTGCTTG
>JBDTOV010000330.1:0-4267 GCA_039933035.1 Ginsengibacter sp. | reverse complement strand
CCAAATAATGTTTCAATTGATGCGCCGTTGATGGGCAATGGCGATGTAACCATGAGTGTTGGGTATCAGGAAAATCATTTGCGTTATTATTTGTCCAAAAATGATTTTTGGCGTTTGCGTTCAAAAGCCGATGGCTTATCGGGGCCTCGGGTGGTAGGATTTGTGGATATAAAAATTGATGGTTTTGATAATGCCGGGTTTACTGCCACGCAACTCATCAGCAATGGAATTACAACTTGTATTCTGCAAAAAAATGACCAGAAAATAAAAGTGAAATCCTGGGTGCAGGCAACGCAGAACCTGGTATTTATTGAACTTGAAGCCATCAGTAAAGCAACAAATATTTCAATTACTGATTCTGCTCCGGATAATAAAAGAGCAGAATTTAAAAAAGGTGAGGTACAACAAATCCATTGGTTCACACGCGCTTTCAATGATAGTGTGGATATACCTACAGAGGTAGCTGTTGCCTTAAAAACAATCAATTACAAGGGCCTTCATATTTTATTACAGCCAGCTAAAAAATTGGTAATAGTGCTGGCAATTAAAAGTAGGTTTAAAAATAAAACTCCTCTGAATTATGTGCTGGGTCAGGTAAAAAAAATCAATGAGAATTCTATTGCACCCCTGTTGCAGAAACATGAAAAATGGTGGGAAACTTATTGGAATAAATCCTCCATAACATTAGAAGATACTGTTTTGATGAAAGCATATTACCAGGGCCTTTACACGATGGCAGCTTGCAGCCGCGACACGCAATTTCCCCCGGGGATATTTGGTTGGACAACTACCGATACCCCTGCATGGAATGGCGATTATCATTTGAATTATAATTTTCAAGCGCCGTTTTATGGCCTTTATGCAGCCAACAGATTGGAACAGGGAACTCCACAGGATGCGCCGCTAATTGATTTTATGCCCAGGGGTGAATGGTATGCGAGAAATGCAACTCATACAAGAGGCATCTTGTATCCTGTGGGAATTGGACCTTTAGGAATTGAAACAACAAGAGATTTCCCGGTAGGTGGTTATCAGAAGAAAGGAGATATTGAAGAGGGAGGATTATTTTATGGGCAACGTTCCAATGCTATTTATGGTTTGGTCAATATGGCTCAATATTGGCGCTGCACTTATGATAAAGAATACGGAAAGAAAATTTACCCTTACGCGCTGGCAGTCGCGAATTTTTGGCAAGATTATTTGAAATTTGAAAACGGCAGGTATGTTATTTATGATGATGCTATTCACGAAGGTTCAGGAAAAGATAAAAATCCGGTCTTATCGCTCGGGTTAATTCGGAATGCTTTGAACCTTATTCTTGATCTAAGTTCGGCATTAAGTATTGATCAAAACCGGCAGGCAAAATGGAAAGATATCTTGAATAAACTCAGCAGTTTTCCTGTTCAAAAGCAGAACGGCAGAACAGTATTTCGCTATACTGAAGAAGGTGTTGCCTGGTGGCCGGATAATGGTTTGGGTATTCAACAAATCTATCCGTCAAATGCTGTTACACTTGATAGCAGCAATGAATTGTTGACAGTTTCACGCAATACCATTGATGAAATGCAACGCTGGGATGACATGAACACAAGCAATAGTTTTTTTGTAGCAGCCATCAGGGTTGGGTATGATTCAAATCTTGTCATGAAGGAATTACGCAAATATGCTTTGCATACCTATCCCAATGGATTTCAATTAAACAATCCACATGGTATTGAAAATAGTTGTACAGTGGCCAATGCGCTTGATGAAATGCTCTGCATGAGTATGGGCAATGTTATTCGCCTGTTCAGGGTTTTTCCTAAAGATCAAAATGCAGCGTTTAAAAATATCAGGGCATGGGGAGCCTTCCTGGTTTCAGCAAAACTGACAGATGGGATAATCGCTGATGTAAAAATTTTAAGTGAAAAAGGAAAGCCGTGCACAATCATCAATCCCTGGCCGGGTAAAAAAGTTGTGTTGATTCGAAACGGGAAAAAAGCTGAAGCCATTAGTGGCAACAAGCTTTTTTTTAAAACGTCCATCATGGAAATAATTAACATGAAACATTTGTAAAATCGCCAAAGGAAATACCTCAATAAGCAGAAAAGGAAAGTGGCGTTCTATTAAAATAGCCGGTAACGGTTTGCCTGAAAAAATCGTGTCCCATTTCACTCGGCCGAATATATCTGCCAGGGCGTGCAATAGCCGCACGGGGAGCCAACATGCTGTATAAATGCAGCTTGCAAATTGCTAAGTTTGCAATCTTTCTCAATGCCTTCAATAGTTGTCATTTGTTTATCGGCATATTGCATTGCAAGCGCAAGGCAGGAATTGATGCGTTTCCGGAAGAAAGGTAAGTGATAGTGAAGTGATAACAGCGATAGTATCAATTCTTTATTTTGGTGGTCACGAGGATAATGGAAGAGAGTTCATAAAGTTGCCAAAGCATTTTCCGGATATGCCAGATAAAAGCAGATTTTGCAGAGGTTACAAAACCCAGAAGGTCTTATAAAAGTTCCACAAGTATTTCCCGGCATTTGCTTCAGTCATAAATTTGGAAATAGAGGTGAGGTATCCATAAAAAATTGGCTAAAGTAGCCTGCCAGAAATAGTCGGATTGTCCATATTTTCATACAATACTCCATTCTTTCATTATTTGGTGATACCTACTTTTATAAAAAATATCTTATGAATGTTTGTTATTCAAACCAAGTGTATTATTGCAGGTAATCTACTTTGCTCATTTATAAAAACCATTTGTTTGCATGAAGTCATTAAAAGACAAAGTAATTTTCTTAACCGGAGGTTCCGAAGGCCTCGGCTATGAATGTGCAAAGGCTTATGCTGCCGAAGGCACTAAAGTCGTAATTGCGTCATTAGACGAAACCCGAATAAACAAAGTGATAGATGAATTAGGTCAAAATCACCTGGGTATTCATTGCGATGTATCAGCAGCATCAGATGTGAAATTGGCGATTGAAAAAACTTTTGAGATTTACGGAAAGATGGATGCCATTCACAATAACGCCGGCATTGCTACACCTTCCAAAGCATTGCATGAAACTACAGAAGAAGAATGGAATAAATTGATGAATGTAAACCTGAAAGGAATTTATCATACCATAAAATATGGTTTTGAGGCATTGAAAATTTCACAGGGAAGTATTTTAAATACCAGCAGCCTTGTGGGAGAAATAGGCCAGGAAATACACGCGGCATACACCGCTACCAAAGGCGGCGTAAATGCTTTAACCAAATCAATGGCTTTGGATTATGCAAAATATAATATAAGAGTAAATGCCGTAAGCCCGGTAGGTGTGTGGACACCCACACTCAGAAAATGGAACAAAGAACAACCTGCTGATGTAGATATGGGAAAGTATTTAGATGGAATCCATCCTATAGGATACTGTCCGAATGGAGATGTAGTGGCAGACGTGTGTGTATTTCTTTTGTCTGATAAAGCCCGGTTTATTACTGGTTGTATAATGCCGGTAAGCGGCGGCGCGGAGTTGGGCTATAGAAATGTAAATGGGGAATATCATGCTGATGGAATTGAAAAAAAATAATACTGCATCAGCAGGACTTTCAATTCGGGGCAACCTGAGCGATGAATGTTTCGGCTAATCTCAAAAATAATTCCTGGCAATTCGAGGCATTCGTAGCCAAAAAAATTAAAACAAAAAAACATGAAAAAACTTTATTTACTGTCATTTGCCTTTTTCCTCTTGCCGGTTTTACTTCAAGCTCAGGCAACACCGGAAGTGGCTGCAAATATTAAGACCAGTAACAAGATTATGGATGGCTTCATGGACTTGCGTTTCGGCATGTTCATCCATTGGGGGCCGGTTACTTTGCGTGGTACTGAAATAGGATGGTCAAGGGGAACAGAAGTACCGGTAGAGGAATACGATAACTTGTACAAAGAATTTGACCCGGTATTATTTAATGCGGATGCATGGGTGAGATCCGCTAAAGATGCGGGCATAAAATACCTAACCATCACTGCGAAGCATCACGACGGTTTTTGTTTGTGGCCTTCAAAATACACAAGTTATGATATCAGCAATACGCCTTTTAAAAAAGATGCGGTAGGCGCTTTGGCGAATGCCTGTAAAAAATACAATATTAAATTTTGCATCTATTATTCTGTGCTCGACTGGCATCAACCTGATTATCCTTTGCATCTTCCAGGTGGCGTCGAACCAGACCCCAAAGCAGACATGGGTAAATATATTGTTTACATGAAAAATCAACTGAAAGAATTAATTACTAACTATCATCC
>JBDTOV010000329.1:0-4277 GCA_039933035.1 Ginsengibacter sp. | reverse complement strand
AACATAAAGGACATGTTGGGTAAACATAGAGTATTTGATTAACGTCATCCCGCCCAGCCCCTACCCCAAATTGGCTTTGTACGTTCTTTTGTATACATTTATAAAACAATACCATACAACGAAAGTTAATTTTTTAAAAAGAGGACTTGGGTATATTTATGATTAGCAATTTATGAAAACAACATTCCTGACATTACTTATATTATTTTCTTCTTACTGTTTTTCTCAAACTAAAGAGGAACTGATTAATGCAATCGTAAAAATCAATTCACTGGATGGTTATGACGGATATGATGACTCCAACGATTCGGTAAAAGTAATCGACAATAATAAAATTGAAAGTAATAACTACTACAATTTTGAAAAATTAAAAAGACTTATTAGTTATGATGAGCTGTTTGAATTAACAAAACATAGGAATAATGTTCTAAAATTATATGCAATCCAGGAATTGATTGAAAGGCACGATAAAAAGTTAGATATTTTTAATCTTTTTAAGATGGCAATTGTAAACGATATTAAAGTAAGAACTCACGAAGGTTGTATAGTTGACAGCGAATTAATTTACTCAGTTTTATATCATGCGTATTGGAACAATGTAAGAAACAAATCTACAGACTCTTTAATGATAAAAATAGATAGTTATCTTATAGGTTATGACAGAGATATATATTGGCTAATTTACGAACGGATCTTTTCAAATAGAAAATATAGCAATGAAGAAAATAAGAACATAATTAAGATGATTTACAAATTCAATAATAGTTATGCATTTAATTATTTAAATAAATGTTATCCTAAAATATTTGATCCTATTGCTAAAAGTTATTTCTTAGACTATTTCCCAAAACAAAATTTTAATAGTGAAAGTCAAGTTTCTTATCTTTTTGCTTTCACCGAATATGTTTTCGAAAATCAATATGAACATCTAAAACCTATAATTTTAAATAAGCTAAAGGAAACTAATTATTGGAAGATGCGGCTCGGATGGTTTCAAGCCAAAATCTTTGAAAAATATAATATTAAAATATAAAAACTGCTATGAGAATAAGCGTAACAATATTTTTTTGCGACATTTTTTCTTCTTGCCGCCGTAGGTAGGTTTATTGCCGTCGCCTGGGCTTCGACCAGCGACGTATCACACTCCAGCTATCTTTTACAATTACGAAAAGAGGCTCAATAAAATAACACATATTCTAAAGAGCATTTCGGTTTTCACCGCTGGTCGAAGCCCAAGTGGTGGCAATAATATTTACGTTCTCGGCCGCCGTGGGTAGGTTTATTTATATTATACCCCACTGGCGCCGGAAAGGGACATCAAAAAAATAATTGATAATCAACGATCTCAAACTTATTATCTTCAATGTTCAGCCTGTTTTGTTTTCGCAGGCCATTTACCAGCTTAATAACGATTGAGAATGAAAAAAATATTTTTTTTCTTAGCCATGCTTGCAAATACGCTTGTCTTTGCACAGCAGCCCACCGAAAAATATCCTGTGGACTCCGCCAGCGTAGAACATGCCGGCGTTCCAAAAGGCGAAGTATTGAAATTTACTTTTGACCAGTCTAAAATTTTTCCCGGCACATGGCGGGAGTATTGGGTGTATGTGCCTGCGCAATATAAACCGGGCAAGCCTGCCTGTGTGTATGTGAACCAGGATGGCATTCAATGGAAAGCACCGGTTGTATTCGACAATCTTATTTATAAAAATGAAATGCCCGTTACCATTGGCGTTTTTATAGCACCGGGTAAGGTATTGGCAGATAGTGGCGCCAATGCATTAAGCCGTTTCAACCGCAGTTTTGAATACGATGGCCTTGGTGATGCATATACCCGTTTTTTGCTCAATGAAATTTTACCTGAAGTAGAAAAGAAAAAAACAAGTGATGGCCGTGAAATTCATTTATCAAAATATGGTAACGACCGTGCCATTGGCGGATCAAGCAGCGGTGCTATCTGCGCTTTTACAGCGGCATGGGAACACCCGGAAGAATTTTCAAGAGTATTCAGCGCTATTGGCACTTATACCGGTTTGCGTGGCGCCGACCGTTATCCTATTCTCATTCGCAAGTATGAACCAAAACCTATCCGCATTTTTTTACAGGATGGTGCAAACGACCTGAATATTTATGCAGGCGATTGGTGGAAAGTAAATGAAATGATGGAAAGGTCGCTTGCATTTGCAGGTTATGAAGTCAATCATGCCTGGGGCGAAGGAGGTCATAGTGGCAACCAGGGCACTGCTATTTTTCCTGATGTTATGCGCTGGCTATGGAAAGACTGGCCAAAGCCAATAACAAAAGGAAATTCAAAAAATCAATTTTTAACTGATCTGCTTATTCCCGGCAAAGACTGGGAATTGGTTGGCGACGGATACAGGTTTACAGAAGGAACAGCAGCTAATGCGAAAGGCGAAGTTTTTTTTCAGGATATCCCCACTTCCAAAACATATAAAGTTGGATTGGATGGGAAAGTGATTACATTAAATGTAGATGCAAAAAAAGCAAGCGGCACCTGGTTTGGCCCGGATGGTAAGCGCTATACAGTTGCCGGTGGTACAAAACAAATATTAAGTTATGATGCAAACGAAAAAGAAACAGTAGTGGCAGACAGCATTGCAGGCAATGACCTGGTGATTGCTAAAAACGGAAATATCTATGTTACATCGCCCAATGGAGTTTCACCAACTGGCAGACTTTATTTGATCCGGCCAAATGGTGTAAGAGTAGCACTCGATTCCACTTTAAAATATCCCAATGGAGTTACTGTTTCACCAGATCAAACTCAATTATATACTACCGAATCGGCTTCTCACTGGGTATGGATATATAAAATAAAACCCGACGGCACATTAACCTACAAACAACGCTACGGCTGGCTGCATGTGCCAGACACCGAAGAAAATGCATGGCCTGATGGTATAAGATGCGATACAGCCGGACGGATCTTTGTTGCCACAAAAATGGGTATTCAAATAATGGATCAGTTAGGGCGTGTGAATGCGATCATTCCTGTGCCTCAGTCCAATGGACAAACTTCCAATGTTTGTTTTGGTGGCGCCGACTTTAATATATTGTATGTTTCTGCCGGAGATAAAGTATTTCGCCGCAAATTGAAAACACAAGGCGCTAATACTTTTATTGACCCCCGCAAACCGGCTAATCCAAGACTATAACATACAAAGCCAAACAATACTGCCTGCCTCCCACTTACCATCGGGGCTTAGTTTATTGCCGTCGCTTTGCCTGTCCCGATTTTATCGGGAGGCTTCAACCAGCGACGTATTGGAGGCCGGCAAGCTTTTGCAATAACTATTGAGGAACTGATAAAACAACCATGTATCCAAAAGAGCATTTCGGTTTTCATCGCTGGTCGAAGCCCAGGTCTTGGCAATCGTAATTTCAAATCAAGCACTACAAATAAAGCGCCCCAACTATAGCAGCCGTACTTCGGGCCGCATGTTTCCGGTACGAGATATTGCCTCCTTCCTCTACTCCATATCTTATTTGCAATGCAGCTATTAATATATTCCCCGGCTGGGTTTGCAGATCAAAGGCAATTTGTTGCGACTGCTGTACATCATTGTTGTATGGTATAGTAAACGTAACCGTGCTGCTGCCAAAATACCCATCATCGCCCAGCCGCAGTGCTACGGCACTTATACAAAATTGCAGGTAAGTGGTACCTGCAGGTGCTTTTATACTGGTAACAGGCACAAAGACAGGCAACTGTAATTCAGCAAGGCCGGGGCCTGTCTGTTTAAAACTAAGCGCTATCCGCAGCACTTCTTCAAGCGGCAGCTCCGGGTTAAAATTAAAATGATTTACAAAAGGAATATCGTCAGTTGGTTTTGGCGGTAAGGTTTTATCAATGCGTAACCATTTGCTGATACTGACTTCCAGCCTGCGTTGCATATGTATATCCTTTGCGTTGGGTATGCTTTGTGCCAGGTACAGCCGCATTATTTTGCCAGCTTTGGCTGCCAGGCCAAAAAGGCTGCTGCTTTGTTTGGTGGCCTCGGTTTGCTCTACTTTACCGGGTTTGCTGCGGTAGTGATACTTGCCGTCTCTCAGGCAGCCAACCAACGGCCCTATTGTGCCGCTGAATTGCATGTTTAATTTTTTAGCCATACTATACAAATTTTAATGTACCACTTACAGGCCGGTTTATCCTTTATGCTTAAAGCTGCCTCGTTCATACCTGCAGTACTATTTATCCGTAACAAGTCCGTCATTTAACGCACTTGTTACGGACTTGTATTGTGTAAGGTACGAAG
>JBDTOV010000328.1:0-4291 GCA_039933035.1 Ginsengibacter sp. | reverse complement strand
CTGGTGTTCTTTTCAGAAAAGCTTTTTTGAGGAAGCCGGTACGATTTCTTTTCGGAAATATTCCAGATTTCCTGGTTGTCTTTTCTATCTCCGTCTTTTGATTGTAAAGCATCCAGGCTGCGAAAAAACGAAGACAGTGTTATGTCTTTAATGTGTTTATATCCCCACGCGTGCATTACATTCATTGTGCTGTTAAGTACGTCACTGCGGAGACGTTCCATACATTGCCGGGCAAAAACAGTTGAGTTGATACCATCTTTTTGATAAGGTTTATCACCACGGGTAAGGCAGTTCCTCATACTGATGGCATCTGCGCCCAATGCACGAAGTTTTAATACATCAAAAGCTGTGTAGATTTCAGCCGCAGCAATTATCTTAGTTTCTTTAGATAGGCCATATATCTCCAGCGTTTTGCGGGAATTATCTGATGGTAAGCCTGTGGGTTTTAAAATATGTATTGGTGATAAACAGGAGTTCATTGATACCCCAACCAAATTACATAACCTTGTGGTAAATTATCAGTTTGATAGTGGTTCAGGTATTCTTCTTTAATGATTCCGTTCACTCTTTCTGCTATGGCATTTTCTAATGGGTCTCCATTTTCGGTCATACTGATCCAATAAAGATGTTGTACGTTACCTTGTCAATACACCCCTCGGGTAATGCAGTTTAGATTATATAACGGTAACAGATTACTGAATTAATTACAGTATTTCTAAGTATCAGCCAACAGATCAAAATATTCATCATCTTCATTTTTCCCGCCTTGTCCTTTGCCGATAGTTTTATGTGTATCCACAAACTCAATTGACCTGATCCATTTTACCATTTTGTACCCCAATTGATTTTCGATACGAAGCCGTAACGGAGCGCCATGCGCCAATGGAAGTGGTTTGTAATTCATTTCCCAGGCCAATATAGATTGTGGTTTCAGACAATTATCCAGGGTATTCGTATCATAATAAGATCCGCCATAAAGCCCATCACCAAAAGAATAAAAAGCCACTGTTGTTACGGAAGCCTTTGGCTTTACTAACTCCACTATCCGACTAAGTGGTATACCTCCCCATTCTGCTATACCCGACCACCCCTGAATGCAATGATGCATCGTAATGTTTTGTTCCTTTTCCATATTTTTAAGTTCTTCCAATGATAGCTCAACTGGATTTTCAACCAATCCACCTATTTTAAGTTTGTAGTCTTTAAAATTATTTTCTACCAGTGCATTCCATTCAGGTGAAGTAGGAGGTTTTCCATTTGGCCAGAAGTATGGAGATATATCTTTTTTTTGAAAGTAAGGCTTAGGTTTCAAACGGTTGAAGGTAATACGCCAGATATTGCCATTGATAGATGCCTGGAGATGCTGGAGCCATCGTTGTTTGCGCCACGAGAGCCAGTGCGCAAAAAAACAAAATGCAATAGTACCCAAAACAATTCCTGCACCTATGTATAGCCCTGAAAAATTAATTGTGCTATCGGTACCGGTAACTATATGATTCATGTTTCTAACCAATCCGGTAGCTGCCACCATGCCAACATGTATTATAATAAAAATCAGGTAAGCTATCATTATTAAAAAATGAATAGATCTTGCACTTTGACGATTGCCAAACAATTTTGGAAACCAGTGAAACCGGTTTTCAATAGCAGGTGACATAGCCATGCCGGTAAACATAGCTAATGGAGCCAATAAAAAAACCACTCCAAAATAAGAGAGTTGCTGCAATGCATTAAAATGATAAAAACCATTGGGCTCCACCGGCATATTAAATGTTGCATAATGCACAAAAACATTCCATGAATCAGGAAAAATTTTCCAGGATACAGGAACTAAGCGTTTCCATTGATCGGTTGTAAACAACAAGAGAATAAAAATAAGCCCATTCAGCAAAAAGAAAGGGACGGTAAGAAAGTGCCATACTCTTGCTATACCTATGGTATGGCGGTAACCGGGTAAACCTGCTACCGGACTGATATACCGGGCATCTTCTTTAGCTGTCCACATTTTATCCTTTGGCACTTTCAACGGAGTAAATCTTATCCATTCAGTGCCGGGTGCGCAACCATTATTCCAGTAAAGCCTAGGATGATCTACCAGTATTGAAAGTCCGCTTCTTATTATCAGCACAAGGAAAAAGAAATTGACCCAATGACTAAGGCTCACCCACACCGGAAAGCCAGATGGATCAGAAACTGTTATTGGAGAAAAAGATAAAGAGGGGTCAGCAGGCAACCCTGCTGCGAGATATTGCACCCATGCAATACCGGTTAACCCAAATATAACGATGCCGAAGATTACCAGCATATATGGCTTAATAGCAATAAATATTCGTCTGTCTTTAGGAAAATGTACTGCCGCTTCTGCTTCATTGAAATGTGCGATCATACTCTGCTTCCGTGTTAGAATGAATTACAATTTAGCGATAATTGAAAATCATTTATAAAGAGACGTCATGACATATAAATATAACCTACAATTTATTTTATTTCGGCTGATGTGGTAGTAAGGGTTAATAGAAAAATTGTTTCTTCTTTAGCCAAAACACTGTGCGGAATGCCTTTGTGCAGCGTTAGCATCTGCCCTTTATTTAATTCAACAGATTGCTCATCCGTATTAAATCGTATCTGTCCTTCCAATATTTGAAGATTAATAATTCCATCCGCTGTATGCCTGGTCATTTCTGCATTTGCGTGCAGGGCAATCAATACAATGCGCATTCCATTTGTTTTATAAACAGTCAATGCATTACGGTCGCTGTTTTCCCACGTAGACTCACTTTTTATTTGTTTTATAAATTGCGGAATATCCATGCTTACTAATGGAGCATCCATTAACCGGCCACCCTCGGGCCTCAGCTCTGTAGATTCATTTTTTTTTATTTCCATAATTTTTATTTTTAGCTTGAAAGAATTTTAAAATATTATTTGCTCACTTTGGTAAGCGCTTTCGCTTTATGAACCGCAACATGATCTGTCTTATCGCTTTTTATAGCATATTGAGGATCTTCTTTACTGGCGTGATGAGTATAACCTTTATAATCAAAATCGGCGGTATGTATTTTAATAATTTTGCCCGATACATGTCCTGCTTCTGAATTCCATTTCACATGATCGCCTACTTTAAATGAATTCCCCATTTTCTGAGATTTAATTTTTATTATTCAATTTTTATTTAACAACGGTTGCCACTAAGTACTCGTGATTCAACCTAACAATAGTTTCATGTGAAATGATTTTTGGACATGCAGCAGTGCATGCTTCAGTATTCGAACAAGCCCCAAAACCTTCCAAATCCATTTGGGTAACCATGTTTTTTACCCGCAGGATGGCTTCAACTTTTCCTTGGGGAAGAAGTGCCAGATGCGTAACCTTGGCTGCAACAAAGAGTACAGCCGAAGAATTTATGCACGCAGCCACACAGGCTCCACATCCGATACAAGCTGCTGCATCAAAGGCTTCTGCGGCAACCGTTTTGGAGATGGGTATATTGTTTGCGTCCCTGGCATTGCCAGTATTTACTGAAATAAAACCGCCCGAAGCAATGATCCTGTCAAAAGCAGAGCGATCTACAACAAGGTCTTTGATAACCGGAAAGGCCTTTGCCCTCCATGGTTCCACAACAATTGTATCACCGTCTTTGAAAGAACGCATGTAAAGCTGACAGGTTGCATTTCCCCTGACTGGTCCATGTGGCCGGCCGTTGATGTACATAGAGCACATCCCACAAATGCCCTCCCGGCAATCGTTGTCAAATGCAACGGGTTCTTCACCTTTGGAAATAAGACGATCGTTGAGCACATCGAACATTTCGAGGAAGGACATTTCATTTGAAATGTCAGCAACCTGATAAGTGGCAAATCGGCCCTTATCTTCTCTATTTTTTTGCCTCCATATTTTTAGTGTGAAATTCATTATTAGCTTTTAGTGTATAATATTTTTGATTTTATTTTATTTGTCTAATAGAGCTGGTTAAATATTATTGACTTTTATCTTCGTTAAAGCTTTTGATCAATTATTGAAGTGGTGGTGCTATTCCTGCATGCTCCTAAAAAACAAACACCAGAGTGAATACCAATAAGGATCTTCTTCGGGTAACTGCTCCCCATGAACGTTGTAAATTTTTCGTTTTATTTTTATTTTAATGGACAAAAGAAAAATGGTATTATAGCAAACCAAATATCTTACTACATCATAAGTCAGAATGAAATCTGACCCATGTATCTCAATAAAAGTATCTCAATAATCATAACAAATCCGAAATGAAGTATTTTTCAATTCTTCATCAACGAGT
>JBDTOV010000327.1:0-4294 GCA_039933035.1 Ginsengibacter sp. | reverse complement strand
CGCTATGAATATGGCTATTGGACTCCCTGGGAAAAAATAAGTTTGACAATTGAAGGAGATCATATATTTCCGGTAGTATGGAAAAAAAGGCTATACCTTTTTTGGTTGAATGTTTTTGAAAAGCCAGTTGATGTAAAAGGAAATTCAACTCCTACTGATGTTGCAAAAAATCCATGGAGCGATCAAAAGAAAATAAACGTGGAGGTAAATATCTGCTGGGGCGAATATTACAAAGGCAAATGGACATCCCCGAAATCGACAGACTTGCGACAGCCGATGATTATTACCAACCTCGCTACATTTTACAGCGGTGCACTTATTATGTATGGTAGAAAAGAGACAGTTGAAAATCCCGTGGGAAAATTCAGGGAACGGTTAATTTTGTATGTAAGGTACCGCGGGAACGGCGGTAACAATAACAATGCAGTATTTACATTTACCAGTAAAAATGCTCCGCCTTTTCTTGAGTATAAAGATGATACCGGGTTGTATAACAAAGTGAGAAATAATCTCACTACTACTTTTTTTGATCCCTATTCAGGAACATCGGAGCCGACAAGCCTATTCAATACCCAGTTCTCCATGCCAGGTAAAGTTTTCAAAGTAGGCGTACTGCAACCTTACGGTGCAGCCACGGGTGAAGTAACTGAAAATGTATTGACCAAAAAAGATAAACTTACAAACAGTTTTTTGATTCTTCCCACATGGCATCCGGTAGAAAATCAATTTGAAGCTCCGCTATCCTACGCAGATGAACACAGCACTTTTTTTGTCCAGCCGGATGAAGCCACTTTTACACCCGTCGGCAGGTATGATGGTTATTATGGAATTTTCGAAACAGGGATTCGCTACACTGATATTCCTGTATTAGTTGATAAACCCATTAAAGGATGGCCTCCCGAAGAAGTAGTACACATTGGCGATGATGTTATTTTAAACGATAAGTGGAACTGGAATAAGGAGGCTATTAAAACCAACGCCAACTTTAACAAGGTGCTGCCCGTAACGGATACTTTCAATTATAATGGAGCCGAATTCGGAACAGGAGGAATCAACAAGAGTCTAAATCAATCATTTTAAAAGCAACTACGATGCAACCCAGGAACTTTCACAACTCGATTTTAAAAACTTCGGTATCCGATAACTACAAGAATTGGGTGATTAAACAAAAGCCGAGCCGCACTATTAAATATAAGTTCTCCACACACTATCACCCCTACACGGACGAGTTAATTGAAACACTAAACCGCGACGGGCTTCCGGCGCTGCTGGACGCGAAATACCATAGCAGCCTTGAACAACCTTTAACCAATTGGTACAACACCGGGACCTTTGCGTTACCCGATTTTCCTAAAGAAGAAATAGATGTGAGCGATGATGGGCCTTATTCAATTTATAATTGGGAGTTGCTTTTTCATGCTCCTTTAACGGTGGCGGTTCACCTTAGCAAAAATCAGCGCTTTGCCGAGGCGCAAAAATGGTTTCATTTTATTTTTGATCCTACCAGCACAGATAATTCCGTACCGGCCCCGCAACGGTTTTGGAAATTTCTTCGGTTTCGGGAAGAAACAAAAACCGAATTTATTACTGAAATGCTCACAGCCCTGGCAAAAGGTGATGACAACGATTTAAAAGTAAGAATGGAAAAAAGCATACAGGCATGGAGAGATAAACCCTTTCAGCCGCATGTAATTGCCCGCACAAGATACCTCGCTTACCAGCTAAATGTTTTAATGAAATATTTAGATAACCTGGTTGCCTGGGGCGATAATCTTTTTCGCCAGGATACCATTGAAACGCTCAATGAAGCAACCCAGGTGTATGTGCTTGCCGCAAATATACTGGGTCCTAAACCGCAAAAAGTTCCTGCCCGGGGCAAACGAAATTCAAAAACGTATGCGCAACTAAAGGCTGCCGGCATTGATGCATTCGGCAATGCATTAATTGCAATTGAGAATGATTTTCCATTTAATACCAGCCCTACTTCTTCTGCCCCGGTGGATGAAGGCAGCACTGCCGCCGCATTTGGCATTGGCACTTCACTATATTTTTGTATCCCTCAAAATGATCAGCTTTTAACCTATTGGGATACAGTGGCAGACCGCTTGTTTAAGATGAGGCACTGTATGAATATAGAAGGTATCGTGCGCCAGCTTCCTTTATTTGATCCTCCCATCGATCCGGGCATGTTAGTAAAAGCAGTTGCTGCGGGCCTTGATATTGGAAGCATTATCAATAATATCAATCAGCCATTATCAACTGTGCGAGGCCCGTTGTTGTTGCAAAAAGCAATGGAAATATGCAATGAGGTAAAATCTTTAGGCGCTGCTTTGCTTTCTGCATTGGAGAAAAAGGATGCAGAGCATATTGCTCTCGTGCGCCAGCAACATGAATTAAATATTTCCAAAATTGTGCAGGATATTAAATTTTTGCAATGGAAAGAATCGGAGGCGGCAACAGAATCACTGTTAAAAAGCAGGGCTACCGCTTTTGAAAGGTACCGTCATTATAAAAGAATATTGGGTACCAGTGATTCCGATATCGATGCCTTAAAAACAATTGACCTTGCAAGGCAGGATTTGTCAGAAGAAAATTTCGACAGCGTATACGCCGAATTTGTAGATGCGTATGGAGGCACTCTTGCCAAAGAAGACTACCGCAAAGAAACGTCAGTAGGAGGTTTAATGGAATTTGCCGGAAACATTGTAACCGGCATTTTCGGAGGAGAACTAGGCAAAACATTACCATTAAATAAAAATGAAGATGCCGAATTGAATATTTTCCTGCCAACATACGATACATTCAGCACACTTTCTACGGTATTAAAACTGGTGTCACCAATAGTAGCCTTAATCCCCCAATTTGATGCGCATGCCACGCCATTGGGGGTTGGTGCAAAAGTCGGATTTGGTGGAGTGCAATTAAAAGGATTGGCAGATGGTGGCGCCGACCTTGCCAAAAAAGCAGCAGATGCATTCCTGACGAGTGCGGAGAGAGCCTCAAAAATGGCCGGCTACTATCGCCGTGCAGAAGACTATGTTTTCCAGGCCAATACCGCTACTGATGAGCTAATGCAATATGGCCGCCAGATTATTTCTTCCCTGATACGGGAGCAAATCACAAAAAAAGAATATCAGAACCATCTAAAGCAAATTGAACAGGCAGAGGAGATCAATTCATTTCTACTGGATAAGTTTACCAATGAAGAATTGTATAACTGGATGCAGGGTGAGATTTCTAAGATATATTTTTCGTGCTACCAGTTTGCTTATGACATTGCTAAAAGAAGTGAGCAAACCTTAAAGTATGAACTCATGCGCCAGGAGTTTGATAATCTTGAATTGATAAAATTTGGGTATTGGGACAGTGCCAGGAAAGGGTTGCTTGCGGGCGAGTCACTATACCTCGATTTAAAAAGGCTGGAGATGGCGTATCATGAAAATAATAAAAGGGAATATGAACTTACCAAACATGTTTCCATTCACCGGATTGATCCAATGGCATTATTAAAATTAAAGGCAACCGGCTCCTGTGAAATTGAATTACCTGAATGGATATTTGACCTGGACAGTCCCGGTCAATTTATGCGAAGAATAAAAACAGTCGCTGTTTCTATTCCCTGCATTACCGGCCCTTTTACTACCATACACGCAAAACTTTCACTGTTGCAAAGCAGCATAAGAATCTCTTCACTAAAGGGAGATGATTATAAAAGAGCTGATTCAGAAGATGCACGTTTCCGCGATTTTACCGGTACCATTCAAACCATCGTTACCAGTACCGCACAAAACGATAGTGGTTTATTTGAAACGAACTTAAGAGACGAACGGTACTTACCGTTTGAAGGTGCGGGTGCCATCGGCAGGTGGAAAATTGAATTGCCGAATGATATACCCCAGTTTGATTTCGAGACAATTTCGGATATAGTACTTCATCTTCGTTATACCTGCAGGGAAGCCGGGCATTTGGCTAAGGATGCTGCTACACACATCAAAGAAGACATATTGCAGACAGATGAAGGACAATTGTTGCAATTATTTAATATTAATAATGAATTTGCGAATGAATGGAATGTATTTAAAACGGCGGCTAATAATATTGATCGTAAGCTGGTGTTAAACGTTAACATGAATAATTTTCCTTATTGGACGAAACCATTGGGTATGGACGATACCATTGTAGCGACGTTCTGTAGTATTGACTGGAAAAAGAATCGTCTTACGATAGCAACCGAAAATCAAAATTTTGATGGAGACGCCGATAACGGATGGAGTTTGACAATTGATAATACAAA
>JBDTOV010000326.1:0-4365 GCA_039933035.1 Ginsengibacter sp. | reverse complement strand
TGCCCTTGACCGTTATAACCGCAGTTTTGAATACGATGGCCTTGGTGATGCATATGCCCGTTTTATTTTAAAGGAAATTTTACCAACAGTAGAAAAGCAAAAAACCAGCGATGGCAGGCCAATTCATATTTCGGGGAATGGAAATGACCGTGCTATCGGGGGCTCCAGCAGTGGTGCGGTGTGTGCTTTTACTGCGGCATGGGAACGGCCGGGTGAATTTTCCAGGATTTTTTCTGCTATCGGCACATATATCGGTTTGCGGGGAGCGGAGCGTTATCCTACGCTTATCCGAAAATATGAACCCAAACCACTCAGGATATTTTTACAGGATGGTTCAAACGATCTTAACATTTACGCAGGTGACTGGTGGAAAGCCAATGAAACAATGGAACGGGCACTTACTTTTTCAGGATATGAAGTTGAGCATGTGTGGGGAGAAGGGCAACATAATGGAAAGCAAGGCACTTCAATATTTCCTCAGGCCATGAGGTGGCTGTGGAAAGGCTGGCCTCAACCAATTAAGGCGGGTAATTCTAAAAACCAGGTATTGAGTGACATATTGATTCCAGGGGAAGACTGGCAATTGGTTGCTGATGGATATAAATTTACTGAAGGCACCGCAACGAATGCAGCAGGAGAAGTTTTCTACCAGGATATTCCAACTTCTAAAACTTACAAAATAGATATCGATGGAAAGCTTTCGGTTTTAAAGCTTGATGCAAAAAAAGCAAGTGGAACTTCATTTGGGCCGGATGGTACACGATACGTTGCCGCGGGTGCTACAAAACAAATACTTTCTTATGATGCATCGGAGAAAGAAACTATTGTTGCGGATAGCATCTCGGGCAACGATCTTGTGGTAGCCAATAATGGAAATATTTACATCACTTCTCCTGATGGAACGCAAAAACCATCCAAGATATATCTTGTACGCCCCGGCGGTGAAAAATTGATTGTAGATGAAGGAATAAAATTTGCCAACGGCATCACGCTTTCAACTGATCAAACTCAATTATATGTAACAGAATCCGCAACTCACTGGGTTTGGGTTTATCAAATTCAGCCAGATGGCACACTTGCTTTTAAACAGCATTATGGCTGGTTGCATGTGCCCGACAATGAAGATAATGCATGGCCAGATGGATTAAGGTGCGATACGGCAGGAAGAGTATATGTTACTTCACGCTCAGGTATACAAATACTTGATCAAACAGGACGCGTGAATGCAATTATACCTATACCTTCCGGGCAGGCTTCCAATATTTGTTTTGGAGGTAAAAATTTTGATACGATCTATGTTACCGCTGTTGATAAAGTTTATCGGCGTAAACTTAGAGTTCGTGGAGCAAATACTTTTGAAAAGCCTTATAAACCGGTTGCACCAAGGCTTTAAAATTAATTTCGCCGGTTTCCGGTGAGCTCAAAATTATCTTCAAGGACAAACACGATGGTGGCATTTAACTCCTTTGCAATTCTTCATTTTGCCATCATTACCCTCAAATTTTTCTTTAATCCCATTCCTTCTACTTTCAAAATGTAAATTCCTTTTGAACAGGTTGATGGCATAGGAACATTCACTTGATTTATTCCTGCGTTTACAACTATTTGCGTATGTAAATATCTTTTTCCGGTAACGTCAGTAAGTATTAGATGAAGTGTTCCGCTGTTCTGTACGATGGCCTGTAAAGGTATTGTACCTGTTACAGGGTTTTCCAAAAGCTGTACATCATTCAAAAAATTATTATGCTCCTTCAACGCAATAATATTGCTGTAAAGATTGCCGCCTGTACTATTAATTTTGATACGGTAATATACCAAAGGAGCAGAAAAATTATCGCTATAACTGTATTGGTTAAACGAATTTCCTCTTGCTGCTTCCTGGCCGGCTTTTATAAAATTTATCCCGTTAGTGCTTCTTTCAATTTCAAATTGATCACTTTTGTCTTCATTGGCTGTGCTCCACTTCAATTCTGCAGTTCCGTTTTTGAGAGTTGCTGAAAAAGAAATTAATTTCACCGGCAGCGTTCCAAACTGTATTCCCATCTTTAGCCCGTTTCCAAAACTGGAGACCCATACTTCATCAATATTATAGGGGTTAAAAAAGACTCTTTCCGGCTGCCTGAAAGGATAGCTGGTTACCAACGACCATGAAGGAGTGGCAGCGTTCATATTATTGCTGAGCCATAATCCCTGCGTTTCTGTAGTAAGATATGCCTGCCTGGTTATGGATGGATTAAAAGTGATAGAAGTCACCCGGTCGAATTGTGTGCCTGTAAGTTTTGTCCATGATGTACCCCGGTTAGTAGTTTTAAATAAACCGCCTTTCCCATTCGGAGCGCCACCCCATCCGCTGAATACGCAGGCGTACCAGATGTTTTGTGCAGGATCGGATGGATCAATTATAATATCTTTTGTCCAATATTGCATATCCACATGCGACACATCTGTCCAGGAATTTACTGCCGGGTCATAAATAAATACTCCTGAGCTGGCAGTGAAAGTGCCACCGGAATTTCTTCTTCCGGAAAAAGTGCAAACCATTTTTCCATCATTCAAAACAACAATGCTTGCAGGGTGTCCCTCGGTGCGTGGTGGGTTAGAAAGCCTGGTCCATGTTGAACTTCCAAGATTATTTAAATTGTTAGTAATCCATATTCCACCTTGTCCTGTTCCTCCACCATAGTTAATAACGCTGGCGTATAGACGATTTACATTGTTCGGATCTGTTGCCACCCAGAATACCGGGTGGTTAAACTGGTGGAGTACTTGCCATGACGCGCCGTTATCAGTAGAATAAATGATTCTTCCACCGGCATCATTTGCGTCCAGGATATTATCCTGCAAACGGGTACTCTGGTACATATCATGAATACCTGAATTCGCCGCAAACATCGTGTTATTAGTTACGTGTTTTGCAATACGATACATGCTATTTACAGTATTTCCAGTATAATCAAAGCTCCATGTTACGCCAGCATCTTTGCTCCTGATACCATTGATATCCGAAAAACCGGCAAACATATTATTGGCATCCTGCCAGTGCACCTGCCAGGCAGAAGTATTTTCCAGCCCGATACTATTATAATATTTTTTTTGAGGGGTGGCAGCACCCGCAGGATGTTCATCATTTGTATTTACATAAGCTTGTTCCCAGTTGGCGCCCCCGTCACTTGTTTTATGTACAAAACCAAAATCTCCAAACAAAACCTTATTGGCATTATTGGGCGCAACTGTAATACCAAAGCATGTTTCACCAAAGCCCCAGCCCCGGTCGCCTCCTTGCCCCGACCAACCGGTGCGTATGTTTTGATTGTTAGCAGTTAAAAACACTTTATTCCAGTTACTGCCGGCATTGATAGTTTTAATAACAGAGTTACCTCCTGTAGTTGCATCGCTGCCGCCAAGGTAAACAGTATTAATATCGTTGCGAGCCATGCCGACATACATCACAAAATCGTTTGCTATATTGATGCCGTTCATTTTTGCAACCCAAACATTGGTGCCGGCATCCAAAGTATAAACGCCCTTTGCAAAGCCATAATAGTCCCAGGGGAAAATTCCGTTATAAACATCCGTGGTGTTAGCTGTGATGCAAAAGAAACGTGTTACGAATCCAACCTTTGCACCCGCAAATGAAAAAATAGTTTCTGATGCAGGCATGCCTGTTGTGCTGAGTTTGGAAAATGACGTGCCACCATTAGAAGAATATAAAATGCCTTCATTTGTTCCAATATAAATATTATTGCCATCGAAAAAAATGCCTGCAACTGTAATGCCAGCACCACTGTTAGCTGCTGTCCATACTAACGAGAAACTAACGCCATAATCATTTGATACATACAACGATCCATAATATCCCATTACAACACGATTTGGATTTGCATAATCTGCTTTTAATGCATACACATCTTCACCGTTTAATGGATTACCGGGTAATGCGTTCCATGTATTTCCACCGTCAAGAGTTCTTACTGCATAATTAATATTGCCATCATTTGCAATGCAATAGGCACTACTGTTGCTGTTAGTAAATTCGTAAGTAGAAATATTTCCTATTTGCAATTTTGTAAAAGGAACCTGGGAATATGTATTTCCAAAATCAGTGCTGTGAAAAAGCTCACTCATATCACAGGCGATATAAAATTCATTATCGTTTGCCGGATTGATTGTTGGATAAAATAAACTGCCACCCCCGCCAACTCCACGGGCCTGCCAGGTCGTTGGCTGCGCAATAGAATAAAGATTTGAAATGATTAATAAGAATGCTAATAGCACTCGTGCAGAAGGATTTGGTTTTTTCATTGGACAGTTTTTGGATTCAGAGATGTAGGTAAACGCAATATTATTAGCAAAAATTTTGCCACA
>JBDTOV010000325.1:0-4425 GCA_039933035.1 Ginsengibacter sp. | reverse complement strand
GCAGCGTTTGCTTAATCCTTTGGCTATTGACTACCAGGTGGTAGATGATCAGATTTTGTTGTATAACAACAAGAAAAGAAAATTTAACCATATCGAAGCGGTTAGCTATTTAGCCGTGAGCGATGAGGAACTGGCTGTTCAATACCTGCCCTTCCAGGGGCGTGTAATTTCTTCTGTCTCCGGCCAGGGACTGCCTGATGTGAGTGTGCAGATAAAAAATACAAACGTTGGTACCACTACCGATAGGAATGGCTCATTTTCATTGAATATCCCTAACGGAAACGGTGTTTTAGTAATTAGCAATGTAGGCTACTTAACCAAAGAGGTTGCCATTAACAATCAGAGCTTTTTAGAAATTACCTTAAACCAGGACGTAAAAATCCAGGAAGAAGTGGTGGTGGTTGGGTATGGTACACAAAGGGCTAAAAATGTAACAGGCGCTATTGCAAGAATCAGTAGTAAAGAAATTAGGCAAGTAGCTGTAGTAAGTGCCGATCAGGCTATTTTAGGTCGTGTAGCCGGTGTGCAGGTAAATCAAAACTCAGGCGAACCAGGAGGCGAAATCTCTGTGCGAATTCGTGGTATTTCATCCATTACGTCTGGTAGCGATCCGCTGATTGTAGTGGATGGCATTCCTCTATCAGTTAACCTCAGAGCCATCAATCCTAACGATATTGAGAGCATTGATGTGTTGAAAGATGCAGCAGCTTCTGCCATTTACGGTTCCCGTGCATCTGCAGGAGTAATTCTTATTACAACTAAACGCGGAAAGGCTGGTAAGGTAGCCATTAATATAGATGCCTATACTGGCATTCAAAAAGTCATTAAAACTATTCCTGTTCTTAACGGGCCCGAATATGCAAAACTGGGAAATGAAAATCTGGTAAATGGTGGCCAGGCGCCTAACCCGGCTTGGGCAAACCCGGCTTCGTTACCAACTACAGACTGGCAGGATGCCATTTTTCGTACAGCACTGATGAACAATTATAACGTTTCTATTAGTGGTGGCAACGAAAAAATTAGAACCTTTTTATCGCTTGGTTATACCAACCAAGATGGCATTATTCAAAGGTCAAACTATCAGCGTTACACATCGCGTATAAATATGGATTATGATGTTTCACCCCGGTTGAAACTTGGCGTGAATGTTAATTTCAACTTTGACAAAAATCACAATCCAACGACACAAAACGGAGATGGAGGTGTACTTATTGGTGCTCCGAATGGTGTGCTACAAGCCAACCCCATTGACCCTGTTTATACAACCACAGATGGACCGTTAGGTGATCATCTCATTGGCTTTAGAGGCTATGCCTTGCGAGCCAACACACGTCCATCACAATGGTATATCACCACCAATCCAATCTGGAGAAATGACTATTATACTGAGATTACCAGGGGGCAAAACACCCAACTATTGTCTAATGCATTTGGCGAGCTCGAACTTATAAAGGGACTTAAGTTTAAATCTATTATAAGCTACAACATTGCTAACTCATTCGGTATTTACGGCTCACCTTACCAATTACCTGCTTCTATTGATCCTCAGTCAAATGCCAGTTACCAGGAAAATTGGGGTAGAGGCACACAATGGAACTGGGTGAATACTTTAAATTATGAGAGGAACTTCGGCAATCATAATTTCTCATTCCTGGTAGGAACAGATGCGTTAAAAGGTACAGGAGCATACATACAAGGTAATGGAAGTGGCCAACCCGAAAACCAGCAGTCATTGGGAGCCACAACAGCACAGAACAGGGTAAACGGAAGTGCTTATGTTCCCTTTTCCTTGTTCTCCTATTTAGCCCGTCTTAATTATAATTACAAGGAGAAATACCTGTTGTCTTTTAATTTTAGACGAGATGGTAGCTCTAAGTTTGCGGAAGAAAATCGCTATGGCTACTTTCCATCAGTTTCTGCTGCATGGAGAATATCACAGGAAGACTTTATGGGTTCCATGGGTTTTATACAGGAACTTAAACTAAGGGGAAGTTACGGCTCCGTAGGTAATCAGAATATCCCTGACTTACAGTTCTTGTCTACATATACAAACAGTGGCGGACAGTTTGGGTATTCGTTGGGAACTCCCCCAGCATTGGTTGGCGGTATCCAACCTGGTGTGTTAGGCAATAAAGACATTTCGTGGGAAAAGAATACAGAGACAAACCTTGGTTTAGATGCCATTTTAGCTAACGGCATGTTTAACTTTTCAGCTGACTATTATGTAAAGAAGCTTACTGACCTTTTAGGGACTGTACCCACACCTTATTATTCAACCCCTTACAATGGTTCGTTTCTTGCCAACGCCTTCTCTATGGAGAATAAAGGCTTAGAGCTTTTATTAGGATTTAATAAAAAAGTTGGCGAAGTTCGGGTAAACGCCAGTGGTAATTTCACCACTATTAAAAATAAAGTTACTGGTCTTATTCCTGGAAATACAAGCGGTTATCTACCCCAAAGTATTTCTGTAATCGGGGACAAGGATGGTGCAGAAACAAGAACTTATGTTGGCCAAGAAGTTGGTAATTTCTGGGGCTATATTTTTGACGGAATCATTCAAAACCAGGCCGAGCTTGATGCCAGTGGTATGAAAGGCCTCGGCTCTCAAGTAGGGGACAAGAAGTTTAAAGATATCAATGGACGAGATGCTAAAGGAAGCCTGACGGGCGCTCCCGATGGTAAGATAGACGGAGATGATAAGACTTTTAATGGAAATGGCACTCCAGGCTATATTTATGGCTTCAACGTGGGAGTAGAGTATAAAGGTTTTGACTTGAATGCATTTTTTAACGGCCAGGGAGATGTACAAATAGCCAACATGACCAAGGCTATAATGTATCATATGAAGTTTCATAATGGACCTGGTTTAAACAATGTAAACAAGGCCCTTTTGAATAGCTGGCATGGCGAAGGAACCAGTAACACACTGCCGCGTAATTCCTATGATGCTCCTTATATCAACCGCGCATTTGCATCAGACTATATTGAAAATGGTGCTTTTCTAAGATTAAGGAACATACAATTAGGTTACACGATACCTACAGCAATTGCCAGCAAGGCAGGAATGAACCGGGCCCGGATATATGTGTCTGCTCAAAACCTGCTGACCATTACTAAATATAGTGGATATGATCCTGAAGTGGGTAGCTCACTCGTTGGGAACAGAGTACAAACCGCAGGCGTTGACTTTGGCCGTTACCCCAGTGCCCGTATGTTTACTTTCGGTATCAGTGCGCAATTTTAATGGATATTAAAACTGAAAAACAAACAATATGAAAAAATTATCAATAGTGCTTTTGTATACGACCATAACGTTATTAGGGTTATGGTCCTGTAAGAAAAATTTTTTCGATGCATCCTCTGTTGATGGAAGTATAACGGATGCTTCGGCTTTTAAAACCAAACCGGATTATGAAAAGGCCTTAATTGGTGCTTACGCTTCTCTTGTTGGTAATAATGTAAGCGGAGAGCTTTGGGTTGCCGTCCCTGGATGGATTTCCCAGGACTGGGTAGATAATACTTTAATACCGAAGCCAATTGAGAATTATATGGCACCGGGTGCCGGACAATTTTTGGATTATTGGACTAACCTTTATAAGATAGTTGGGAGTGCTAACCTTGTGCTTGATAAGATTGGAACTGCTCCTGAAGGTGTATTAACCGATGAAGAGAAAAGCAGCATGTCTGCACAGGCAAAATTTTTAAGAGGCTGGGCTTATTTTATGCTGGCAAGGGCTTACGGCGATTTGCCCATGCCACTGACTGCTTATACTGCTGAGCAGAATGCATTAAGTTGTACGCCAAATGCAGACGTATTTAAGCAGGTGGTAAGTGACTTAACAGAAGCAGCAGCAATTTTGCCCGAATTAAATGACTGGTCTGCTGCCGATAGAGGCAGAGCTACGAAAGGTGCTGCTCTGGCTTACCTGGCAAATGCTCAAATGTATTTAGAAGATTGGGCAAATGCTGACAAAGCATCCACAGACTTGTTTGCTCTTAATAAACCAAAGTATGCATTAGCTGCCAACATACATGCGCCTTTTTCAATATTGAAGAAAAATGATGATGATTATAAGAAGGAAAATATTTTTGAAGTGCAGTACAGGGAAAAAGCAGGCGATAACTTTCATTGGGGCGACGTGCCTAATGGAGGGCAGCTGCTTGCCGGCCTCACTTCTCCCCGAGATGTAGGTAAGCCATGGGCATCCTGGGGGGGCTGGGGAGAAATGATGATAAACAAAAAGCTGGTTGACGCTTACGATCCCATGGATGAGAGGCGCAAGCAATTGGTAAAGCTTCGTGGAGAAAGCTATAACGGTGAACTTATGCCGACTATAATGGGGTCGAATGATTGGGGAACAAATGCAGCCGCACAAAAGGATGTTGGCTATTCTACCAAATACTGGTTAGGAGATGATGGAGGTA
>JBDTOV010000324.1:0-4447 GCA_039933035.1 Ginsengibacter sp. | reverse complement strand
GCCCGCCGTTCTCTTAATGCGGTTATTTTGTCTTTCGGATCTGTACTCTCTTCAAGAAGAATCCATCCGGTATATTGTATACCTGTGAGCAGGTCAAAAAGTTGTTGATGAGGATATTCCCCGCCGCCAAAATTATGGGTATGCAGCGTATCCCCCAGCCAGTTTTTTACCATATTAAAGTTGCCCTCCAGGCCAGGTGACAACAGGTCCTGTGAATTGCTGTTCCAGCACATTTTTACATTCGGTTGCGTTACCTGCTCAAAAATAGCTTTCATATTAGGTAGCTCTGCTGTATGGCGGCCATGTACTTCCACTCTTATCAACTGGCCGTAATCCTGCGCAAATTTAGCAACCTCATCAAGCGAAGTGGCAATCTGTTCAATCGTTTTTTCCACCGGAACGTCGTCGGGCAGATCGTTTGGTTTGACTTTAATCCCGGTTGCACCAATATCTTTACAGAGTATAATATAAGCCTTGGTCTGTTCGATATTTTCGCGAAGTTGCTTAGGATCGGGACTATGAAATTCAAAGTTGGATCCATAACCAATACAGGTGACATTGCTATCAGCAAAACGTTTTTTCACGTCAGCCCGCTGAACGGTATTCAGATTGATTTCAACCTCGTGAGCATGTTGCGTACGCAACTCAACACCATGGATACCTGTTTTTTCACAGTTGGCAATTATGGTGGGTAAATCCCAGTCTTTCGCCCATTGGTATGTTACCAGTCCGAGCTTCATTCCCGGAGAGGCCGCACCTGGGAAAGCCGCTAAATTACCCAATGCGCTAAAACCGATACCCGCCGTAACGCTTTTTTGTATAAAAAGGCGTCTTGATAAAATCTTTTTCATGCTATGGAAATATTAATGGGTGATAAAATAACATCGGCTTATATTATTGAATTTATGCGTGCTAATTCGTACAACCCGTTCTCATCATCCCTGGCCACACTTCATTAGGAACAACATTGGGAGGCTGGTAAAATTATCATTTGCAAGCAATGGCTTCCATTCATGAATGGTAGCAGTAAAATAATTTGCAACGTGATATAAATATACTTCCTTCATGGTACGAATCTATAAAATTAACCGGAAGATATTACCATGGATAAAAAGACAGGTACGTTGTAATGGTTTCGCCACTAATCTGAGACCAGGTGGTTCTCACGAATGGATGGGTGGGACTTTCCAAAGAAGGCTGAACACCTACGAAGGGCTGAAATTGACGGACCCCGTTTAAACAGGATTTTTTCCTACTGCATCTTAATAACGTTACATTCGTATTAAAGCAAATCATTCATCATTTTTATGAAACGAATTCTATTATTGATTTCATTTTTTTTCAGTCTTACTATCCATGCTCAGCAAGGAAAGGTATCTCATTCTTTTATTGAAAATTTTAACGATTCTGTTTTAGATAATTTCAGGTATGGCTCTACCGGAAATAAAGCTGCTTTCAAATGGCAATCAGGTGTTACCTCCAAAACAGAACCTGGCTCGAAAGTGCTTTTATTTAAAATAGACCCCTTAGATAGCGCAGGTGCCGGTCGTGGCCCGGAAATTATATCAAATGACTTTACCTATTTTGGTACGTATTCTGCCCGGTTGAAAGTTCCGCGTGTGAAAGATGTGCAACCAAATGCAGGCGCTGTTGTTGGTTATTTTACTTACTTTATGGATAGTGTATATGGGCTTAGTGAGATAGACTTTGAATGGCTGGTTGCTGACCCTACTATCATTTACATAGGCACCTGGACCGGTAATAAAGGTGAACTTAAAAGAATCGGCAGAACAATAAATGTAGCTGATGGAATTATTTACAATACGATTTACAAAGAAGGTTATAAAGGAAATTCAACTGCGTTAACTGGTGCTCAAAATCAGCCCGAAACAATTGAGGCTATTGATCATTACGATGCTTCATCCCAATTGTATACCTACGGATTTGAATGGTATCCTGATCGGCTTTCGTGGTGGATGATTAACCCGGCGACAGGTAAGAAAATCGTTTTGTGGGATTACCGGGGATCGCAACGAGGCATACCTCAGCATCAATCGTATTACCGGGTGAACTTCTGGCATACGAACGAATGGGGAGTTGAAACAAATCCTAACGCAATTGAGAAACCATTGTACCCCTTTGAACTGGAAGTTGATTGGATGTCGTATGATGCATTGAATAGGTGATTGACTTTTTATTTCAATGAAGGCGAAGTCTTACTTCATTTTCAAACGCTCGGCGTTTTGTTGTATAAAAGTACCCATCTCTTCGCTGTAACCGGAACGCATCACCATTCCCATTTTTTAAGGGAAGTATCCCCACTATGGCTCAAGTATGAGGCAGGGCTTTTGGCCGGGCTTAATTGTGCCGTCGCATACTAACTGTAACTTAAAACAACCAATCCTTTCATCCCGCAAAAATCCCGGGCGCTGCTATACTTCCAATCTTCTTCTTTTGTTACAAAACCTACCGGTACGGGATTTTGATATATATAAAGCGATTTCTCATCAAACATTTCCTGTCCTGTAATTTCGAGTGGTTTGTTATGTTGTAAAGGTTTCGCCGTTGATCAGAGACCAGTAGGCTCCCAGGAGTGGATGGGTCGGGCTTTCCAAAGAAAGCTGAACACCTGCGAAGGCTGAAATATTCATACAGGAAATTCGGGTTAGGACAACCGCCCGGAGAGGAGGTGAACAACTTAGAAGGTTGAAAATCTGGTAGCTTTCATGACATCCGCTCCTGTCTCACATAAATCTTACTGGTGAAAATTACTACACTACCTGTTCATCCGAAAAAAATTTCCAAACACAAAGAATATTTTTTACCTTACTGTTGTCGACAACGACAAGAACCTTTCTTTTTTTTACTTTATTTATACATTCATACTATGGAAAGGTTGTAAGAAGGTCAACTAAATAGCCGGATTTTATGTTTATTACTATTCAGATTCCCCTGGTGGATTACAGGAGTTTACAGGATAACCCAGCAAAACTCAAATTCCCGGAGTGGCCCGACCCCGATTCCGAAGAAGACAATATGCTGTACTTCGGAAAAATTTTCAACAAAGACGATAAATATAAAGGCCCGTGGGATGGTGAAAAGCGTTATTGTGATGTTAGCAGTGTCGTTAACTTTTGCGGCATGGAGGATATCCATTTTCATAAATCGCTGCAGCTTGAATGGAGTGCAAAGATACTTTTCAGGAGATTTCAATCCGACGGGCGATTCCTGGCCAAGTTTGAATTTGGCTTTTTTGACAACTTTGAATCGACCCTGAACCCGGGCGTATTAACCGACGGCGAATTAAAAAAATTACTTTACCAGCATATTAACCAATACCTGTTATGCCCTGTAAAGGTTAAAAAGGGCAGCAGGAAATTTGACAAGAAGAACCGGTATACAGATTTCATTCCACTTGTACATACCGGTAATGCACTGGCCAGCTCTTATTACTGGTCAACTTATAAGGGGGATAGCAAAAGATCTTTTAATGAAAAAACAAGAAGGGATTATATTGCTAAATGTGATCCGTTAGTGTTAGTGCAAATTGATTCTTCTCACCTGGAAGTGAAGCAATTGGCCGGAAAGGAAATTGACATGCCCGGTTTGCAAAGCCCGGATGCTAAACTCTTTTTTGACTATATCCCACACAATTATCAACAAAATGAATATTACACCAAAACATGGACCGTGGCGGTGAAAGAGACATCCGCTTCCTTGCCACTCCAGGATGATGATTTCAGGCAATATGACAAAACAATAAAAAATCTTAGAATTAACCTTATCAGGCTACATGCTGAAGTAGAGATTGCCAAGAAAATCCTGGAAAGAATAGGGAAGCAAAACCCCGGCGATCTCGGCACACCTGCCGTAAAAAGCAGGGCCATCTATAATTTGCATAAGATTTTATACAACCTCTCGAAAGATGAAAGAAATTCGCAACCCCAGCAAGATCTTGTTCAGGCGGCTTTCAGGCTTGAAGAGCAGGCAAACCCGGAAGAATCAATGGAAGACCGCGTTAAAGGGTTGCAAATCGTCATCAGCGAACTTAAACAATTAGAAAATACAGAAGCCAACCAGCGGATCACTAACTATGTTACGCAAACGGCTGAAAAGATTTATAACATCCATAAAGTGGATACTGCCAATTTTCAGAACGATAATACGGGCGCAATTTAATTGTATATGCTATAAGAAGTATTGCCCGGAACACAAACTACGGCTGTGGGAATATGAAGCCACATGTATTTGCCAATAATATAGGTCATCATTTTAAAACCCTTCGCGCCGGGGAACGGTTTGGTTACAGACTTGCTCTTCCCCACCATGGCGCAAGAATGATGCTTAGCAATGACGCCCGGTTTTATTGTGCCGTTGCACACTAACCGTGACTTAAAGCAACCAATCCTTTCATTCCACAGAAGCCCCGTGCGCTACTATACTTCCA
>JBDTOV010000323.1:0-4484 GCA_039933035.1 Ginsengibacter sp. | reverse complement strand
CAATCGTTTACCAAAGACATACACTGCGTAACAAAGTGGTCAAAGTTAGACACCCATTGGGAAGGTATCAGCATAGATACATTACTCGAACACGTCACGGTGAAACCTGAAGCACAATATGTGATGGCTTATTCGTATGGCGACTATACTACTAATATCCCGTTAGCCGACCTTCGCAACGGAAAAGCGTTTATTGGTTTGCGTTATGAAGGATCACCGTTAGCTCCGGAACATGGCGGCCCGGGCCGTTTGGTAGTACCACATCTCTATTTTTGGAAAAGTGCTAAATGGATTAAGGGATTGCGCTTTATGGAAAACAACGAACCTGGTTTTTGGGAGCATGGAGGTTACAGCATGTACGGAGATCCCTGGCACGAGCAACGATATAGCTCAGATGACAAGTAATTTATTAACTGATATAGAAAAATTTTATTGGCAGATCGGCAAGGTGCAAACTATTGTGCAGGAAACACCCCGCGTGAAAACAATCACGCTGCAACTACCCCAATGGATACCACATTTACCAGGTCAGCATTACGATATCAGGTTGACCGCTGAAGATGGCTACCAGGCACAGCGCAGCTATTCAATTGCATCACCGCCGGAGCAAACCGGCCAGATTGATTTAACTGTTGAATTGATTGAGGACGGGGAGGTATCTGCCTACCTTCATGACACCGTTGTGCCGGGTGATTCACTGGAAGTACGCGGACCCATTGGCGGATATTTTGTCTGGAGAGATGATATGAAAGATACACCTCTCCTGCTCGTAGCCGGTGGTTCAGGGATCGTTCCACTCATGGCTATATTGCGGCACCGGGCAAACATCGGGGCAACCAATCCAACAGCGCTGCTGTTCAGTGTGCGAACCAACGCGGAAGTTATCTATCAACAGGAATTAGTGCAACTGGCTAATGAGCATAGTTCCTTTAACCTGGTACTTACATACACCCGCCAGCCGCCATCAAATTGGAAAGGCCATCAACGCCGAATTGACCAGGCGATGCTCCGTGAGGTATTAGCCCCGTTTAATATTCAGCCCAATTGTTTCGTTTGCGGCCCGACCTCGCTGGTTGAAAATGTAGCCAATACACTGGTTGATATTGGCCTGCCACCGGACATTATTCGTACGGAAAGGTTTGGCCCTTCGGGATCATAAAACATGAACAAAAAGGAAAGAATTTATTTCGATATCCACAACGGATTATGTCGAAGAAATCTACAATTCCCTGCATTCGTTTTCTAAAATTCCGCAGATAATATCGGGAGGCTTTCTCCATCTTTTTATAGACGTATCTAACAAGAGTGGAAGCTGCGAACTAACGCCGCCGATCTCACCGGTGGTTGCGCCAATAACTATTTGAGAAATACCTGTGTGCCTTATTACATACGAACACATAATGCAAGGTTCATGCGTGGTGTACATGGTGCAATCAGAAAGATCTTGCACATCCAGCAAGCGTATGGCCTGCCTGATAGCAACTATCTCCGCGTGGTAGGTAATGTCTTTATATACTTTCCCGCCTTCAACAGCTTCCGTAATTATTTTTTCATTCCTTATAATTATAGAAGCTATTGGCCTGTCTCCTTTGCTTTTTGCTATTAATGCCAGGTCAATGCATTTCCGCATAAAAAACTCATGCTTGTTTCTTTCTTCATTAACCATAAACATAAGCGTTCCGGAACCTGCAGCACCATGTAAATTCTGTATCATGCGTTGCGCTCTTTAAGTTTTTCCTTCAATGTTTTTATCTCTGCTTCGAGCTTAGCGATATGTTCTTGTTGCGGAGCAAATGCTTCATTAATTTCTGCTGCAGTATAGCGGGGCGTAATGTGTTGCGGGCAATTCCAATCGTATGCTTCAATATCAAATACCATCATTCGTTCCGGTATAAATTTGTAACTTTTCAAATCAAGCTGCGCATATAAATCAGGGTCATCTTTGAGCTCTATAATTTTAGCTTTGGCAAAAAGTTTTAACCGTGCCCTTGCGGGATAATTAACCATGATGATGGCTACATTATTATGTGTAGCGATGTTGCCAACAGAAATATATTGTGCGTTTCCTTTAAAATCAATGATGCCCAATCGTTTACTATCCAGCACTTTTATAAAGCCTTTTGGCCCGCCACGATGTTGAATGTATGGATAACCATTTTCGCTGATGGTAGCCATGTAAAAGCTGTCCATGTGCCCGATAAATTCAATCTCATTTTCTGTTAAGCCATCAACGTTTGTATTCTTTTCTAACCTTGCATAACTGTACCGGCTACCCAGTTTTTGCTGCATTTCCTTGACGGCATCTGTAAAAGCTAAAGAAGGATAATTTTTCGCCATAGCCTTTTATTTAGAATATTAAATATCGAAAATTTTATTTTGAAGCAGGCTTAATTAGTAAAGATGTTTTATCCTTTGGCAACTCATTATCCTTATCAATAATATTGTTAGGTAACCATTCATTTTCACAATTGCCTGCCGGGTAAATACATTTATTATCCTGTTGCAATACTTTATCCCATAAAGAATCGCCGCATTCATCTGGCAATACAATATCATCTTTTTCCGAAGGAAACTGTTGTTGTAAATCGTTTTGATTCGTCTGCATAATTTTCTCTCACTATGATTTTTCTTCCTGAATTTTTCCATCTTTAATCTCAGCCAGATATTACTCCTCGCTATCCAAAAAAAGATGAAATGCCTTTATCAATCCGTTTTCAATAATGGCAACATCCATTCCTGTTGCAAGAGGAGGTTGGCCTGCTACACCGAGTGTCCATGATTTTTTTAGTACTCCATGATTAATTTCCTCTCCTGTCTTAAAATGAAAAGCAGTGCCCGGCGGAAAGCCCCGGAACAGCTCAATTATGCGGGTGTTGATCGCCTCAAAACCTTTAAATTCCGCTGCATCATCGGCTTCATAAAAGATAACATCCGGTGCATATACCCGCTTCATCGCCTCCAATCTTTTAACTTCGTCGCGTTCGTTCCAAACTTCACCCAGTGCTTGTTCCAGTAATTTTGCGGATGCATTTTTCATTAACTATTTGCTTTAATAATTATTTAATTGTTCAATTTCATTTTGTATTAGTTATTGGTTTCTATGCTACTAACACTGTGATCCAAATACTACGACGATTACTAAAAAAGACACGGCGCATAATTCTTAATTGTTAACAAGGTGCGTTCCGAAATAAGCAAATGGTATATAAGCAGCAGGCTGCCGTTTGATATCCATATCAATTAAGGTTTGTTCATAAGCAATTGCATACGGCTCTTTCATTTGTACATTCAAAAAATGTTCTATCGTATCATTCCATGTTTCATAAACCAAGAATTCTGCAGGCTTGCCGACTGCCTCATGAATGGTCGCGTTTATAAAATTTGGCTCAGCGCTTATTGTATTAAAAAGATCTATTAACACCTGTTTAAATTGGGCACTATTCTCCGGCTTCGCTGTAAATTTTATAGATAGCGTTAGATATTCCATGGTGTAATTATTTAAAGGATTATTGACCCGTTAAGAAAGATCAAACGCCAGCCACGGCAGCAACTTCAGGTGGTGTAGCCAACAGTTGCATTTCCCATAGCATGGCTGTACCAACACCTCCCCAATGATCAACCAGGTTCTCAACAACACCAGTCAACGTTTCAGTTCTGGCCCAATCCCGCTGCAACTCACCGACGAAAACTCCCCAGGTAATTGGCACAATTCCCGCCTGGATCATTCTTTGAATAGCCACTTCATGTGCTTCGATGGTAACTCCACCGCAAGCATCTGTAACTACATATACTTCATAATCTTCTGCAGCATGGATGGCGGTAAGCGCCAGACACATCTCCGTCCACAGCGCAGCAATTACCACTTTCTTACGGCCACTTTTCTTCACCCAATCTACCAGCCGTTCATCCTGCCAGGCATTGATCCATGTTCGGTTAAGTGGCTTTTGTTCCGGAAAAACTTCCTGCAGTTGTTTTAGCAAAAGGCCACCCCTTTCCTCCACCACTGTTGTTAGAAGAGTAGGTACATTAAAAACTTTTGCAGCCTTCGCGAGTCCAACTACATTATTTATAACTGACTGCGTGTTGTGACTTTGAATTCCGGCAAATTGAAATGCCTGGTGGTCGATCAGGAGTAGTACGCAATTATCCGGCGTAAGTAAGGCCCCAAGCCCGGCATTTATATTTTTGGTCTCCATTTTTTTTAGTTTAATTTTTTTGATAAATTTTTACTTCAATGCTTTTTACCTACCCATAACCGTTAGATGATTTATATCATTCCTTTTCAAAAAGCCACGCAAAATATTTGGGTAAATGAAAAGATTATTATCGATTATCCCTTGACACTGTCGCACCAAACTAACCTTCAATGATCGTCGGTACTCCTGCTTCTAATATTTTTAACCTCTCGCCAATACCAATTACTTCGTACGATTGTTTGATGTCTTTTTCGTTTTGCGTATAATGCTTCCACCCGTCGTAATGCA
>JBDTOV010000322.1:0-4519 GCA_039933035.1 Ginsengibacter sp. | reverse complement strand
AGAACAGCAACATCAGGCGGTTTCAGTAATACCTCAATCGTAATTCAATTAACAGTTGGTGTTTGTACTCCGCCGTTTGCATTAGGACCAACGGGTGTAATTAAAAGCCCGGATATTTCCAGCAACGAAAACGCCAAACTGAATGCTTATGCTATCCGAAACATTGAGATACGGATTAAAGGAAATGTAGGCAGTGGTGCCCGGGCCATCCTTTATGACATGGTGGGTCGAATAGTGTTGGTCAGAAAATTGCAGAAAGGAAATTTTAATATCATACCAACCCCAGGGATTAAAACTGCAGTATATATACTCTCTGTAATTGATCATGGGAAAAGGCAAACATTTAAAATTCCTTTGTATGAGTAAACGCTATTGACCTGGGAAATCATTTGTCGCAGCCAACAGGTGATATACATAAAATCTTTAGCTGAAATAAAAAAACTTCGGAATCCTGGTTATTCCGAAGTTTTTTATTTAAACAGAGCATTAACCCGGATTGCAACTAAACGTGGTCAAATGTCTCTTTGGAAAATAGCAGTGGCTTCATCTGCATAACGCTGAAATTTTGCTCAAGTAAACAAACATTTTAATTTAGGAAGCTAACATTAATTTCACCGGTTTTAGAAATACAGGGCAAGAACCTCATCTCCCTAAACCTTATCGGGGACCGCATTTGTTCAGATAAAATCGTGAACTCCATTTGACTGTGCTACCAGGCAGGATAACCTTATTTTTTAGAATAGATTGCAGCGCCATTAATTTGCGAATAGTCGATCCATTAACAACAATGAACCAGGCTTTCTGACCCTGTACATCCATAAAAATATGGGTAATGAACATTATTGGTTATGTCGCTGCTGCTTTCTCTAGTAGCCGCTTTTCAGCACTATACATTGTTTTGCCCGCGAAAAAATATGAAATTGTAAAAAGCCCTGGCACATCAGGCTTCTGTACCCAGCCACAAAGCACCACCTATACTATTGCGCAATGCGCCCGTTACTGAGGCAAGAACCGTATATTGTTCGCGCCACCTAAGGGCTCCGAGAAGTGCCATTATTAAGGCTTCTTTATAGATTACCACCTCATCTGACGGAATAAAAATTTCAAAATTTATTTCCTCAAGATGCTGTTGAATTCTTTCAACAAGGAAAGTATTAAAAGCCCCGCCCCCTGTTATGAATATTTTTTGAATCGCCTCATTTTTAAATGTCCGGAGGGAATTCGTTATTTGTATGCAAATATGTTCTGTGTAGGTGCGCAAGGCATCTTCAACGGTTAGGCCATAGGATTTTATTAAGGGGTATATAATGTCAACCCCGAAACTATTTGCCAGGGATTTAGGGTGAGGGAATTGATAATATGCCAGGGCATTTAATTTTTCCAATAAATCTTCGTTTACACTTCCCCGTGAGGAAATTATTCCCCCGTTATCGTAGGCAAGTTCTTTTTCTCCTGCGAGCATATTTAAAACACGGTTGGCAGCGCATACATCGAAAGCAATCATGTTGTTTTCGGTATTTACAGAAATATTGGCAATGCCCCCAATGTTTAAAAAATAATCATATGCAACAAATAATAATTTCTCTCCTAAAGGCACTATCGGTGCACCCTGCCCTCCAAAAGCAACATCCATTGCCCGCAGGTCACTTACCACGGGAAGTTTGGTTTCCGCGGCAATAGCAGCGCCATCCCCCAACTGGTGCGTCATCTTACATTCGGGTAAATGGAAAGTTGTATGTCCGTGAGATGATATTAGGTTTACATGGTGGTGTAATTTTTCTTCATCAATAAATTCATTAATTTTTTGCCCGGTGAAGCGCCCGTAATCGGCATGTAGTAAAAGATAATCCCTGGCAGGCAGGTTAATGGCATCGCGGAGTTTTTGCTCCCACGCAGTATCATAGGCGACGCAACGGGTATTTTTAATTGCATAATTCCATTTGCCACCGTTTTCGTGCAGTTCGGAAAACACTATATCCATACCGTCAAGAGAACTTCCGCTCATTACTCCGATCACTTTATATATCATGTAAATGGATTTAAATTGCCAGTTTAAAATTTGGATCCGATAATTATCGGATTTAGATTTGCTCAAATTTATAACTTTAACTACCGGATCACACCCTGCTAACAATTTAAAATGTCAATATGGTAATCAATCTTAGCGAAGAACATTCACTGGTAAGTAACTGGCTGAGCGAATTAAGAGATATAGATATACAGCAGGACAGGCTGAGATTTAGGAGAAATCTTGAAAAAATCGGGGAAGTAAGTGCATATGAAATCAGCAAAAAATTGTCATGGGTTGAAGAAGAAATTACAACCCCCCTGGGAATTTCCGTATGTAAAGTATTGAAAAAGCAACCGGTGCTGGCAACCATTTTAAGAGCCGGGTTGACCATGCACAATGGCCTGCTTAATTACTTCGATAAAGCGGATAATGCTTTTATAAGTGCTTATCGCAAGCACAATCCCGATGGCAGTTTTGATATAAGCCTTGATTATATCAGTTGCCCTGAAATGGAAGATCGCGTGGTTATTATTTCGGACCCTATGCTCGCAACCGGTGCTTCCCTGGTGAAAACCATCCAGTTCATTCGGGAAGAAGGGAGCCCGGCAGAGATCCATATTGTGTGTGCACTTGCCTGTACCGTCGGTATTGAATACGTATTGCGTGCAGAGCCTAAAGCCATGATATGGTGCGGAGATATTGACGATGAATTGACTGCAAAAGGGTATATTGTGCCGGGACTTGGCGATGCAGGAGATCTGGCTTATGGAGTAAAAGTCCAGATGTAGGGATTGGAGATGTAGCGCTTAGGGATTTGGTGCCTGGACCGTTCAGAAGTGCCCGTCAGTTTACCGGTTGGTTGTTCAGGCAATTCAACAAATAGCGGGTACATTTTAAATTACCGCAAGGTTGCCAACCTTCAATAGGTTTGTTTTTGTTTGAAAGCACTTATCTCTAAGGTTGGCAACCTTCAGCCCAATAATGACAATTGAAATGAACCCTAATTAATCGATTCAACATTTAATAATTTACCTATCTTTAAACGTCAGAACAATTGCAGGGAATGAAAAAAAAACCAGGTATTTTAGCTATCCTATTGTGCATCGCTTTTTATGCTAATGCGCAGGATCCGCATTTTTCGCAATTTTTCGCTTCACCCCTGACTTTGAATCCTGCATTGACCGGAAAATTCGATGGAACATTGCGAGTAGCCGGCAATTACCGCAATCAGTGGCCTGCCTTTAATAACGTATATACAACGTCTACCCTGAGTGTTGATTTTGGAATCTTAAAAAATAAACTCCCTGATTTTGATACCTGGGGCGTGGGTATTTTAGCCCTAACTGATAAGGCGGGTAGTGGCGTTCTTACAAATAATTTTCTCGGGCTGTCTACATCGTATCATAAAGCGTTGGACGAAAACGGCTTTCAGCAATTAGGTATCGGTTTCCAGGGCATGTACGGTCAAAAGCAATTGAATACCGGCAAACTCCTTTTTGAGGATCAATTGACCCCATTTGGTTTTACCGGGGTTACCCAGGAAATTTTTAACAATAACAACCTGAACATAAAATACCTGGATGTGAATGCAGGCTTATTGTATTCCAGTTCTACCAATGAACAAAACAATTTTTACATTGGAGCCTCCATGTATCATATCAATCGCCATAAGGAAAGTTTCCAGGGCGGTAACTGGAATATCGCGCCAAGGACCACCCTGAGTGCCGGTGGATATTTCCCCGTGTCGGATATCCTTACTTTACATGCCAGTGGTATTTATCAATACCAAAACAAATCAACCGAAACCGTTATTGGCGGAGCATTGGCTGCATCACTTGATGCGGAAAGTGACAACCCTTCTAATGTATATGCAGGATTGTGGTGTCGTTTTGGCGATGCCATTATTCCTTACCTCGGACTAGAGTTTGCCGGAATGAGAATTGGCGCCACTTACGACATCAATACCTCAAGTTTAAAAGCCGGCTCTCAAAGCCGGGGCGGTATGGAAATTTCGATCATTTACATCAAGCGTCCTTCCGGTTATAAAGGTATTCCCTGTCCAAAGTTTTAGAATTTTTTGCCACGAATTATACGGGTTCCAACGGAGTATTTTCTTCCTTTGGAATAATTTTTTTGCCACGAATTACACGAATTAGCACGAATGTGTGGTACGTGTCCAGCTCAATGAATTAGCCTGATAAACCTTTTTTTGTTATATACTGTGTAGCCTTGCACATTCTTATGGCCCATGTAGTTTTAATTTAGTTCATTCCAGTTGATCCACCCTTTTACATGCTTCTTTTTAATTCGTGCTAATTCGTGTAATTCGTGGCAACCTCCTTTTTTAGGAAAATGGCTGTAATCTGTGGCGACATTCTTTATTTTGTTTTGAAAAAGAAAATATTTGGCAGCAAAACTACCTAAGACTATCTTTGCCGTCCCTTATAAAAAACGGCGCGTTGGTCAAGGGGTTAAGACGCCTCCCTTTCACGGAGGAATCACGGGTTC
>JBDTOV010000321.1:0-4523 GCA_039933035.1 Ginsengibacter sp. | reverse complement strand
AAAAAGAGGATATCAAAACAACCATCGCCAAAGACCATTCAAAAAAATATGTCTATGGTATAGCTGGAATAGCTCATCTCTTTGGTTGCAGTATACCGACTGCAAACCGTATCAAAAAAAGTGGCAAAATAAAAAAGGCGATAACTCAGATAGGAAGAAAAATTATCGTGGATGCCGACCTGGCCATGGAGCTGGCAGGCAATGAGCCTGGCGGGAGAAAATAATTTTATAAACCATTTTAAAATTATTTATGGATTCAACAGCTTACATCCGCATAGGCACCGTCTATTTTAAGCATATTTCCCGGCCACTGGCATCGGGCGACAAGGTTGATGGACTTATTCCCTGGTCTGTGGAATGTATCAGGCAAGACCACGGAAAAAGTTTTTTATCTCAAATCCCCCGCTACGATGGGTTCTGCCTGGTACCAGGTCATTTGAACTATCAAAGGAAGGTTGATAATTTTTATAACCGGTATCAACCCTTCATGCATGAGCCAAAGCCGGGCTACCCTAAACAGATACTCGCTTTTCTCAGCCATGTATTTGGCGAGCAATTACAAACAGGACTTGATTATTTTAAGATTCTGTTATTATACCCAACGCAAATACTCCCGATACTTTGTTTAGTTAGTAAGGAAAGAAATACCGGCAAGACAACTTTCCTGAATTTTCTCAAAGCGGTTTTCGGAGACAATATGACGATCAATAGCAACGAGGACTTCAGGAGCAATTTTAATGCAGAGTGGGCCAACAAACTGATTATAGGCGTTGATGAAACTTTTCTTGACAGAAAGGAAGATAGTGAACGGATAAAATCCCTATCCACCTCAAAATACTACAAGGTAGAGGCTAAAGGCGTTGACCGGCAGGAAATAGAATTCTTCGGCAAGTTTGTACTGTGCAGCAACAACGAGGATAATTTTATTCATGTTGATGCTACAGAAATACGTTATTGGATAAGACGGCTTCCTTCTTTACAAAATGATGATCGCAACCTGCTCTCCGCGTTACAAAAAGAAATATCCTTCTTCATTCATTACCTGCTTGAGCGGCCATTTACTATACAACCAGCCACCAGGATGTGGTTCAGGGCTGAACATATCGCCACAGCTGCCCTGCAGCATATCAAACGCTCCAACCGTAACAGGCTGGAATCAGAGATGGCACAGATACTCTTGCATATACTGGATTCCAGGGAAGGCATCAATGAAATATGTTTTTGTACGCCGGACATGCAGGATTGGTTACAACGCAAGGGCTTTAGTAACCGGGACGTTAATGCTATCAGGAAGGTATTGCAGGGAGAGTGGAAATTAAAGCCTTCGGACAACTCCAATGCCTAACTGCAATATAAAATTGGTAACGATGGAATGATCTATGAATACAACCAGAAGGGAAGATTGTATACCATCAAAAAAAATGAGGTACTGAAGCTCAATTATATTGATGATTTTGATGAAAACCTTATAAGTCATTAATAATTAAAATATTACCGTCATCAAAATGTTCATCAAAGGGTCATCAGAAAAACGGCGTTGATGAAAAGTATTTCCTGTTGATGACGAACTGATGAACCCTGAAACACTTTACCAGAAGGCATTACAGCGATTTTTTCATCAAATCATCAAAATTTGAGCAACATGATCCCCCATAAAATAACCATAGCAGAAGCGAAAAAAATTGACTTGGGAAATACGTGGTCAGCCCGGGATTGCAACCAAAAAAAAAGTATCTGCTATTTTTTATTTTCACCCGCAACCTTTCAGATCCTATTTAAAAGAAACTCCAAAGATTCTAATAAAAGTGGTCACAGGACTTCAATGCGATGGATTAAAAAAATTACCTGGAAAGCCGATGCATATCTATTGAAACAGCGCGGCAATACCTGCTGGCCAAAGAAAAAAGATAAATCAACAAAAACCTATTCACAAAAAAAATAAAATTAAAATCAGATGAAACAATTTCAATTTAATGTACAGGCCAAAGGTGGCAGCGGCAAATCCATGCTAACTTATTTACAGGCGCTCAAAAACGAAACAAATCAAGTAACCTATTTTATTGATCTTGACAGTTCGGTACAAACCAGCAGACAACAATTAAAATTTCTCCAGGGGAAAAAACCGGCAAGGTTTGCCATGATGAACCTCCTCGATGGCCGGGATAAACTGGATAGACAGCTCCTTTTTGAAAACCTGCTGGAATTATGTGGGAAAGATTATGATGCATTTTATCTCGATTTTGGTGCGCCGGAGAGCGACCAGGTGCCCTCCTTATTTTCTAAAGATTATTCGATTGAAGAATTTAAACAAATCGAAACCGAATTATCAGCAAAGTTCATTTTTAATATTGTAGTAGCGGGTGGTGGTGCGTATGAAGGCTGCACACGTTACCTGCAGCGATTGTCTGCATTGATTGCCGGGCGTTTTGAGATCAATATTTATATTAACCAGAGCACTTTCACCAATCACCCGCTTTTAGTTGAAGAAATCAAATTGTTTGCAAAGGGCAATAAGCACGAAATATACGACGTCAGATTTTTTGGTGATTTTGATAATACTACTTCCCCTCACAAAAATATTTTAAGAAGCATTGAGCAAGGCAGAGGAATGGAAGCCTTTGCCTTTATTGAAAAGATTAAAATTTTAAAAGAACTCTCTAAAATATAATATTATGGCACCGACAGGTTTTGATTATAAAAAAGAACGTGCAGGCTTATCGTTCAAATATGGTATCGAACTCGACGAAACCTCAAGCAGTATTCTATTCATACTCCGGGAAGAGCAGAAGAATTTTTTTGTGCAACAAAACAGGAAGCTGGAGGAAGCTGCCAGCAAAATAAGTAACGCCAATAATTCATTGCAGGTAGATCATCGGAGTCCCCGGCACCAGGCTTTTTGGTTCGGCATGGGAAAATGGGGCTTTGCGCTGATTTTAGCAATTAGTATTGCCAGCTGCTTTTATATGTATTATTTGAATAAGGAAGAAAAAATGGCAAAAATGCCTGCACTTTTAAACTGGTACAAGACCTATTACAATATTTCACAAAAAGGATCAAAAAAGGCGGCTGCAGATTTTTTAAAAGAACATCCGCTACCTGAATAATTTTCTGGCAACAATAAAGAATCTATCAAAGTTCAATCGTTCTCTTTTTGGCGATTGTATTTTCTACTGATGAAAATGTAAAGGGTTCTTCTACTGGTGATCTATTGACGGACTGAACAGCGGAACCTTTGTTTTTTCCCTTTGATTCTTTTTTCCTTTGCCGCACTAAAGCTGAATTAAGACTGCTGAGATTGACCTTTTCTTCAGGAATATCAATTTCTTTTGCCAACCATTTTCTAAAAAGGTTGGGCTTTAATTCTTCCAGCTTTTGGCGGTAAGTGCTGACAATAACACTATATACCCTGGACTGTTTATTTAATAACCACTCTTTGATAAAGCTTTCATACATGAGATAAGGTTTTTTATAAAAAAATATCCATTGAATAATAATTGACTAACCAATGAATATTTTTCAACCACAATTTAAATTAAAATGAGCCTTGGATAAGCTTTTATGAGCTTTTTTAACATTGCTGATTGCTTATAAGTTAATCCCGCTCACTTATAGTTTGCCCGCCGCTTCAGGCAAGATGTGAAACCGCAAGCGGATTTCAATCTTGTTTTTGAGGCGGTGCCTCAAAAAAGAGTTTCCGCTAAGGCGGAAACGCATGATGGTCTTAGCCATCATGCAGGAAAACAATTTTTTAAACTATGCTAATTATGAATAAAAAGAAAAACCCCGGTGACGTATTAAGCAAGCGAACAACGATACGGTATACAGCTTCGGAATACCAAAAAGTTAAGGAGAAAGCAAATGGAGCTGGTGTTAGTTTTTCTGACTTTTGCCGCCAGATCACTATCGAAGGATTTGTACACGCCATTCCCCTGGCACACGATATAAATGAAATAAGGCTGTTTAAAAATCTGTTGATAGAATACCGGACAAATTTTAGCAGGATTAGCAATCTGATAAAAACTTCAGACCCTGGCCTTCATCTTGAAGTCAGCCTTTTAAAAGACTCCATTCAAACCGTTATCAAAAAAATCAGGTTATGATCGGCAAGGCAAAAAGCAATAAAAGCCTGAAGGCTACAATTGCCTACAATGAAAAAGAAAAGGCAACCCTTATATATACTAATAAATTAGAGGGGATGTCGCTGGATGACTACTATATGCAAATGGAAGACCTGCAAAAATGTTATAAAGGCTACGGCAAGCAACTCACCATCCATGCTATTTTATCGCCAGCCATTGAGGACGGCAAAGCTTTAGCAACACGACAGTGGCAAAAAATAGCGGACGATTACCTTTTGAAAATTAATATGCAAGATTTGCAGGCGATAGGATTTCTTCATGAAGACAAAGAACACCGGCACCTTCACCTGGTGATTAATAAGGTAAAAGAGAAAGACTTTAAATTGTTTCATGACAGCTATATTGGCAAGAAATCCCAAAAAGCAGCCGATGATATTGCGAGGG
>JBDTOV010000320.1:0-4542 GCA_039933035.1 Ginsengibacter sp. | reverse complement strand
ACCGTGTCCCAAACGCCGAGAAAGCGAATGGTTTCATCACACTTACTTTCGGACACCTTGAAGAAGATTGGATAGATAGAGTATTTATGCCATCTTCTGCCTGTTTACTTTTTGCCATACCACTGATTGTTTTTTGGTGATAATGCGAAATAACCCCATAAAAACAGCCAAATTCATAAAAACAAAATAGTAGGGTATTTGCAGTAATCTATTTTTTGTTCTCCCGGCAGCTAAATTCCAACCTGCAATCGCCAACACATAAAATGTGATTTGCAAAAAGAACAATAGCCTGAACCATATGCTCTCCGAATAAATTACCAGCAATGAATTGGAAAGAAAAACAAGAATCAGGCAAACCGGACTTAACGTCCAGCGAAGAACCCGGTGAGAGATGAATTGAAAAGAAAGCATCGGATAACGAAACACGTTAAATAATGGCTTCAGCATTGCCATTGCCTGAAAAGCCCCCGCACTGATCCGCACTTTTCTTTCCTGCTCATCCTTTACGGAAAGGGAAGAAGTTTCCGTTGCGTAAGCGTTGGGTTCATATCTTATAATATATCCCTTCAAACACACATGTAGCGACAGCACGAAATCCTCTATAATGGTATTTTCAGGGATGGCTTCATATAAACTCGTTCTGATGGAAAGCAATTCCCCGGCGGCGCCTACTACGGAGTATAGTTCAGAGTCTAATTTTTTTAATAACGATTCATATTGCCAATAAAGCCCCTCGCTACTCGAAAGGGTATTATTGTCCTGGACGTAAATCTTTTTTTCTCCAGCTACCCCGCCAACCGAAGGATCAGCATAATGCTTGGTTATTTCTTTGATACATTCCTTGTTGAGTAGACTATTCACATCACAAAAAACCACCACCGGTTCAGTTACTATCTCCATAGCCCGGTTCATCGCAGCTAATTTTCCTTTTCTTTCCGGCATGTGTAGCAATGTAAAAAACGGAAACTTTCTTATTATTCCCGGCGTGCCATCTGTTGAGCCATCGGTAACAAAAATTACAGAAAGCTTTTGCCGAGGATAGTCCAGCTCCAGGGTGTTTTTAATTTTTGCCGATATAAAATCTTCTTCATTGTAGGCAGGTATGATTAAGGCCACTAATGGCTGAAAGGAATCTTCTGATAATAATTTGCGTTTAAAAAAAAGTTTTTTACATCCTACCAGGAAAAATACCAGGATTCCATATCCAAAATAACTATAAAAAATAATAACGAGGCTAATGCAAAAAATCACTTTAACTGCACTCATTAAAACTGGTTGGGGTTTTCTACCGTTTTATATGATTGATAAGAATAAATTATAAGGCTTTTCGAAATGAAACCCGTAGAAGTACGCAATAATCAATTTTTGCATCTTTTTGAAGAAGCGATCTTGTTAAATTACGAAAATTACGATAGTTTTGTCGCATATCCTCTAGAAAAGCTTTCCATGCAAGGAAATCATGCTTCAGTTTGCCTCGATATTTCTTAATTAACCACAATTTCAATCCCATTGAATATGCCACACTATACCCCTAATACGGATATAGAAGCTCCCGAAGCCCTTTGGAAATCAATGTAAAATCCCTATTATGAAAAAAGTTTTACTTGCTACAATTATTTTGGTGGCGGTCAATGTTACAAGTGCCTTTTGCCAGCCCGGAATTTTTGATCCCAATGATGTTGTCGTAAATTATGACCCCGCCAAACCTCCGGCTATACCTCCCGATAATACGATAGCTAAATGGGTTCGCACTCCGCGTGTTTCATGGAATACCGATAAGTTTAAGGCTTATTATTATAACGACATGAGTTTGCGGATAAGGTTTCCCAAAGGCTATGATCCGGCCGACCATACCAAAAAGTATCCTGTAATTTTATTTTTTCACGGAGGCGGCGAAATTGCCGGCATCACAGACAATGAATACCAGTTGTTAGTGGGTGCAGAGCGATTTGAGAAAATGATTGATTCAGGGCAATTTAATGCATTTTTAGTTTACCCGCAGGCAAAGGTCATCGGATGGGATTATTCATATATGACACGGATTAATAATGTGCTGGATTCCATGGAGAAATATTGTAATACAGATCCGGACAGGATCATCTCTATGGGTCTGTCTATGGGAGGATATGCTGCAATGTACTATAGCATCACTTTCCCACAGCGCTCCTCCACCACTATTGCATCTTCTCCTGCACTGATTGATATTTTAAACCAGGCTAAGGAAAGTTTTATTCATATCCCTTTCTGGGTGGCTTCCGGCGGTACCGATGCAAACCCGAACCCCACCGTTGTACAAAATTTCACGGATAGTTTTGCTGCCAAAGGCGGAAAAATCAGGAACAGTTTATTCCCAATGGTAGAACACAATAGCTGGGAATTCCAATGGGATCAGCCTTACCTGCTTCCAGCCTGGCAAACTGCTCATAAAGCTAATCCCCTGATTTATTATAACCGTACCAAATTCATTTCTGCGGATGTAATCACTGCACGACTCGGAATTACAGGCGGCTTTTTTCAATACCAGTGGCAGAAAGACAATGTTGATATACCCGGTGCCATAACCAATGAGTTATTCCCTTCGCAGTTTGGAACTTACCGGGTGAGGTTTAAAAGATATTCGTATTCAGTTTGGTCCGAATGGTCGCCCAACCCGGCTATAATATCCCAGGATAATATCGCCCCTACAACTCCTTTACATTTGAAACCTTTATTTACCGGCCGCACTTTCGTTAATCTCGACTGGGATGATGCCACCGACAATGATTCAGTGACCCATTACGACGTTTATGTAGATGGCGTGAAAAAGTACACCACCGGCGAATCTGCTATCACAGCTGATAAACTGGATCCTAATAAGGCGTATACTTTTACGGTAAAAGCACGCGACGAGGCGGGGAATACATCCAGCTTCAGTAACGAAGAAATTGCTTTTACAACACAGGTTACAAATGGCCTTCATTACCGTTATTACGAGGGACTATGGGATGAGCTTCCCAATTTTAATGCGTTAACGCCATTCAAAACCGGCGTATCGCCGAATATTGATGTGAACCAGAAAACTCCTGACAAGGTAGATCTGTATGCGTTTGTTTGGGAAGGTTATATCAACATCAAAACACCCGGTACCTATACTTTCGAAACATATTCGGATGATGGAAGCAAGATTTATTTTAATTCCTTTTATTCTCCGCTGGCCAAACCCCTGGTAAATAATGACGGCTCTCATGGTCCATGGGCACGAGGGGGAACGGTATCTATCCCTGTTGCCGGACTTTATCCCATTGCTATTACCTATTTTGAAGAATGGAACTCTCAAACCATGGACATGTTTTGGACCGGACCCGGATTTGCAAGGTCTATCGTTCCTGATTCCGTATTTTTAGACACCAATATAGCCGGTCCGGATAACCTGGCTCCCAGCATTCCCAAGAATCTAAAAATGGTAGGTGCGGGCGCTTCATTTGTTGATGTAGACTGGGATAATTCAGCAGATAATGTTGGGGTAACGGGATACGATGTTTATGTGGACAATGTAAAAAAATACACCAGCGCTATTTCCAACGCAACCATTAATTATCTTTCTCCTGGTTCAACGCACGCCATTAAAGTTAAAGCGGTTGACTCGGCCGGCAATGCCTCTGCTTTCAGCAGTGAGATCACTGTTAAAACGAGCGATACCACGGTGAGCGGATTGAAATATCGTTTTTATCAAGGCACCTGGGGCAAACTTCCGAATTACGATACCCTTACACCTGTTAAATCGGGCACTACACCGAATGTTGACATTAATATACGCCCGGCTGGTATAGATGATGACTTTGCCTTCATATGGCAGGGTCACATCCATATTACAACACCGGGGACTTACACCTTTGAGACTATTTCAGATGACGGAAGTAAGCTATATTTCAATACCTTTTATTCTGCCGGGGCCATTGCGCTGATAAACAGCGACGGCTTGCATGCCAACCAGTCGATTACCGGGGAGGTAAAAATACCTGCTGCCGGGTATTACCCGATCTCTATTACCTATTTTGACAGAAATGGCGGAGAGATTATGGAGGTTTACTGGACCGGGCCAGGTATCACAAGGCAGAAAATACCAAGTTCTGCATTTATTGAAACAGCTTCTGTTAATAGCCCGCTCCCAACAGTTCCAGCCAATTTAAGATCACTTAATACAGGGAATACTTTTGTAGAGCTGGACTGGGATAATTCAACATCAAATAGTGGAATAACAGCATATGACATTTATTTGAATGGTGCAAAAAAGTATACATCTGTTGAATCGGGCATCACTGCGGATAGTTTACTGCCTAACACAAAATACACTTTTACCGTTAAGGCAATTGATGCACTTAACAATGTGTCTGCCGCCAGCAATGAAGTTACCGTAACCACCCAGGACAGGTCAAATGGCCTTAAATACCGGTATTACGAAGGAGACTGGAACGTACTTCCCAATTTTAATACCCTTACACCGTTGAAATCGGGTACAAGCGCAAACGTGGATATTGTTACCCCAAGAAGCAAGAATGACAC
>JBDTOV010000319.1:0-4564 GCA_039933035.1 Ginsengibacter sp. | reverse complement strand
TCTGGCTTTGAAAGCTCCGCTAATTTTGTGGAGGAACAGAAAAGGGGGGTATTTCGGAAAACATTGCGTAATATGTGGCTGGCGGTTTCTATTTTAAATCCTGTGATCGCATTGATGGCTATCGCAGTTTTGCCCCTGGTCGAAGTGGATGCCCACCAACAATCGCTTTTGAGTTATATGGCAAAATTAACGGGTGGCAATTGGCTTGCCACGTTAATTTCCATTAATGCAGTAACTGTTCTCAGCGGAGCTCTTCTCACTTCTTTTGTTGGTGTAAATGGGTTAATAAAACGAATGACGCTGGATAGAATTTTACCACAGTTTCTTTTGAAGGAAAACAGGTACTGCAGCAGTTACCGGATATTGATTACTTTTTTCCTGTTATGTGTTTCTGTGTTATTTGTAACGAATGGGGAACTGGCACCGCTGGCAGGCGTCTATACTATTTCTTTCCTGATGGTAATGGCTTTTTTTGCACTGGGTAATTTAATCTTAAAGATCAGAAGGGCCCGTTTGCCAAGGCCCGAATATGCTACACCATCTGTTGTGTTACTTGCCTTGTTGGCAATTATTGCTGCGCTTTATGGGAACGTAAAAATGAGACCTCAATACCTTATCGTATTCCTCCAATATTTTGTACCCGCTATGCTCCTTATTTATGGGATGCTCAACCGAATTTATATACTGGAATTTGTATTAAGTTTCCTTAAATACCTTACGGATAATTTACGTAAAATTGCGGTAGTAAGCCGCAAAAAAATAACCCGTTCTATAACTGTACTACATCAGCAGGAATTTATCTTTTTTTCTAAAGCTGACGATATCGCCACGTTAAATAAAGTAATGATATATGTTCAGGAAAATGAGATTACCCGTAAAATAAAGATTGTTACCGTGTTAAAGGAACATCAACCAGCGCCTGAAAAATTCCTTAGTGATTTTGAAGTGCTTGACAGGGCATATCCCGATATCAAAATGGAATTTATCACCATGTCGGGTGAATTTGGCCCCGAACTAATAGAGCGGTTAAGCAAAGAATGGAAAATACCGAAAAATTTTATGTTTATAAGTTCACCTGGCGAAAAATTCAGTTATCGTGTGGAAGAATTGGGCGGCGTAAGGTTGATTCTTTAAGAAGCAAAAAAAATGGCTTTTAACAAATGCAGCTAAATAACTGATATGGAAGAAATAAAAATATTACTTGTTGAAGACGAAAAGAAAATTGCAGATACCCTTTCAAAAGGATTAAGAGAACTGAATTACCATGTTCAAACGGCCTATGACGGAAAAATTGGATTAAGGCTTTTCGATTCCGGAAGTTTTAATTTAATAATAACAGATATAAATATGCCGGGTGTCAACGGATATGATTTGTGTAAAATAATTCGTAGCCGTGATCAGCATATACCAATTATCATGTTGACCGCCTTAAACACAACAGACGACAAGATTGAAGGCTTTGATGCGGGAACGGACGATTACCTGATTAAGCCATTTGAATTTAGAGAATTGCTTGTTAGAATACGGGCTTTGTTAAAGCGTACCATGAATCAGCAGTTGCCCGCCGGGAACGTTTTAAGGGTAGCTGATCTTGAAATGAATATTGATAGTAAGGAGGTAAGCCGGGATGGGAAGCCTATTAATTTGACTGCCAAGGAATTTCAATTGCTCGAATATTTCATGCGTAATCGAAACCGGGTGGTATCAAGGGCAGATATTGCCGTAAAAGTATGGGATATAGATTTCGACACCAGAACTAATGTGATCGATGTTTATGTAAATTTTCTGCGAAATAAAATCGATCGGGAATTTGAACCCAAGTTAATCCATACACAGGTGGGTATGGGATATATGTTAAAAGCAAAATAGGCAGCATGAGCATAAAATAAATAATAGCGTTGTTGTTTGCAATACTTGTTACCCTTTTTGTAGCGATAGTAAGTGTCTCAGTTTATTTTGTAAGTGTAAATGAGAGAGCAGGTTCTTTCAGTAAAAGGCTAAAAAATCGGGCATTAAGCACCGCAAAGGTATATGCGGGAATAAAGGATAATAATTTTTCAGTTTTGCACGTAATGAACACCGCGGCAGTGGCCTCACTTTACCATAAAAGCATTACAATTATCAACGATAGCGGGATCCCGGAATACTTTTTTTCTGACAGTCAGGGCGATTCCTTGATGCTTACAACAATAGAAATTGCGGATGTAAAAAAAGAAGGAGAATATTTATTTGATTACCGCAAACAAAAGGCCGCTGCAATTTATTACAATACAGGTAATGATGGTAATGTTATAATTGCCGTTGCTGCATATGATATTGACGGAGAGGAGTACTTGTTTCAGTTGCGAAAAACCTTAGTCATTGCGCTGATGCTGGCTACTGTTTTTTCTTTTATTGGCGGATTGGCTTTTGCCAAAAGCGTTATATATCCGATTAAGCAAATAACCGGGGAAGTTAATCTGATCACATCGAATAATCTTTCCAAGCACTTAAGGATAACACGTCCCAAAGACGAACTTACCAAGCTGGCCCAAACATTTAATGATTTGCTTGACAGGCTGCATGAATCATTTATGATTCAGCGAAATTTTATTTCCAATGCATCACATGAATTATCCACTCCTTTGACATCCATATCCAGTCAGCTTGAAGTAGCCATGCAAAAAAACAGATCTGGTGAAGAATACCTTGAAGTAATGCAGAGTGTATATGAGGACATCAAAGAATTGCATCTGCTGACCCATAGTTTATTGAATATAGCGAAAACAGGCTCCCATGGTAATATTGATCTAAATGAAGTGCGGATCGACGAAATACTTTTTAAGGTGATATCGGAAGTAAAAAAGCAAAATGGAGAATATAAAATTGTAGTGAATTTTGAAGTGTTCCCAGATGATGAAAAATTGCTAACGGTATTTGGAAATGCAAATCTCTTGTACATTGCTTTAAAAAACATTATAGAAAATGGGTGCAAATATGCCAGCAATCATCAATCCCTGGTTGGGGTAATATTTGACAAATCAACGATTATTATTAAAGTTTCCAATAGTGGAGACACAATAGCTGAAGCTGACATACAGAATATCTTTCAGCCTTTTTTTCGTGCTACAACAGCCCAAAACAAGCCAGGATTCGGTCTTGGCCTTACGCTTACGAAGAGAATCCTGTCACTTCATAAGGCTACGATCGATGTGGAATCTGCACTTGAAAAAGGAACCATCTTTACTTTGACAATCCCCAATATTTTTTTCCTGCCTTAAATTATTTAACGCTCCGGTCTTGTTGATGTTTTGGTGATCGAATGAATGCCTGGAAATCGATTATCTAGAGGCTTCAACAGCGCATCGCGCAATATTTTTCTACCAAATGGCCGTTGGTGATAATCAAATGGAGGAACGACCAATTGAAAACGATTTTAATCTGATTTTAATAAAGGCTTAATCATCTTTTTATTTGTACGGGCTATCATTGTATTGTAAAAAATAAATCATGAGAAAATTGTTCAATAAGATCCTGGTTCCCGTAGATTTTTCAAATGTGTCAAAGAACGTAGTTGAAAAAGCAGTTGAGATTGCGCGGGAATACGAATGTAGTATTTATCTTTTGCATGTTGTTAGTGAGATTCCTTTTGCATTTGTTGCTATATCACAAGTACATATGGCCATTCCATATGGAGCAATTGAGAACAGAAACGAACTGGAGTTCAAAATGAACAGGCTGGTTGAACATATCCATTTATCAGGCGGTGAATCCATTCCGGTTCAGTATGGAATTATGAAGGGAGAGTGGTTATCTGCAATCGACGATCTTGTGTCGCATCATAAGTTTGATCTGATACTTATTGGCCAAAAAAGAAAGTTTGCCAGCAAGCGAAAACTCCTGGTGGACCCGGATAAACTCGCAGAAGCTACTAATATTCCTGTGATTACCATTCCTGTTAACCGACGATTGACAAAATTATTTGCTATAGTAATTCCAATTACAGATTTTTTACCGGTAAATAAATTAATGTATGGTATTTATATAGCATCCCGGTACAATACTATCATAAAATTACTGGGCGTTGAAAACGAAAAAACAAAGGATAAAGTTCAGTATTATATCCAAAAAGCATATATGTTAATACGTGATAATTGTCCGATAAAAGTACAGACTGAAATAATTGTGTGTCAAAATGTTGCAGAGGCAGTTAACGAATTTGCAATGCTGGAATCTGCGGATTTGGTTATACTTAATCCAGGTTCTGAAACAAGAATGCCCGGATTTTTTTCCTCGATATTCCGGAATATTATACAACGTTACGCAGCTCCACCTGTGCTAACGGTCACCCCGCTCTAATGTGAACCTATTATTTAACTTAATTAATTGATATGAAAAAGATATATATATTGTTATTGCCGGTTTTTCTCATTTTTGGTTTTGCGAATTCCCAAACCATTGAAGAGGCGAAAAAGAATATTTACTATGAGCGCTTTGAAACTGCAAAAAAAGTTTTGCAATCTGTCATTAACCGGAACGATGCTTCACCGGATGCGTGGTACTGGCTTGCGGAAATCTACCTGGA
>JBDTOV010000318.1:0-4588 GCA_039933035.1 Ginsengibacter sp. | reverse complement strand
TGGACCCTACCGGCGAATATATTGTAGGAAGTGGAAAACTGGCGGCATTGATACCAGTGTTTAGCTTTGAAAAAATACAAAAAGCTATTGCTGATAAAAAGTTTATTGGCAATTATGATGGTATTCCCGTAATTGAATATGAAGCAGCTTTATACGGAGAGGTGAAAAAGCCCGGGTTAGGTCCATTACATACAGAATTCGACGGAAGAGGAAATGCCATTACTACTATGTTTGTTTCCTCTGAAATTGTAAAATGGAATATTAAGGATTTAAAAATCATTGACAGGGAACCCACTTATTATTCTCCGGGGCACTTATGTATTCCGGGAGGGGACACGCGGAAACCCAACGGCAAATATGTAATTGTTTACAATAAAATTACAAAAGACAGGTACCTGCCCACAGGGCCTGAACTGGCACAGGCAGCTCAACTCTTTGATATCACCGGTGATAAAATGAAATTGCTGCTTGATTTTCCAACTATTGGCGAACCGCACTATGGGCAGGCTGTGGCAGCGTCGCTGATTAAAGATAAATCAGTAAAGTTCTTTAAGATTGAAGAAAATAAAAATCCTTACGTGACGAAAGGAGAAAAAGAAGCGAAGGTGGTGCGCAATGGAAAAAGAATAGATGTGTATATCACACAGATACGTTCTCATTTTGTGCCTGATAATATTGAAGGAATAAAAATGGGCGACGACGTGTATTGGCACGTTACCAATCTTGAACAGGATTGGGACGTTCCTCATGGTTTTGCCATCAAAGGTGCACCTAACACGGTAGAGTTGTTGGTAATGCCTGGTGAAACACAAACGCTTTACTGGACACCAGAAAAACCGGGTATGTATCCATTCTATTGTACTGATTTTTGTAGTGCCCTTCACCAGGAAATGCAAGGTTACGTAAGGGTATCGCCCGCTAATAGCAATGTTGCCTTAACTTTTAATACGGGTGAGAACATGCCGGATTCATCCACAGCTCCTCCCTTACTAACCCGGTAATACCATTAAAATATTACAGGAAGGTTTTCTTCCTGTAATATTTTAGTGATTAACTAATATAAACCCGGACCCGAAAACGATTAAAGAGGCGAAAAATTTATTGATGGACAACAATATTTAATGGATCATTTTTTTAAAAAGATTACAATGAAAAATCTGGTTAAGCTGTTTTTTATCTCCCTTTCTTTTTTTGGAATAATATCCTGTAACCAGGGAACTTCCACAACAGCAAATAATGATACATCTACTTCAGATAATACACCTGGCGCAGGCGGACAGGAAAAAGTAAATGATAACGAATCTCAAAAAGATATAGTAAAATTGGCCATTGCATCTAAAGATCTTTCAACATTAGTATCAGCATTAAAACAGGCAGATCTCGTTTCTTCGCTTTCAAATGCAGGCCCATTCACCGTTTTTGCGCCGACCAATGCGGCTTTTGATAAATTGCCTGCCGGTACTTTAGATGGATTAATGAAAGATGACAAGAAAGACGATCTGCAAAATATTTTGCAATATCATGTTGCTTTAGGTGGGCTTAAAGAAGATAGTTTTAAGGATGGCCAGATCCTGGGAATGGTCAATGGTGACAACGTAACCATCAATGTAAAAGATGAAAAGATATCGTTGAATAATTCGGCCCATATCATTGGAACAGTGCAAGCTTCCAACGGAATTATATATCTTATAGACGGGGTATTGCTGCCACCGGCAAAAAAATAACGGTTACCTGTACCCGAAATAATCATTAACGGATATGGTATCTTTTTTAAAAATGAAATCATGAAAAATAATAAGATAAAGGGATATGCAAGATTGCTGTTGGTTTTATGCAGCGCCATACTTTTTGCTGTATTATTTTTCCCCATTTGGCAAATACAACTTGCTGCCCCACAATACCCTGAAGGATTGGTTTTATTGATTTATGCTAATAAGCTGGCCGGAAACGTTGATATTATCAATGGGTTGAATCATTACATTGGGATGAAAACCCTGCATACAAATGACTTTATTGAATTTACGATATTACCATATATCATAGGATTTTTTGCATTGGCCCTTCTCTTTACTGCCATTGTTGGCAAAAGAATCCTGCTTAATATAGTGTTTGCACTATTCGTTTGCTTTGGAATAATTGCCATGGTTGATTTCTGGAGGTGGGATTATAACTATGGACATAATCTCAATCCTGATGCCGCTATTATCGTACCGGGCATGGCTTACCAGCCACCTTTAATTGGTTATAAACAACTACTCAATTTTGGAGCGTATTCCATCCCTGATATTGGAGGATGGTTATTTATTGGTGTTGGTGTTATATTACTGGCCCTTGTGGTCCTGGGTTGGAAGTCTCCTATAAATCGGAAAAAAAAAATTAAAGCGGTTAGCAGCGCATTGCCCATAGTAATGGTTTTCCTGCTAAACTCCTGTAATACCGGCCCGGAGCCTATCATCGTTGGAAAGGATCATTGCGATTATTGTAAAATGCCTTATAGTGACAACCGCTTCGGAGCGGAAGTGATTACCGGTAAAGGGAAGGTTTACAAGTTTGACGATGAACATTGTTTACAATCTTTTTTGAAAGAGCCTGCTAATAATAAGGATAAAACAAATTCAGTTTATTTTGTTGACTTTTCCGGCGATCATTCTTTAGTGCCGGCAAAGGCTTCCTTTTTTTTGAAAAGTGATTCACTCAGAAGCCCCATGGGTGGCCACGTCGCAGCCTTTGCAAACATGGATAGTTTGCAAATGGTTAAAAACCGGTATCCGGGCACCGAAGTAACATGGGATCAATTAACCCAGCCGTGAAATTTTTGATATTCATACTAATTATCTTCTTAATCCTGCCAGGCAAAATCACGTTTGCTAATGTACACCACGTTGGCCCCGGCAAGGACTTTCACGCTATACAGGAAGCTATCAACAACTCACAAAATGGCGATACAATTATAGTTGCGCCTGGTATTTATAAAGAAAAAAATATTGTTGTAAATAAATCACTCGTGCTTTTGGGAGTAAATTATCCTGTGCTGGATGGTGAAGAAAAGTATGAGATTGTTTCGGTAAAGGCAGATAACGTAATCATAAAGGGTTTTAAATTAGTTCACTCCGGCACTTCAAGCCTCATAGATATTGCAGGAATAAGAGTTTATACAAGAAAGGGAGTTACCATTGCAGATAACATACTGGAAGGCACTTTTTTTGGAATCTATTTAGAAAAATCGACCGATTGCCTGGTGGAAAATAACAGGCTTACGGCATATGCGCTCACAGACCAGCAAAGTGGAAACGGTATTCATTGCTGGCAATGTGATAGCCTTCGGATTATAGGCAACTCTGTAACCGGCCATAGGGATGGGATTTATTTTGAGTTTGTAACCAACTCCGTTATCTGGCGAAATATCTCCAACGCAAATTCCCGTTATGGTTTGCACTTTATGTTCTCCAATAATGATGCTTATATATCCAATTCTTTTCAAAATAATAATGCAGGTGTTTCAGTGATGTTCTCTCATGGAGTAAAAATGTTTAATAACTTTTTTGAAGATAACTGGGGTGATGGATGTTATGGCATTTTCTTAAAAGAAATTACTGATAGTTATATTTCGGGGAATAAATTTTTGCGTAATACTACCGGTATTTCAATGGAAGGAGCGAACAGGGTTAGGGTTGAAAAAAATGAATTTAATAAAAACGGATGGGCAATAAAAATTGATGCCAGTTGCATGGATGATACGCTCACGCATAATAATTTTTTAGGCAACTCATTTGATATTGCCACCAACGGCACCCTGGTGCTGAGTTGTTTCGACCATAATTATTGGGATAAGTATGAAGGATATGACCTGAACAGGGATAAAGTGGGCGATGTGCCATATCACCCCGTTAGTATGTTTTCCATGATTGTTGCTGAAAATCCTACCGCGATGATCTTATTCAGAAGTGTGATGGCGACCTTGTTTGATAAAATTGAAAAAATAATTCCCGGTATAACCCCGGAAAATTTAGTGGATCATGATCCCTTTATGAAACCTTTGCATTTATGATTATTGCTAATAACGTTACTAAAAAATTCGGCAGGCTGGTTGCATTAAATAATGTGTCGGCTACCTGTAATAAGGGAGAATGTATTGCCTTAATTGGACCCAACGCCAGTGGTAAAACCACACTGGTAAAATGTATCCTGGGCATGGTAGTTCCCGATAGTGGCTTCATCACTTTTAACGGAAAGAATATTTCGCATGATTGGCTATACAGGGAACATATCGGGTACATGCCACAGATAGGCCGCTATCCCGAAAATATGACGATCGGCCAGGTACTGAATATGATGAAAGATATCAGGTCGAAAAAGGATTTCTATAAATTAGATGAGGATCTGATTCATGCTTTCCAACTTCCCGGTTTGCTGGGCAAGCGCATGAGAACCTTATCCGGCGGAACCACTCAAAAAGTAAGCGCATCTTTAGCTTTTCTTTTTAACCCGGCTGTATTGATTTTAGATGAACCCACAGCAGGACTGGATCCATTGGCTTCAGAAATATTGAAAGAAAAAATTATAGCTGAAAAAAAGAAAGGAAAATTGG
>JBDTOV010000317.1:0-4600 GCA_039933035.1 Ginsengibacter sp. | reverse complement strand
TGGGAGATGAAGCAGGGCCCCCACCTTTGCTTTGTGGAATTTGCAGAGATGCAACGGGTTTCCCAACACTGTCTGCGGGAGCATTAAAACCGGAGCCATCCCACCTTTTGGCTTTGTTTACCGGATTTTCTAAATATGATAGCGGAATTCTCGCAATGCTGATACATTGACCACTCCATTCCAAAGAAGAATCATACGATGATGAATCGTACGAACCCGGATAACCATATTCTCCATAGAAAATATATAAGTAATCTCCATTGGCAACTGCTGAAGGATCACCAACACCACCGGCAAAATTAATTCCTGTGTTATGCGGTCTTAATATAAGCCTCGGCTGATAATCCTGCAAAAGAATTCCCTTATCCGCCCAGCTTTTTCCTCCGTCAACAGACTTCATAATACCTATCCTGCACACCGCGGTTTTTGTTTCCGGACCTTTAAGTCCCTGCGGCCAATTAACGTCCCGGTAGCCTGTCCCGTCTATTGAATCATAAGGTAATGTTGAAGGATAATTTTCATTATGATACAAGGCAAATAAAGTTTTACCCGTCTGATCAAGTGTATCTTCATATAATGTTTCAAACCAAACAGCTCCGTGTAATCCCTTTGTGCCGGCAGGCGCATTTGCCGGCATGGAAGGCTCAATGAATTCTTCCGGACGCCTACTGAATACTTCGTCCACAGAAGAGCCGCTTGCATACTTCAGTTCATGGGCATCTCCCCATAAGGGGTCTTCTCCATATTTACCCGGAAATATTCTGAATGTGTCATCAACCCAAACGGTGGCCATATTGCAATCAACAAATGAATTGAAAATAAATTTATCCGAAGATGTCAGTACTATTCCGGGCATTTCTTTTTGAAGGCCTGGCTTCTTTGATGACTGTTCATTACAGGATGTAAGGAAAAAAGTTAGCACTGCGATTGAGCGAAAAACGGCAATTTTAATTTGATTCATATTGTTGACAATTTTTTCTTTAAAACTATGACAGGTGATTTACGATAGCTTAAATGAATCCGGGTTGACTGGCAACTTCATCGTTGATGTCTCCTTCCTTTAATGTTGATCTCCCTGAACAAAAAATTCCATAGATAACTATTAATACAAAACAAAGGCAAGGCACCAGGTAAGAAACCCGTAAGCCTATAGCATCTGCAATCATACCTTGTATTGGAGGAAAAACTGCTCCACCTACGATGGCAATATTCAACAACGCAGATCCTTTTTCTGTGAAGCTTCCTATTCTTTCAATTCCCAAACTAAATAATGTAGGGAACATGATCGAAATAAAAACACCGAGCCCCACCATATAGTATGGATTCCATGATGAATTCGTGAATGCACATAGCAATAATAAAATAACCATTCCTGTTCCAAAAACGGCTACCAGCTTACCCGCGGAGAAGAATTTAAATAAATAAATACTTGCAAAACCGATAATGGTTGCGGCGACATAGTAGTAAGTAAGAAACTGAGCCGCCCTGTCAGCAGTGAATCCTGCAATGGACTTATCCTGCAGGTAGTTGATGAAGAAACCCGCTGTGCATGCTTCCGCACCTACATAGAAAAACATAATGATAGCGCCCCAAAACAATTGTGGATATTTTCTTGATTCTTTTAAAATGGCAAAGAAAGAAAAGCCTTTCGCCATTTTCGGTTTAAAGGCAGGAAGTACCGAGAAAAAAATAAACACTGCGAGCAGGAAGGTCCCGATGCCCAATCCCATATATGGTTTGTAAAATGAAATATTCTTATCAGCGCCGTATATTAAACGGGTTCCTAAAATTGGCGTAAGTGAATAGCCTATCCTTGAAAATACCTGTACGAAATTTATTCGTGCATGCGATCCTTCAGGAGTGCCCAACATAGTGGCTAACGGATTTGCAGCCACGTTAATTAATGCAACGCCTATAGACACTACGAAGAGGGCTATTAAAACCAACACGTAAGAAGAAGCAAAATAAGCTGGTATGAATAGACTGCACCCGATACTGCATATAACCAGCGCCGTTAGTATGCCTGTTTTATAACCATACCTGGAAATAAAATAGGAGATAGGTATTGGAAAGATGAGGTAGACTAACCAAAAAGATTGCTGAATTCTTGTTGCCTCCGTATAAGATAGATCAAAAAAATTCTTAAGAGATGGCAGCAAAATATCATTCATGCAAATAATGGCTCCCGTAAACAAAAACACATACGATACTAGTAATAAGGGTTTCCATTGATGTTTCATTTTTTCCTGTTAAAATGGTTATGGCCGCTTTCTTTGATACACGAATTCTTTGTTGATAAAACAGCCTGTCGAATACATTGAATACTTTTAGATTGCTGCGTTAATACGTCGCCCGCCCGCCCGAGATATCATAAATAAAGCCAGTGGAAAAACTGTTTTCGTCGGATACGATAAAGCAGGACATCGCAGCAACCTCTTCAACCGTTCCCAGTCTTTTCATCGGAATTTTTGCGGTCATGTAAGCCAGTTGATCGGCTGATGTTTTTTCGTTCATGAGCGTCCTGATCACTGCAGGAGCCAGGCCGTTTACGGTAATATTAGTATTAGCAAATTCTTTGGCGACCCCTTTCACCAAACCAATAACTCCCGCCTTCGTAGCCGAATATCCTACCATTCCGGGGTTGCCTTCTTTACCCGCCATTGATGAAATAAGCAATAAGCGGCCATATCCCGTCTTCTCCATTTTTTCTAATGTGTACTTTGTAATAAGAAAAGTGCCCTTCAGGTTCACCTCACAAACCTTGTCGAAATCCGCACTTGAAAATTCAGTGATCTTTGTGCTCGTGGGGCCTACGATACCTGCGGAGTTTACCAATATATCTATTTTATTCCACTCCTTTTCCACCTGGGAAATTGCTTGTGAAACCTGGCTTTCGTTACTAATGTCAACGTGGTAGCCTCTTGCATTTATATTATGTGTCTTGAATTCAAGAATCGTTTGTTGTAAAATAGTTTCATCTATATCAAACAGGGCGATGGTGGCACCCTCCTTTCCAAGCCTGCAGGCAATGGCTTTTCCGATCCCGGTAGCTCCACCCGATATGATGGCTACTTTGTTGGTAAATCTTTGGTTCATCTTTGTCTAATTGAAATGATAAGTGTGTAGTACAATGTTTGTGGCCTATATTCTTTCCTGGCAGCATTCATATAACCAGGTATGTATTTATAAGTCGGGTGTATAATAAATCCGTTTCCCGTTTATTTTTATTTCAACGTCCACAAGGTATTTTTTCAATGCCAGGGTATCCACCAAAACTCCCAATCCAGGTTGTTCCGGAACATGGATATAACCATTATCATCGGGTAAAATGTTTGTTGGCGAAAGATCTGCCGCCAGTGATTTCAATTCAACCGGGTACTCACATATCGTATCCTTTTCTATTCCTGCAAAAGGCTGCAACGATGCACTCAAGGCAAGGCGGGAAGTGAAGGTATGATTGACGTAAGTAATATCATTTTGCAGGGACAGGTCAGCAACCTGTTTCGCTATAGTAATACCACCAATTCTGCCGGTATCTATTTGTATAAATGTAAGCCCGGCATAGTCCATCATTGCTTTAGCCTGCACCAGGTTACTGCATCCTTCACCGGCAGCAATTGGAACAGCAGGAAGCGATGCGGCTAATTGTCTATAAGCATCTAATGCAAGATTTGCAAATGGTTCTTCTAACCAGTAAGCATAAACGTTTTTAAGATGAGGTAATCTTACGCGGGCGCTATCGATATTTTCATTCCAAACTGTACCTGCATCTACCATCAGGTGAATATCTTTTCCAAGCCCTTCACGTGCAGCAGACAGATGGGCCATATCATTTTCCAAACTGCTTTTCCCAAATGGACCCCATCCAAATTTTACTGCTTTAAATCCCAAGGCCTTCGCTTTATTCGCCTTATTAAGCGTTTCTTCAGCGCTGTCACCAAAGAGTTGGGATGCATAAGGAATTTTAGGATACGTTTTTTTATATCCTAATAATTTATACACAGGTTCATCCAGTTTTTTGCCAAGAAGATCCCATAAAGCAATGTCAATGCCCGAAAGTGTATGATCAGCTTGCAATAAGTCAAATGAATTTTCATGAACAATTGCCGAAATCCGGGCAATGTCCTTCGCATCATGTATCTCCATCCCTTCCACCGAATATTTTAAGGGTTTGCAGGCGCTGTGCGACATGGGACATACGTAGCTTGCAATACTTGTAAGAGGAGAGGCTTCGCACTCTCCCCATCCCTCAAGACCACCGGCCCTGATTCTTACCAGTAAGGCATCCTGACTTCCATCCCCGATGTCCAATACTTCAGGCATTGAGAGATAAAAAAAATCAACAGACTCAATTTTCATTAAAATAATTTTAGTTTATGACCTCACCCAACGCCTCTCCAGGGGAGAGGGACATTATTTATAATTTAAAATGTAATCGTTAATCCTCCATCTACCGTAATTACCTGCCCGGTTATATAGGACGCATCTTTACCTGATAAAAAGAAGGCCACACCAGCTATCTCATCCGGGCTCGCCGCACGTCTTAATGGCAAATGCTGATTGCTTACATAATTATCTTTGAACCACTGGCTCTCCAATT
>JBDTOV010000316.1:0-4600 GCA_039933035.1 Ginsengibacter sp. | reverse complement strand
CTGATTTGTCCAACTTCCACTCCTATATTAAATGAAAATATAGAAGTAAAGAATTTATTCCCTGGCAAGCCAATTTCATTAAGCGCGCTTGCGAATCCCATTCCGTGTACCAAACCAAACATAAAAACAATAGCGATCCGCCAGGCTTTTAATGTATTTAATAAAATGTTTTCAATAGCGACAAACATGATGGATAAAGCAATTAACGGCTCTACAATATCCGCAGGAAGTTTTATAATTCCTTTCATACTAAGCGCCAGGGTAATCGTATGCGCGACGGTAAAGGCTGTGGCTTGCCAAAGAATGGTCTTAGCTTTTGTATTAAGAAGACAAAGGCTGATAACAAATAAAATATGATCAAAGCCTAAAGGTACAATGTGTGCTACCCCCATTTTGAAATAGAACCACACAACATCATTAACAGCGGCCTTCTCCAGCACATAATTTATAGTGTGACCAAACGATGCTAATGGTAAGCTAAAACCCATAATCAAAAAGAGCGGCTTATAATTTATTATGTTGGGCAGTCTCATAAAGGCTTATAGCGTTTTTAAAACATTTTCGCTTTCCACTTCCAGTTCCGGATCAATGTTAGGATCGTTTTTCAGCGCTGCTGACAACGTTGATTTTGCCAGGCCCTGTTGGTTGGTCTTTGCATAAATAAGTCCTGCATTGCACAACAGAACGGGATTTTTGCAATTGGTTTTTAGCGCAGCATTTATATAGGGTAGCGCTTTATCATATTCCTTCATTTTATAGTATACCCAGGCAACAGTTTGGTTAACATCAATATTATCGGGCCTTCTTCCGTACTCAATGAGCGCGTGTTTAAGGGCATCCTCATTGTTATTTGCTGCCAGGTAAGCGTAGGCTAATTCCCTGTCGGCATAGTGCCCGATACTTTCATCCTGCTCGCCTTTCTTTCCATCAGTATTCATTCTCTCAATAATGTTGACCAAAAGGCTGTCTGCTTTTATAGCGTTACCGTCCAGCCGGTATAATTGTGATAATTGTTCCTGTATTGCGAAATCGTTTAATACGGCTGCGGCTTTTTCGTAATAAAAAAGCGCTTTTTTATAATCTTTGTTCGCCATGGCGATATGCCCAAGTCCTGCGGTCGCATATCCATAACCGGGACGTTCTTCCAAAGCAATCAAGTAATGCATTTCAGCACTTTTCAGATCGCCGGTGTTTTCGTATAGCCGTGCCAGTTGTATCCGTGTCCATTCTGTTGGCTCATCCCCGGCGCCTCCGGCGCCTACCGCCAGTTTCATGGCTTCAATAGCTCCGGGGTAATCTCCGTAAATTTCACGCAGGTAGGATATGCGTGAATAAGAGCGTATATCCGGCCTGATGGAATCCATCTTATCTGAATTGTCCACTGCGGCATTATAATTGCCCATTTCTACATTTCCATCCACCAGCATTCCATATATTAAAGCATTGTAAGGATTGATTTTTTGCGCCTTTTCAGCAATCGTCAGCCCATCAGCAAAGTGATGCTGGGACATATAAATCAATGATTTTAACGTGAGTGCTTCAAAATTATCCGGTTGGTTTTCAAGAACAATATTTATATACTTCATCGCTGCGGCGTCATAGTAAATATAGTTTCCTGTAACCCGGCCTTCCTGTACATACAAACTGGATAATGCGATCGCTGATTTGGCATCGTTTGGCGTTGCCTGCAGTTTATCAATTAATTCCTGCGCGATTTTTTTTGTGCCCTGCCACTCAACAGAGGTTGCTAAAGTATTTTTTCTTTCAACCAATGGATAAGTTGCTCCTCTGAACCTGGATTGATGCAGGCTATAACGTATAACCACAAACGCTGAAACCGAAAAAAAGAAAATGATGAGGATTGGATAGGTAATTTTTTTATTCATGATATACGTTTTTTAAATGATTATTCGGTTTGGAAAAATAAGCCCGCACTGGCTGCTGCGGGCTTATTATTTATTTCGGAATTACATTTTAATCCTTAACCAGTTTTAATGTTTCCTTGCTGCCATTATCTTTACTTCCTGAAATAAAATAGGCACCTTTAGGGATTGCGTTTGCGTTCCATTGTTTGGTGTACGTTCCCGGCTGCACTTTTTCGTTTACTAAAACCTTTATGGATTTGCCTGATGCATCGTATAGCATAATGGTAACCTGTGAAGGTGTTGCAACATGATACCGAAGCGTGTTGCTGCTGCCGATCGGGTTAGGCGTATTGGCTATTTCCAAACCGGGAGCTGCGTAACCCAATGATGATATTACGGGTACTTTACTATTCATAGAAATGGCCGGAGTTGTTGTGGGTGGAAGCACATCGCAGCTACAATTATGATCTCCCGACCACGGCGTCTGTACGAAGGGGAACTGGGTTTTAAATGTAGTATCATTTGCGTTTACTCCTGTACTATACGTTAATACATTCACCAACTGTGGCGTTACAGGACTTCCTCCGGGTACATAATCATCGTACCATAAGCCGATGGCGGCCAGCACAACGCCGCTTACCGCCTGCAGTTCGATCCTGGTTACATCATCTTCCAGTCTTCTTCCATTAGGGAAACCATCCATATTTGGAATAAACTGGATGCTTTTATCACCGTTATACCTTGGATCTGTAAGACCAAGAACCGCGGCTTGTACCAAACCTTCAGAACTGAAATCTGCTGAGGTACGATCTGTTACCGGAACAGCCATGTTTAAACGAAGCATATCACCTCCATTAGGAAGAAAGTTGCTTATGAATGGTTTGCCGTCTGCCAGTACATTCCCGTTTTTTCCCGTTGCGAGCTGGTATGGTTTTAAATTGGGCACCCCTGTATGAAATATTGGCCACAAATCAACTGACCGGGGTGAATTTGCTGCGGGCAATAAGAGACCGCCGAAAGCGGCTTCACTCAATGCGGTGCCATCCAATGCTGCATTTCCTTTTAATCCAAATAAACCATTTTGGCCATCACCAAATCCAAATTGTCCTAATGAATTTTTTTGAATTCTTAGCTTTGCAAATGCAGGAACTGCACCTCCAAATTGAGCATCATCCATATATAGCGCTAATTCAGGATTGTAAAAGAATTTACCGAAAGTGCTGAGTTTGGAAAGATCCTGGTAAGGTGTTAAACTGTTCCAGTAATCTTTATAACCAATCGGTACAACTGCCTCATTCGTTAATGGCATTCCCAATCTTGAAACCTGCACCCAGCGACCGAAGTTAGATTCCGTGCCGTTGCCGTTTAAGGTTCTTATTTGTTGCCGGCTTGCAGATGCCCAAACACCAATCACGTAATCAGGATCCAGGATATCCTTTGCTTTATATAAAGATTTGTGATTTTTCTGTAGTGTTGAAATATCAATCTCCAGGGCTATCGTGGAAACGTTTTTGCACTTCAATGCATCTTCGGCATGGGAGGGTCCCTGGCGCGGGGCATTTCCCAAATCAAAAATGCCGCCAAGGTCAACAAAGAAAGGATCATCAGCAGTTCCTGCAAAGACTCTCTCCCCGGTATTGGTTGTCGCTATAGCATTATTGATGAGTGTATTGTAATCCGCAACATTTAGCCCTACGGGAGAACTTATAGACCTGGGCCCGATGTTGTAGGGAGGAACAATCCCGTTTCTTAAAATTGTCCTGAATCGTTTGTTATCATTGTCTCTTCTGTCATCCCAATCGTTATTCCGCAGGATGTTCCCGCCGTTCAAAATACCATTCCAACTTCTACCCCCATCCGCACTTCTCTCCAAAGTGTAGGTAGTCTTTAAATTTTCTTTTCCCAGCCGGATGTTGAAAAAGGTAGTTGGGTCCTCGTTTTGCTTGTGAAAAGTAAACCGGTAAATGATGTCATCACCTTTTGTATTAACATCATTATCGATGTGAATTTCGTAGCGAACGTTTTCCCCAAATGAATAGTAATTAGGCCCGCCATTGGGCAATTGACCCGGAATGTAATTGGCGATGATGACAATTTTGTCAGGGTTTGTAGGGCTTTTGAAAGCATACAAATCCGTGTTGTCCGCCAGCGGATCATTGGCGATCATGGGCGCTTCGCGGTGACTTGAAGACATTAGTACAACTGAAAATATGCTTACAACCCCTGCGGCTACCAGCATTTTCAGTTTACCAATGGTAAAGCTTTTTTTCATTTTTTTTAAAGTTTAAATGTTAAGAAATCATGTGTATGATTGGACATAGGAAATGGCGTTCATTTTCTGGCGGTGGTTGAGGTAATAAAAGTGGTAACCGGATGCTTATTTCCAAAACGCATAAATGACACGTTTTTGAAAAGACCCATCAAAAAATTCGGATCAATTAAACTTTAAGAGGAAAGAGATGAAAGCATTTACGAGGAAATGGTTAACGTAGTTTTAACAAAATAAAAAAAAGAAAAATTTTTAGAATTAAAAGCGTGTACCTATTTTTTGATGGGAGGATGAGTTCATCAGAAGTGTCAAATTTAGCTATGCTGAATTTATTTTATTTCCAGCCTGATAGCAATAAAAAAGGTGGCACTTTTCAGTGCCACCTTTTAAAAATGAGTACGGACTAAAAGATTAGTTACCTTCTTTTATCAATTTGAGTACGACAGTTTGTTGACCCTGTGCGGCC
>JBDTOV010000315.1:0-4656 GCA_039933035.1 Ginsengibacter sp. | reverse complement strand
TGTATCGTTCTAAAAAAGATTATGCCAGTGCTATCAATTATTACAGGCAATCGCTCGCAATAAAAGAAGAATTGCATGATGAGCAGGGCATCCTGAATACTTTAATCAACATCAGCAGCGCTTATAACAGCGCGGATAAATTTGACAGTACTTATTTTTATGCCCATAATGCCATGCAGCTTGCTAAAAAAATACATGCCGAAAAAGATATTTATGGTTCACAATCAAATATGGCTGTTGCCCTTTTTGGATTGCATAAACCTGCACAGGCCGAGCAAATTTTTTATGAAGTGGAACAAAAGGCGCTTTCACACAACGACAGGGATGTGTTGATAACAACGTACGAGGGATTGGGCGATATTTTTTTTAGCAGGAAAAATTATAGTAAGGCACAGGATTATTTTTTAAAAGCATTGGCGACCTCAAAACTTAACCAGCGCAAAGAACGTATGGAAGTGTTTTACCGAATGCTGTCAAAGACCAGCCGCCAACTAAAAAATTATAACCTTGCATTTGCATACATTGATTCTGCCGCAACACTTAGTCACGATTTGTTGAACGAAGAAAACCTGCGGCAGTTGAATGAAATGGCTGCTGTGCATGAATCTGCCGAGAAGGAAAAACAAATTGAAACACTACATGTGCAAAACACACTGGCCAAAGCCGAATCATCGCATAGAAAAACAGAAAGAAATTATTTTATCATTGCGTCTGTCCTGTTCCTGGCAGTAGCAGTGTTTGCTTACATAGCATTCACATCCAACAAAAAGAAAAAAGAGCAGATCACTTTACAGAAGCAGGCCATTGAGAAATCATTACAGGAGAAAGAAATATTGCTCCGCGAAATTCATCATCGTGTAAAAAACAACCTGCAGGTAGTTTCGAGCCTGTTAAGTTTGCAATCAAATTATATTACGGACGAACAGGCTTTACAGGCAGTAAGGGAAAGCCGCAACAGGGTGCAGTCCATGTCGCTCATTCATCAGAATCTTTACCAGGAAAATGATTTAACGGGTATAGAAATACGCGATTATATTGGCAAATTGTGTGATAATCTTTTTCATTCCTATAACATTCAATACGACAAAATAAAACTCATTAAAGAATTACAGCCACTCAACCTTGATGTTGATATTGTAGTGCCGCTCGGGTTAATATTAAATGAACTGATCAGCAACAGTCTTAAATATGCATTTGCAGATGGCAGGGAAGGCGCGATAAGGATTATTTTGAAAGAGGAAAATGCCATGCTGAAATTAGGTGTGTATGATAACGGCGTCGGCACAAGCATTAAAGATGGATTAAAAAAAGAATATGCTTTCGGCTATAAAATGATCAATGCTTTTTTACAAAAACTGAAAGGAGAAATGAAGATTTATTCGGAGGGCGGAACAAAAATAGATATCGAAATTAGAAATTATAAAAACATGCCGGCATGAGAGAGCGAAGTATTTTAATTGTAGAAGATGAGCCGCTGATAGCAGAAGACATCGCTGAGGTATTGAGGCGAAATGATTTTGCCGTTTCTGCAATTGTTTACTCAAAGGAAGATGCCTTACATGAACTTAAATATAACACGCCTGATGTAGCCATTCTTGATATAAACCTTGGTGGCAACATGGAAGGAATTGACATTGCACAAACGATCGCCAATGAATATGATATGCCTTTTATTTTTCTCACTTCCTATTCAGATAAGGGAACACTCACCCATGCAAAACTTACAGAACCGGCCGGCTATATTGTAAAACCATTTACCGAGGGTGGCCTATATAGCGCTCTTGAAATAGCCTTATTCAATCATGCACAAAAAAATAAACGCAACTTCCCTGAATTAAAACTGGCAACCATCAATCAATCTTTAAAGGTGCTTATAAGCGAAAGAGAATTTCAATTACTACAGCTAATTTATAATGGACAATCCAACAAGAAAATTGCCACTGAGCTTTTTATTTCGATGAACACGGTGAAAAAACACATCAATAATATTTACCTGAAATTAGGCGCCACGTCTCATTCTTCTGCTATTGCACGCATAAGGGAACTTATGTGTAAATAATTTTTTTGAAAATGGAGGTTAGAAAATATTGGCCAATTGGATTGAAACGAAATCCTGGTGTAAAGATTAGGTGTACACCAGGACAAAACAAAAAAAATTGCTTCTTATTCCGTTGCTTCTTAAACTTTTACACTCTTCCATTTGCCTCTTTTGAAAAGTATCATACTGGTAATAGATATACAGGTTTCTGTTACCACTATGCAAATGAATACGCCCTTCGGCCCCCAATGCCATACTACGGCTACCAGGTAAGCCACGGGAATCTGGAATATCCAGAACCAAAAAAGATTAACCCAGGTAGGAGTTCTGCTGTCACCCGCTCCGTTAAAGGCATTCATCATCACCATTCCCACGCCATAAAAAATATAACCAAGACTTATAATCCTTAACGCCATTACCGCGATACTTACCACTGAAGGTTCTTTCGTTATTATTTCCACAAAGAAATGGGCACATCCCAAAAACAAAAGAGATACCAAAGCCATAAAGATTGCATTGTACTTAGCTGTTTTCCATACGGATTCCTCTGCACGCCCGGGGTGGTTAGCGCCCAGGTTCTGCCCCACCAGGGTAGCTGCCGCATTACTCAATCCGAAGGCAGGTAAAATAAAAAATACGATCCATCGTATGGCAATGGTGTATCCTGCTACGGCGTCACTTCCAAAGTCTGTCATGATGCGTGCCATAGCGATCCAACTGGCTGAACCAATTAAAAATTGCAGGGTAGCAGTGGACGCCACTTTTAATAAGCTCTTCATAACATCCTTATCCGGGACAAAATGATGAAGGTGTATTTTAATAATTCCCTTGCCTTTTAATAAGTGCCAGAGCTGGTAGACAACACCAATTCCGCGGCCTGTTGTCGTTGCAATAGCGGCGCCGGTTAGGCCGAAGAAATGAATAAGGGTAGGGCATAAAATAATATTGCAGATATTAGCAAGCCACAAACTGCGCATCGCGATGGCTGCATTTCCGGCGCCCCTGAAAATGCCGTTCAATAAAAAAAGCAGGAGTATTACAATATTGCCCGCAAGCATAATGCGGGTAAAAATATAGCCATGCTCCACGATCTCGCTGGTAGCACCCATAAGGCTAAGTATATTTTTTGGAAAAAAAATGCCCGCAAAGCTGATCATAATGCCCAAAACTATTACGAGCAATATGGCCTGTGCTCCTGACCTGGCGCCCCCATCATAATTCTTTTCTCCAACTCTCCTGGCAACCAAAGCAGTTGCGGCCATGCTTAAGCCAAATGCCAGTGAATACACGATGGCCAGTACGGATTCTGTTAAACCTACGGTAGCAGTTGCTGCTGAGCCCAGCTTGCCTACAAAGAAAATATCTACAACTGCAAACACACTCTCCATGCACATCTCCAGTATCATGGGAATGGCAAGCAGAAAAACTGCCCGGCGAATGCTGCCGGTAGTAAAATCCTGTTGTTTGGTGGAAAGAGACTCTTTTATAAAATTGACAATGCGGCGTATATCCCCACTGCCTGGATAAGTAGTTATCATTAATGATAATAATTATAATTAGTGTAAAATAAATTGAAAACGGCAGCAAATGAAACTGTTGCTGCCCGGCTGGGGTAAATGGGGCGGGGATTGAATGATACCTGGCCCTGGTTAAATTTTCATAATTCAATATATTGTGGACGCGAAAGTAGAAATAATTTTTGTGAAAAAAAACAGGTATGATGGGAATTTTTAATTTCGATGTTTATTTTTGAAACGGCCACAGCGACAACGATGCTTGTAGTGCGGCTATCCATAAACGTTATACTGAGTGCAAAAATCCAAACCATGGTGGTGATTATCATGATTAAATTAGGATGACCTCCTGCGGATTTACAGGGACAATATTACCAGGAGGAAAGCCGGGCACGGAGGCTTTCCTGAAAAGAATTGGTTACGTTGGGTCAACAAATATTTTGCCTGGGGTAGCTTCATCAGGCTAAACATCAATTATAATATGTAAATGGAACTAACAAGAACATACAGGATAGAAACGGAAAGGCTTGTAATCCGTTGTTACGAACCTCCAGATGCATCCAAACTAAAAGACGCCATAACCGAAAGTTTAGATCATTTGCTGCCATGGATGCCCTGGGCAAAAAATGAACCGGAAGACCTGGAAGCAAAGATCAACAGGCTGCGGTTATTTCGCGGACAATTCGATTTAGGGCAGGACTATGTATTTGGAATATTTGACAAAACTGAAAATGAACTGATCGGTTCAACCGGACTTCACACGAGAGCGGGGGAAGATGCGAGAGAAATTGGCTATTGGATTCATGTAAAATATATTAATAAGGGTTTTGCCAAAGAAGCCGTGAGCGCCTTGACCAGGGTGGGATTTGAGGTTGAACAGCTTTCCCGAATAGAAATTCGCTGTGATCCGCAAAATATAAGGAGTAAAAATATTCCCGAAAAACTTGGCTATCAATTACAAGCTTCCTTAAAAAATGATACATCCCTGCCAACTGCCCATGATACAGATGTTATGGTCTGGACGATGTTCAAATCCGGTTATGAAAAAAGTGCCATAAGAACAATCAATTTTAAAGCTTACGATATTATCGGGAGGCTGATTAC
>JBDTOV010000314.1:0-4771 GCA_039933035.1 Ginsengibacter sp. | reverse complement strand
TGACTGGGGAACAGCCTGTTCTGTTTTGATGTCGATGACCTTTGCTTTTGCAGCTTCCGCTCTCTTTCTCTCTCTGTTTTCCCGTGCCTTGATGACAGAAAAATCATTACGCCCGAGTTCCTCATCACTTAGCATGGAAATAAACTCATGCAGATCCATTTTATAAAACTGGCATATTTTTAAGGCCATGAGAAAACTCAGCTCCCGGTCGCCACGTTCCGTGTTGAGATAGGTCGTAAAAGAAGCATGTATAGCCTCCGCCAATGCTTTGCTGTCGGGTTGATGGCTTTGACGAAGATGGGCCAGGAGTTGTCCGAGTGTAAACTTTCTTTCTGAAATGGACATTGACATAAGCTGGAAAAACTATTTATATCCCAAAGATCGCATTTTTAAAAGATGCCAGTCCAGTCATTACAAAATCTTTTTCGATTAACAGACGTGGGAATGGTTAGAGGTTTACGTAACAAATATATTTAAAGTCAGAGAAACTTTCGTGGAAGCTTTGGTAGTGTTTCGTCTGGATGGACGAAACGCTAAAGCTAACAAATAAGATTCGTCGGGCATGAAGTACCAACGATGAAGTCCCATGTTGTACATCCTGTCCCGGTTTTTTTATCGGGAGAATCCGGTGACCGATCCGCTAAGAACTATGGGGTTTGAGTTTTCCTGGTACAATAGAGGAGATAGTTCGTATTTTCGGAAATACAAACGTGGGCTGCAATTGTGAGGTGTGATAACGACGGAAACTGTATTTATTTTTGCATGTCTACTGTTTCTTTTTTAACTACTAATATATTTTAGAATGCAAATGGATCATTGCGGATTTCAGGTAAAAAATCTGGACATCGCCATAAAATTTTATACTGAAAAACTTTTATTCAAACTGGACTACAGAGCAATCAATGAAGAAGAGCAGGAAGAGTATGCTTTTTTATCATTAGGAAAAGCAAGATTAGAATTGATTCAGGATTTGGTAAATGAATATGATATTCCTGCGATCAAAAAACCCTATTGCCCTCATTTCTGCATTGAAATTGATGACATGGTGAAAGCACTTTCAGATTTAAAAGCTATGAATATAAGAATTGTTAAGGGACCTTTAAAAATTGAAAACGAAGAAACCTGGATCTATTTTGCCGACAACGATAATAACGTGCTGGAGTTTATTCAATGGTTTAACAAGAAATAGTATTGAAAGAAAAGTAATTTCTTCCACAAAAAGCGACTGCTGAAAACTACTGCCACCAACAAATAAGCCTTCGCCGGGCATGAAGTGCCCAACGATGAAGTTCCCTGGTTGTACAGCCTGTCCCTATTTTTATTGAGAAGCCGTAACCGATCCGCAGCTTTCCATTCAGAGATAATTCATAGTTTTGAAAAAAAAATTTATATGGCAAGTGCGTTAAAATATATGGTTGATGAAAATGGCGACAAGACTTCTGTTGTAGTTCCTTTAAAAACATGGGAAAAAATAAATCAGGATTATTCCAGGCTGCAAAACAAGCTCAACGTTTTAACCGGAATAAAAGCAGGTTTAGCTGAAGTTCGTGACGCAAAAAAGTCCGGAAAAAAGTTGCAAACTTTAAAAGACTTTTTGCGTGAAAGTAACAGTTAAAATCACGAAGTCTTTTAATACTGCTGCAAAACCACTTCTTAAAAAATATCATTCTTTATCTAAAGACTTGCTTAATCTTGAGCAAGCGCTGATAACGAAGCCACGACTTGGAACTTCATTAGGACAAGAAGTTTACAAAATACGAATAAAAATTTCAAGCAAGGGGAAAGGCAAAAGTGGTGGAGCGCGGGTTATATCTTTTGTAGAAACTATTTTAATTGGCATGACTGAGAAAGTTTCTGACGAAGAAGTAATAGTTAACCTGCTTACCATTTATGATAAAGCAGATGTTGATAATATTTCGGACAAGGAATTAAAAGAACTTATTAAAAACGCCAAAACAAAATAAGCAAGCACTGCTTCCAACAAATAAGCCTTCGCCGGGCACGAAGTGCCAGCGATGAAGTCCCATGTTGTAGAGCCATTCCGGTTTTTATCGGAAGCACCGGTAACCGATCCGCTAAGAACAATGGGGTTTAAGTTTTCCTGGTAAGATAGAGGGGATAGTTCGTACTTTCGGAAATAAAATGGAGGTGTGACATTTTTGAAGACCCTTCATTTATTGCAAATCATAGACATAAGACCAAATTATATGACTATCAAAATATGGACAAATTAAATATTCTTCACTCTTTAAATATTATCATACATATTTCTGCGGGGACAATTGCCTTGTTATTAGGATTGGCAGCTCTTTTGACAAAAAAAGGATTTCAAAAACATAAAAAAATTGGAATGTTATTCCTTTTGTTTTTGACTATTGTAGTGTTATCAGGACTAATTGGTGTTTTCGTATTTGGTAGAAATACATTTTTATTAGTTATAACTGTATTGAGTGCTTACCAGGGATTTTCAGGTTATAGGACATTACAGACAAAATCCAATCAACCAAAATTTCTTGACATTATAGTTGCAATCATTTCTACTATTTCTATTTTCTATTTTTTGTATTATTTTAAATCAATTGGAAAGATATGGTCGCCAGTAATAATTTATAGTACTGTTGGCGCATTATTATTTTTAGTGACTTATGACTTTGCTCGTTATTTTATTCCGAAATCTAAATACCAAAATCTTTGGCTATACGAACATATATACAAAATGATTGGAGCATTTACAGCATTATTAGCAGCCTTCGCAGGGACCGTTTTTGCAAAGTATCAACCCCTCAGCCAAATTTTACCATCAGCACTTGGAATTCTATTACAAATTGGATTCATAGTATATTACATTAGAAATAAAAATAGAATTCAACAAATAAAAATTAGCAGTTAGGAAAAATAAAAGGCCCCCAATTAGCGCAAGCATCAGCTTGTGCCGCCATTTAATACTAACTGTAACTTAAATCAACTAATCCTTTCATCCCTTTTGAGATTGCAATTAATAATGCGGGCTTCTTTTTGGAGCGGCACAAGCTGATGCGCCAACAGCGGGGTTTGAGTTTTTCCTGGTAAGAAAGAGGAGATAGTTCGTACTTTCGGAAAGATAAACATAAGCAGCAAAAATCATTTTATTTATCTTTATTTTAAACAATATAAATGCCCATTCCGGATAAATCCATTAAACTAATAATGCAATAATTATTTTTCAGTTTTAAATACTCAATTACCAACATAACAAATGGAAAAAAATAAGATCAATACTATTATATTGTTATTACTTTTTATAAATAACAACGTACAAGCGCAAAAGATTCAAAAGAGTTATGACGTACTTGTCTACGGAGGTACATCGGCAGGTGTAATTGCTGCTTATACTGCAAAAAAAATGGGCAAAAGCGTACTGCTGGTTGAACCAGGAAACCGCCTGGGAGGCCTGACATCAGGGGGCTTGGGGCAAACCGATATTGGAAACAAGTATGCGGTGACAGGGATTGCTCTCGACTTTTACCGTCGCGTGGGCAAACATTATGGGAAACTGGAACAATGGACGTTTGAGCCACATGTGGCCAGACAAATTTTTGATGATTACGTACAATCTGCAGGTGTAACGGTAATGTATCAACGCAGATTGGTTTCAGTTACAACAGATGCGGGCCTTATAAAAGAAATTACTGTTGAGAATTCTGTAAATCCAGGGAAGTCCTCCTATGCTGTTATAAAGGCTACCATATATATCGATTGTTCGTATGAAGGTGATTTAATGGCGAAGTCCGGAGTTTCTTATATGGTCGGCAGAGAATCCAATAGTACCTATAATGAAACCTATAACGGTGTTCAGTTAAGGGACAAACACCAGTTCCCTGACGGGATAGATCCTTATAAAATTCCAGGAGTGCCCGGAAGCGGCTTGGTGTGGGGCATCAGCGATGGAAAATTAGCACCGGACGGTACCGGTGATAAAAAAGTACAGACTTATAATATCAGGGTATGTCTTACCAATAATCCCAAAAACAGGATTCCCATAACAAAGCCGGATAATTACAATCCTGGCAAGTATATATTGTTATTGCGATTATTGCAAAAAAGACCGGTGACCGGCATTGATCAATTTATGACCACCAGCAGTATGCCAGGGAACAAGACAGACATCAACAATAACGGGGCATTTTCTACCGATATGATTGGAATGAGTTGGGAATATCCCGGAGCTGATTACGATAAGCGCAAAGAAATAAAAAAAGCACATGACGATTACACAAAAGGACTTTTCTATTTTGCAGGACATGATCTGAGAATGCCGGCAGATCTCCGTAAGGATATGCTGCAATGGGGTTATCCAAAAGATGAGTACTCCGAAACCAATCACTGGACACCACAGATGTACGTACGCGAAGCGAGAAGAATGATTGGTGAATATGTAATGACCCAGGCAAATTGTGAAGGCAAGGAAGTGGTTACAGACGGTATTGGTTTAGCTGCCTATACAATGGATTCGCACAATTGCGAGAGGATTGTCGTGAATGGTATGGTGAAAAATGAAGGGGATGTTCAGATAGGTGGTTTTGACCCATATCCGATATCGTACCGGTCTATAATTCCGAAAGCGCAAGAGTGTAAAAACTTATTGGTTCCTGTTTGTCTATCTGCTTCTCATATTGCCTACGGCTCTATTCGTATGGAGCCGGTGTTTATGGTACTGGCACAATCTGCCGCCGCCGCTGCGAGTCAGGCTATTGATAGGGGCATCAGTGTGCAGGAAGTGAATACTGATCAG
>JBDTOV010000313.1:0-4795 GCA_039933035.1 Ginsengibacter sp. | reverse complement strand
GCGGTGTCCCCACCGCCCACTCCATTTCGGCAATGCGACATTTTGAAATGCACCCACAGCCTCCTGCACGCATGTATAATTTATCTACATTTATAAAACTATTTATTCAATAAAACTCATCTTAATACAATGATGTAATGGAAAGGATATTTGCAATAGGTGATATTCATGGTTGCAGTGATGCCTTAGAACAAATGCTTTTTACTGAAATTAAAATTAAAAAGCAGGATATGGTTTATTGTATAGGTGATTACATTGACCGTGGGCATGACAGCAAAGGGGTAGCGGATATTATCATTTCTTTACAGGAAAAAGGTTATGATATCCACACATTAAGAGGAAATCATGAACAGATGATGCTGGAGTCTGAACAAAGTATAGAAAATTTTGATCTTTGGTATAGGAATGGGGGCAATACCACCTTACAAAGTTTTGATGTGGATGCCTATTCCGCAATGCCGGAAAAATACCGGCGGTTCTTTGAAAACACAAAATATTATATCAGCACCAACGATTATATCTTTGTTCATGCCGGTTTGAATTTTAACCACAAAGATATTTTTGAAGATAAAGATGCCATGCTTTGGACGCGGGATATCGAGCCTTATGAGAATGCGTTGGGAAATAAAATACTGGTGCATGGACATACGCCCCGGTCACTTCATCATATTATACACCAAAAAGGAAATTGTATAAATATCGATGGTGGTTGTGTGTACCATGAGCACAGGCATTTAGGAAATTTAATATCCATCTCATTGCCAGGAAAAGAATTTATTGTAGTTAGAAATGAAAAACAGGTGTAATGGTAAAAATTTAAGCGGCAATTGCTTTCCGCTTTGTGAAGTAAGCATGTTGACTGGTTTGAAATCAAACAACCAGACATCGCTGTTCCATTTTTACAAAATACCTTTTCGTTTCTCTACAACTGAATACAGTGCATCCTTGCTCCGCAGAGGTTACAATGGATTTTCACCGGCTGACCATTTAAAACCAATAAGTACGCTGCATCGCTAATTGGAAACAATTACCTTACCGGTATTTCCTGCTTCCACTTTTATAAAAGGTTTTACGCCAGTGCCTTTTACGGCAATCATCGTTAATAAAGCAGAAAGAAATAAAGAGCCTGACATAAATATGTATGAGGCACCAAAACCGCCGGTTGTGCCATTTAGATACCCAACCAAATATGACCCGGCAAATGAACCTAATGCGCCAAAACTATTAATCAATGCAATGGCGCCACCAGATACGTTCTTAGGTAAGATCTCTGTAATAATTGCAAAGAATGGGCCGTAAGGGGCATACATCGCGCCGCCCGCAATAACAAGCAACACAAACGATAACCAAAAATTACTGGTGCCCACGAGATAGGAACCATAGAATGCAATAGCACCGATTAAAAGGAAGGGCCAAACAAATGCTTTTCGGTTGAGTGTTTTATCAGAGAAATAAGAAGCAGCGAGCATGGTAATAATCGCCAAAAGGTAAGGAATAGAAGACAACCAACCTGTGGTTACAATATTACTGTCTGGCGCTGCATTAATAATGGAGGGCAACCAGATTACAAAGCCATATACGCCAATGCTCCATAGGGCATATTGAAGGCAAAGCAGCACAACAACTTTTGATTTGAATGCCTGCATGTAATTCTTAACAGGTTTAATGGCTTGCTGCTCCTGGTGAAGCGTTTCTTCCAGGTTCAGTTTTTCAGAATCTGTCAGCCATTTTGCATTCCCTGGCTTGTCCTCTACTATCCGCCACCAAATAAAAGCCCATATTATAGCCGGTACTCCTTCAAGAATAAACATCCACCGCCATCCCATTGAGTTAACCAGGTAACCGGATAAGATTGACATCCAAAGAATGGTAACAGGATTTCCAAGAATTAAAAAAGTATTCGCCCTGGAACGCTCAGATTTTGTAAACCACCTGCTTAGAAATATCAGCATTGCCGGCATAACGGCACTCTCTACAACTCCCAACATAAACCGTATGACGATTAAAGCATTTATATTACTTATCATACCCGTCGCCATCGCAAGACCACCCCATAAAATCAGCGACCAAAAAATTAATTTCTTAGCACTTTTATTAGCAGCATAAAGAGCGCCCGGAATCTGGAAGAAAAAATAACCAAGGAAAAACAAGGAGCCTAACAACGAAGACATGGATGCCGTGATGTTAAGATCTTTTGCCATTCCCCCCGCTGCAGCAAACCCAAAATTCGCACGGTCGAGGTAAGCAAGGCTATAGGTAATAAAGGCTATTGGAATCAAGCGGATCCAGCGTCGTTTAGCAATCGTATTGGCCATGGTTAATAAATTTTGATTTTAAACATTCAACAAACACTGGTTGGATAATCTTCCATACCGGGCTACCAGGTTCTTTTACTCATAACTTTATCTAGCTGAGTTTTATTCATCTTTCCTAATTCCGGATGTTGATCCAGCCACTTAAGAAAATTTTCTTTGATTTCGTCTGTCCATTGGCTATCTATTTGCCCCGTGGTATATTTTGCCGATTTCACCATTTCAAAGCCGAATTTATCTTTTAGTGTAACAAACTCCGCAGTGCTGATAACCTGTTCCGCCAATTGTGCCGGAATAAAAAGGACCCCTTCTCTATCGGCAAGAACTAAATCGCCGGGTAATACAATAGCATGTCCTATCCGAATGGGTGTATTAAGTCCCATTAAAACTTCTTCTTCAAGAAAGGAAGGATTGAAGTCACGTACAAAAGCATTAAACCCTTTAATTTCTGACAAGCCTTGTACGTCACGTGCAGATGCATCAAAAACAACTCCATTACCTGTTTTACTATAAATTGAATTTCCCAATGTACTTCCGATCAATGTACCCCCTTCAATTTTCCCAAAACCATCCGCCACATAAACGTCTCCCTTCGTGAGTGCATCAATCGGCCAGGAATTGGTATTACCTTTTCTGCCTTGCAGCAATCCGCGGTCCTTGATACTTTTTTCAACATCGGGTCTTGAAGGCATGAACATAGCGGTGAGGGCACGGCCAATAACTGGAATGGTGTCGTTCACCATTTTCCATCCCGCTTCAAATTGGTTGGTGTAGCCTAAATTTTTTAATACGGTCCAGGCATCATCAATGCCAATGTTTCCCGCTCTCACTAATAAATCGCCAGGGATTTTAGGACGGCCATCGGCAAATCTTTCTCCCTTCCATTCTGAAGTAAGGAAAATTAATTCGTCCCTGGGAATTGTTTGCGCATAAAGATCTCCTGCATAGAAAAAAGATAACAGGAGCAATAAAAAAACAGCCTTATTAAGTTTCATTATACCGATTTGATAAAATAATTTTTTAAAAAAGATATTATGATGCAGTAGTTGGGTGCATTTCAAATTGCCGCAAGGTTGCCAACCTTCAATATGTTTGTTGGTAGGTTGAAAGCACCTATCCCCAAGGTTGGCAACCTTGAACCCAAAGCGACAATTTGAAATGCACCCATTGAATTGGAATTAGTATACTTTACAAATGTGTTGATTGGTTTAACTTCACGGAACCCGCACTTTGATTACAATCTTTTTTATTACGTCATAGCCATCAACTTTAATGGCAGGCCTATGCATTTCCTGTGGAGAAAAAATAAAGAAAGTGCCCGGATCCGCATCATAATATTCGCCGCCATCATTAGTAAAATTCTCATTATCTGCTGTATTCGTATAGGGAACAATAAGAACCCCTCTCGGATCAGCGCTTGGAGCAACACCCATTAGCGCTTTCCCTTTTATGATATACTGAATGTCATTGAAATTTCGATGGGCTTCCCATTTAACTTCGTCCATTTTTTTTGCAGGTGCTTCCGAGATAGTGGCCGTAACATTTCCTGAGTCAATAACGTAAACGCCGGGTGCCATGTTAGCAAGATCCTTTGTTTTCAAAAAAGTAAATGCTTCAGTCCACCAAATGCTGTCCCTACGATATTGCCGGAAAAATTCCTGTTGATTGATACTTCTATTGGGGGTAAGTTTCAAACCATTCTTCGATTCTATACTAGTATACCAGTCGGAAAAGTTTTCATTTACATTTCTTTTAACCAGTGCGGGAAGAGTGGGAGGATTTACCGGGTTGGCAATACCGTTCAAATCGTAAACAATTCTACCATCCCGGATGGTCATTTCACATTCGAGTTTTTTATCTGTCTCCAACTTATACCCGGTATAATCAAAAAGTCCGAATTTTCCTTTCCTGGTATTTAATATCGCAACATCTGCACCAGATCCAACTGATAGATTTCCCAGTTCTTCGTGATTGATTTCTTTAGCAGGGGTCCATGTACTTGCCGTAATAACACTTTTCAGATCCATACCCATTGCCAAAAATTTAGACATGGTGGTAAGCATATCTTTCATAGCGGCATTCATACTGCCTACATGTAAATCAGTGCTAATAGAATTGGGATAGAATCCATCCTTTAAAGCTGGTATTGCCTGTGAATACGCAAAGCTTATTCCGCCATATCCCACGTCGAAAATAATTCCTTTTTTTCTTGCTTCCCAAACAAAGGGTTTTACTTTATTGGTTGTGGTATCTAGAATAAACTCCCTGCTATTCAACTGTGCAAAACAGTGCGTGAAGATATCTCCCGGGCGAAGATGATTTAGAAACAATTCCTCAATTGAAAGAGGGGGTTTACTTCCGCCAAAGTCTACCATTACCGGGATACCACCCGCCAGGTTACCCGCTTCTACAGCCTTATCTGCGGGTGCCCAGTCCCAGCCTTCATAGTGCGCCAATTTAAAGCCGACAATAATGTTTCTATA
>JBDTOV010000312.1:0-4842 GCA_039933035.1 Ginsengibacter sp. | reverse complement strand
CAGTGCCTGAACTTTTTAGTATATGCAGGCGTAAGGATAACCAAATGCTTTTTGGTGGTAATCGCGGGAAAGTTTACAGGCGTGAAGAAACGGTTCTAAAAAATATTTTTGGTACGGGGCATATTGTGCCCGATGCGGAAGTAAAAGATATGTATGAAGACAGCCGCGGCTGGCTTTGGCTTGGCACAGGTTACCAGGGAGTTTCGGTAATTAAGAATAGGGATACATTTCGTTTCACAAAAAGCAACGGGCTCGCCTCAAACAGTAATTATTTTTTTTATGAAGACGGGCATTCGAATATTTATACGGGAGGCGATGGCGGTTTTTCACGCATTAGCTTCGATGCTTCGGATAAAAAATTTCATTTTAAAAATTTCCTGCATAATGAGGGAGATAATGAGGAAACATTCAGGCAGTGTGTAGAAGGCCCCGACGGCTCTTTGTGGCTGGGCGGCCAAAAAGGAATATTTCACCTTTTGAAAGATTCGCTACTTAAGTACAGCGTGAATGGCGAAGTAAATCTTTCGATAACCGATATAAAAAAGGATAGCAATGGTGACGTTTGGGTTTCAACGCGGGGAGATGGTATATGGCAATGTTTTTTTGACGCAGATAAACTGCTTAGAGCAAGAAAAATATTTTCTACAAAAGATGGTTTGCAGTCAAATGTCTATTTAAGGATCGTATTTGACAAGGAAAATAATGTGTGGGCCGGAAGCTATTCTGGTATTAGTTTAATAAGAAAAACAAATGAGAATGTAAGCATCAAAAATTACACATCTGCTGATGGATTTTTATCTTCCAATTACCAGGCCTTACAGTTTTTTTGTGACAACAGCGATACTATATGGGTGGCTACATCGGCCGGGCTAACTTCTTTTTATGCCGGCAATATTGAGCCGGATAAAAAATTGCTCTTTCATTTTTCATCTGTTTCCCTGGCAGATACTTCAAAAAAAATAACTTCTTATGCAACAGGGGCTTCTGTTATATCCGCTGATTTGCCTTACTTTTTAAATGGGATTGACTTTAAATTTAAGGCGATATGCCTGTCCGATGCCGGGAAAATAAATTATTCATACCGGTTAATCGGTGCTCCCGATACTTCCTGGACCGAATGGAGTAATAAAGAAATTGCCACTTACCGGAATCTTACACCCGGAGCCTATTCGTTCCAGGTAAAAGCTTCAGTATGGAATAGTAGTGTAAAAGCATTAAACTTTAGATTTAAAATAGATAAACCATTCTGGCTAAAATGGTGGTTTATTCTTTCAGTTAGTTTATTAGGTTTGGTTGCTATTTATCTTATTCAAAAAAAATGGAAAAAAAATATTCAGAAAAAGCATGATGAAAAAATAAGAACACAAAAGCTGATTTCAGAAAACCTGCAATACCAGTTGGAGGTGGAGCAGGTAACTAATTACTTCACAACGTCAATGAGTACACGTGAAACTGTTGACGATCTTTTGTGGGACGTTGCCAGGCAATGTATATCGAAATTGAATTTTGAAGATTGTGTGATTTATTTGAAAGATGATAATAAGGGAATTCTTATACAGAAAGCTGCATGGGGGCCTAAAAGTAAAACTGATAATCTTAAAAAAGGGCAAAATGGAAAAATTATCAGCCCCATTGAAATACCAATAGGCAAAGGAATAGTGGGAGCCGTGGCAGCTACCGGCATGCCTGAAATTATTCCTGATGTGACAAAAGATACAAGATATATCAAAGATGATAAGCAACGTGCTTCTGAAATTGCAGTTCCGGTTATTTATGACAACGTGGTACTGGGTGTAATTGATTCTGAAAGCGGGCAAAAGGATTTTTATTCAAAAAGACATTTAAAGATACTTACCACCATTGCTTCTCATTGTGCGGAGCGTATTGTAAAATTGAGAACTGAAGAAAATCTTCATAAGAATCAACTTGAATTATTGCAGGCTCGCAACAGGCTTGCTGAAGAAAAATTAACTGCGCTGCGCAGCCAGATGAATCCCCATTTTATTTTTAATTGCCTTAACTCTATACAACAATTTATTCTTACGGGAGAAGTAGATAATGCCAACAAATACCTTTCACAATTTTCAAAATTGATAAGGCTGGTACTTCAATATTCTGAAAACAATTTCATAAGCCTTGAAGAAGAAATTAATATGCTGGAACTATATTTATCATTGGAAAAAACCAGGTTTGGAAATTCGTTTTTATATAAAATACATGTTGATGAAGAACTGGACGGCGACGAAATAAAAATTCCAAACTTAATGATACAGCCATTTGTTGAAAATGCAATCTGGCATGGCTTAATGCACAAAGAAGGAGATAGGAAAATTGATGTGAGCTTTCAGCTAAAGAATGAGGACTCTGTGATATGCGTGGTTACTGACAATGGAATCGGCCGTAAAAGAGCGGCAGAAATCAGGAAAATGAAATCAGTAGAAATAAAACATCATTCAAAAGGAATGCAATTAATAAGGGATAAAATTGACATACTAAAGCAGCAGTTTCAAAGCGAAATTTTGATTGAAATATATGATGTAACAAATATTGACGGCGATGTGCAGGGTACAAAAGTATTGATACAACTTCCATTACAATACCAGGATGATGGCCTTTAATATAAAAAGCCAATCTTTCCTATTTTTGCTTTATGGTCAAAGCGCTAATCATTGATGATGAACAGGTAGCTGTTAACGTTCTTACATTAATGATTGAAAGGCACATTCCGGAAATAACATCTGTTACATCATTTACCAATCCTGCCCTCGCATTGGAAATTATAACTTCCTGTCAGCCCGACATTGTTTTCCTTGATATAGAAATGCCATATCAAAATGGCTTTGAATTTCTAAAGTCACTTCCTGAAATTTCATTTGATATCGTGTTCACAACCGCTTATGATAAATATGCCATTCAAGCCATCAAATTCAGCGCATTGGATTATTTGTTAAAACCAATTGATGCCGATGAATTAAAAGAGACTTACAACAGGTTTATTCAAAAAAAAGTTTTAAATCAAAATAAAGATTCTGCAGTAAAAAATCTGTTGGCTAATCTGCAGCAACAAAACAAAACTTTTCATAAACTGGCTTTGCCTACGGTTGACGGGCTGCGGTTTTTTTTGCCACAGGATATTATACGTTGCGAAGGTATGAGCAACTATACAAAGTTTTACATAGTAAATCATAACCCGATTATTACCTCAAAAACTATTAAGGAATATGAGGAAATATTAATTCCTCATAACTTTAAACGGATACACAAATCACATTTGATCAATGCTGCATTTGTTTCAGGTTATGTTTCACCAACCAGCAATATTGTTATGAAGGATGGCTCTCACGTTGAAATTTCGAGAAGACGAAAAAGAGAAGTGCTGCAGGAGTTGGGGATAAAGAATTGAGAAGCAGGTAGGAGGTAGGAGGTATAGGGTATAGGGTATAGGGAAGAAGGAGTAAGGTTTAAGGTTTAAGGTATCAATTTTCAATTATAAGCCGTGTCCTTTTAAGAAATATAATGCCACATTAAAAAATATAATCAGCCCAGTAACATCTACTAACGTGGCAACGAAAGGGGCAGATGATGATGCCGGATCGGCTCCTAATTTTTTTAATAGTATGGGCAACATGCTTCCTGTAAGCGATCCCCAAAGTACTACACCCACAAGTGAGAAGCTTACTGCAAGAGCTATAAGGAACCAGTCAATGCCATAAATATCAGTCATTACACCATGGTTCATAAGTGTATGCCAAACAAATATTCTCATAAACCCAATACATCCCAATATTAATCCCAACATAAGGCCTGAAAGAATTTCACGGAGCATAACCCGCCACCAATCTGCAATTTCAACTTCTCCCAGCGCCATTGCCTGGATGATTAATGTAGATGCCTGCGAGCCACTATTACCACCACTGCTCATAATAAGGGGAATAAAATTAGTGAGTACTATCACCTTTGCCAGTTCATCATTGTAATAAGCCATAGCCGTAGCAGTAAGCATTTCGCCTAAAAAAAGTATAATAAGCCAGCCACTCTTTTTTTCACCAGGCCCAGGAAAGGTGTTTCAAGGTAAGGCTGGTCAAGGGCTTCGGCGCCACCTATTTTTTGTATGTCTTCACTAAATTCTTCGTTGGTCACCCACAGTACATCATCGATCGTAACGATGCCAAGCAGTACATTATAATCGTCCACAACGGGAAGGGCTACCCGGTTATTCATCTTAAAAACCTCGTTGGCTTTTTCCTGGTCATCATTTACGTTCAACTCGATATATCTGCCATCCATCATATCGCTCACCTTCTTGTCTGGCGGAGCCAATAAAAATTCTCTTATCCTTATGTCATCAAGCAATTCGCCGTGCTTATTTATAACATATATTACATCGATGGTTTCTGTATCTTTCCCTACACTCCTTATTATATTCAGTACTTCTGCAACGGTATTGTATTCGTGCACAAAATATAATCCGGCGTCATCAGTCGGCCTACACTATTATCGGGATAGCCAAGAAGTGAGAGCGTAATTTTTCGTTCTTCCGGTTCCAGCGTTTTTACCAATTCTCTTACAACTTCGTTGGGGAGATCTTCTAAAAAAGCGGTGCGGTCATCGGGCTGCATTTCATTTAATAACTCGGCGCTTTTATGCGGGGAAAGATTTTTGATAATTCTTTTCTGGGTGGAGTGCTCCAGTATCTTAAAAAGGCTTACAGCCCTGTGTAAAGAAAGTTGCAGAAAAATTTCCAGTTCCTTCTCTTCATTGTCTTCTACTTCCCGCCGCATCAAAAAGTGACATGCGACTATAAAAAAAAGTAAGCATCTTTGGAAAACCACTTCTGAAGAT
>JBDTOV010000311.1:0-4852 GCA_039933035.1 Ginsengibacter sp. | reverse complement strand
ATACAATCCCTTACCTGGCTATCACAAACACAACCCACTACTCCTTTTCTTTTTGCAATGGTAGACATTAACTCTCCCCACGGTGCATTGGTGCCATTAACGTCTGTTGAATGAATGACTACATCATTTTTATTGAGCGAATCCATTACTTCTATCTCCAGCTTGTAAGGATTTTCTTCATCAATATAATCGACTTCCTGCCATAGCATGGTTCTTGCCCTGCCCACAAATCCGCAGTTTCGCATATCAGGTAATAGCGGTCTCAGCCGTTGATGCATGGCCTGGTTACGATAGCCGAGCTCATCCAGGATATCGCAAATAGCTGCTGCATACATGTGTTTTTTAAAATCATTTTTAAAGAACGACTCCATCTCCATTTCATTTACCATACTTAGATTGTATTATCAGATTAATTTTCTCAACTCATTTTTAATTTAAGATTCCAAAGCCGTTTTTAATTTACTTAACAAAAATAAACCACGACATAGGATTGAATAAAGATGTTTTAAATAACCTTTATTGTAGACAAAATTACTTTTCAATTCAACTTAATATTTACTCTATACTAACCAATCAGTACCCTAATTCGTATTTTCAAGAAATTCCGGATTGGTAGCTAACAACTTTAAAGCCTCACCCGCAATTATCTTTGAACTGATGTTTATTTTTACTTTTGACTCAAAATTTTCGCCGGGTATGTCCTTACCATTTTTTGAATTCTTTATATTCAATAGCTCATTTTCAACCATATTACTCGCTTACCAGGGTAAAGACACAGAAGGCCGGAAGCAATTTCGTGAAGCGTTTATTGGTAACCGTTATATTGGAACCCTGCGAAAAGTTATGTGAAGCATCCGTATAATAATACTTCAGCACTGAAACTTTTGGAAGATTTTTTAAAATGCCATCAAATGCCCGGGCGCTGCTACTGTCATTCTTTCCGGTTATAACAAAAGTTCCCTTTAACGGGTTATAGAATGACGAAACCGTCATGTTTGTGAGTGTGGTTGAAATATCGATCCTTTGATATCCCGGCTTTACAAAATTGAAAAGCTGTTTAAATGTATAGTAATGAGCCCTGGGGGTATACACATCAGGATGTAAAGTGTCATTGACTGCAAATATACCCCACATGCTCCAGGTCAGTGAACGGTTAGGATGGTGATACCTGCTATCATAACCTTCCCAGATCTGAATTCCATTTACACCAACATTCAGGTGCTGAAGGATATCTTTATAAGCCGGGCCTGCATAAAAATTGAACCCATAATCTTTGCTGTACGTTCCGCCATCGCATCCATAACAAGGGGTATTTGCTTCTGTCATAATTACTCCCCTATCCGGATATGAAGAGTTCTTAACGGAGTCTACCAGGCCCTGGCTTACCGAGGTACTATTTCCGTAGGAATGGCCACCAAAGTATTTGAGTTTTGACATGGTAACACTGTTTGTTATCATCGCATGCACATTCGAGGGCCAACCCCCGCAATCGTCAGGGCCGATCAGGGTAACCACAGTAATAGTATCGTTTATTAAATGGGTAGCTATTTTACTAAAAACAATCCCCAGTTGATTGGGTGTCATTTCCACACCTTCACCCCCGCCACATGTTGTTTCATTTATGGGCGAAAGCATGCCGAAATGGATGGATGGACTCCTTCGTTTTATTCCATAATACACCATCGAAGACATCATCTCCGCATATTCTGCCTCCGATCCTTTATTCAGTTTTGTGCCAACCATCCAATCTTTTGCAGCGCCAGCCATCCAAACGGGAGCAGCACCATCCGGGCTCAGCGTAATGTCTGTGATGCCCCTGCTGTTTAAATATTCTACCGTATTCCAAACACAGGTAAACCGGGGGGCACTATAGATTGAATCATAGTAGGTCCAGTTATATGCATCGGGATCATCATTATCATTCCTGGCTTCCCAATCGCAATCATCAAACATGAGCCGGAAGCTCGTACATCCCAAACCGGTAACCAGGCTATCAATGACTTTCTTAACTGCTTCCGGATTGACATTCCAGGATTGAGGATTGATATTTACCCCAAGACCATGAATAGTTTGATATTGCTTAGCGCCATTAACCGTTGTATTTTGAGCAGATGCTCCATTTACGAATACCCATATTGCAGTACAGGTTCCCAATAAAATATTCTTCATATTCACTCTTATTATTAAACCATCACCTGGCTTTTATATGAAAATAAATGGCACCAAAATTACCGCTGATCGTTTTTCCCTGGGCGTCTTTGATACTCATGGGTAACATATAACTTTTTGTCGTATCTATTTTTGAAGGATAAAAATACACCTGGAGGGTATCTAACCGATGGCCGGAGGCAATCGTGCCGGACATAACCGGAAAAGAAAAAGTTGAATCAGGGAATGCATCATATTGATCAGGATTAGCTGAATTGTAAGTACTCCGTAAATTATCATTTACTTCCACGCTAATAGTCAAATCCGTATTCAACGGCTCAGGGGAAGCAATATTCAAAACAATAGCCGCACTATCTATGGATTCCGTAGCATCGAAATTCAATTCTGCGCTGCCGAAATTTTCCAACCCTCCTCCATTTACCGGCAAGATTTCAATAATAGTACCCACTGTGCTAAAGTCAACAGCCGTTTTATCTTTTAAACAGGCAGGTAATAAAAGAAAGAGTAAGGCGAGGGAAACGAGTGATATTTTTTTCATACCGTATTAATTTTTTTTGTTTTAAGGCATCCAGAATATCTTCGAAGTAAATTGATTTATATTTCCCTGGTCATTTACATTCGCCGCGTTGTAGGCATACTCGCTGGTGGGGTACAAAAGCCTGAAAGGAATATGAGTGGCCGTAGTGCCGGGATAGACGGAAACCGGGAGGTCAGCAGGTATGCTTAATCTTCTCCAGTCACTATAGGATTCCAGTGGATCGTAAGCGTTCAGCGCTGCCCATTTTTGCAGGATGATTGTGTTGATTTTATCCGGGGACAAATCAATATTTACCTTGTTGTTGGACTGGGAATAAAAAGACATGGCTTTATTTTCATAATCGGGCACACCCAACAACCGGAAGGATTCGGTAACTGCTTGCTTAAATAAAGAAGAAGCGTCACCGGGAATATATCCTCTCTGTGCAGCTTCGGCTTGTATAAACAGGCTTTCAAATGCGGGAAGTATCATGGCATCCATTGTAGAAGCCGTTAGTACTCCGGGGCCAAAACCTGATATGACATCATTGCCCTGCCCCACATCACTGCTTCCAAAAGCACGTCCCTGTATAATTCCCGCCCTGTTATTGTCATAAAACCTTTTAATTCTTTCCGTATCATTGGTGTTCTTATAAAAATTCGCCGCGTAACTGTTTGCCCTGTTGTAAAAATGACCGCCATTTGGCGATCCGTCAGTGTTATAACCCACACTACGCCACAAAGGACTTTGTTGTGCCACCGAAGCGTTCGAATACCCTGGATTTATACCAGCGTCTTCTCCTGTACCTAAAAAATCAACTGTGGTCAACCCGGCCAAATTGCTTTGTATATAGGCGGAGCCGCCAGATGTTTCGGTTTGCCGCATTAGAATTTTTAATTTGAGGGTATTGGCCAATTTTACCCATTCGTCCATGTTTCCACCAAACATCACGTCGCTTGTGCCCGGGTCTTCTACCGTTAAAACATTGGCAGCTTTAATGATCTGCACGGCGGAGTCAAGTTTAAGAATAAGGTCCGGATAAATAGTTTCCGCCTTGTCAAAAGTTGGAAAACTGTTGGCCGCAATTAAAGCGTCCTGGTAGGGTATATTATTATATAAATCGACTAAGCGCTGAAAATGAAAAACCTTCATAATTTTTGCTATTGCGAGGAAATAGGCCTTATCAGCATCCGAAGACTCATCTTCAATAAACTTATAATTTTCTAAGGTAACATAACTATCATCCCAATTTTCAGGGTAAGAATCACTGGTGATATTATAAGAAAGCACAGCCGGAGATTGTTCGCCATAGGTTGCCCAATAGCCCATCCAGCCATTGAGGAAGTTCGCATCACCTCCAAGCATGATGGTCGCGGATGAAGATAAGGCGGCCGACAATACAAAGTTCGGAGTTACAGAAGATGGCTGATTCGGATTCGGGCTGTTAATATCAAAATCTGTTTTTGTGCAGGAACTCATGAATAGAATCACGGTGGTGAGAATGGATGCCCAAACTATATTTATTTTTTTATGCATATCATAAGTTTTTGAATTCGACAATTATTAAAACCTTACCGATAAAGTAGCACTGAAAATCCTCGTTGGCGGAATTTGATTCACTGTATTTGTTCCTACTGCGTTACTGGTATCATCACTAAATTCCGGGTCCGTCCAGATATTCGTCTTTGGCCTCAGCATGACCAGGTTTCTGCCGGATAAGGCGAAACTTATTTCCTGGAAAACTTTCGAGCCGGCATACCATTTTTTGGGAAAATCATATTTTACAACTACTTCTCTCAACTTCCAGAAAGCCCCGCTTGTAATATAATTGGATCCGACATTCAAATAGGTGCCGCCCCAAAAATTATAACCGGCGTCATCAGTAGTTACGTTAGTATTCTTAACATATTTACCACCTCCTTCGTCAATAACAGAATTAGGAAATACAAAACGCTGGCGCCCCGTGCCGGTGGTAACCGTGCTGATACCGGTAAAAGTCATGGTTTCGCCCACCTGATTAAACACTTTATAGCCTCCCCTGTAATCCGCCGTAGCGCTAAAGGTTAGATTTTTCCAATGCACACTGGTAGTAATTCCAAGCAGATCAGTTGGATTTGCATTTCCCTGCATTTTTAAATTCGGATCATAAGCCGGGTTCCCTGTAAC
>JBDTOV010000310.1:0-4955 GCA_039933035.1 Ginsengibacter sp. | reverse complement strand
GTCGCTTTCACCACTTCAGTTTTACCGCCCCATGATCTTTTTATAAGCATTTTATCCCGAAGATCAATAGGCACTGGTTTATCGGCTTTTATTCTCACAGTGAAATAATCATGCACGGGCACAAGCCCCGATTCCAATGAATGTATCTCTGAATATGAGTCGGGAGAAGCTACCATTTTTTGTGAATGAATAAAAGAAAATGAATCATAAAGGGCGGCAGGATTTACAATCAACTGCAGATTGTCACTTTCAAAAATATTTACAAAGCCGGGATGAAATTCCTGTGCATCAAAATACGATCCCGAATCTTTTTGCGATCGCCGTTCTTTAATAATTCCTTTTTTAACTTTAAAATCAAGAAGGGAAGTGTTTCCATAAGCGTCTTTAACTACTATTTTTACCAGGTGTATGTTATCATCCGTTAGCTCTATTACCCCGTCCCCACTAAAATCTTTATACACTCCCTCCGGGTACCCCGGCAACCTGGAGAGATGCTCAATAAAAGGGCCTCCCGCTGCCCTTGTTTTATAGTCTATGTGGGCATTTACGTACCTCGTTTCATCATAAGAAATACTATCTATTTGAAATCCCACAACGGCCCGTTCATCAAAATATAATATGGCTTCATAAATACCGTTTGGGTTTGCAGACCCGGTTACTTTATCGTTGGCTGAAATGCCAAAACTTATTTTATCTGTATGCACAGTAATAACCGGTTCAACTGTTGTGTAGCCCCCCGTTATTTTCTTCAGGCTGAATAATTTCGGCGATTGGCTGTAAGTACTTATCCATCTATCGTACATGGCTAAACGCACAATCGAAGGCGGTACCTTATCAGCGATTGGCATTCCAAAAAGAAGCGTATTCAAGACTTTATCAGTTTTGGTATCTCTTATCTCAAAATGGCAATGTGGCCCCTGCGAGCCACCTGCGTTCCCGCTAAATGCAATGAACTGGCCTTGTTTTACCGGGAACATGCCTTCAGGAATCTCCAGGAAAACCTGCCATGAATGTAATTTGTATTGTTGTTCGCGTACGTATTTTTCAAGAGCCGGGTAAAAATCATTCAGGTGGCCATATAAAGTGGTAAGCCCGTTAGGATGATTTATATAAATTGCTTTTCCAAACCCAAACGGTTCTATTCGCACATGAGCCACATATCCGTCTGCGGCAGCCTCTACAGGCCTGTTTTGAACCTGGTCGGTGCGGCAATCAAGTCCCATATGATAGTGATTTGGCCTCAATTCTCCGAAATTGGCAGCGATCCCGATCCTGGCATCTACCGGGTAAATGAAATATCCTTTAGGGTAGTATTTGGCTGGAAAAACCTGCCCCTGGGAACAGCTATAAAAGAGCAAAAGTAAAAAAAACAGGAACGGTTTATGTAATACATCCTTTCGAAGAAAAATCCTTTTCATATAATTACAAATCTAACAACTAAAAAATTTAAAATTATAACCATGGCTAAATCAAAGACAATTGCAGCGATTATTCTTGGGGCCGCAGTCGGTGTCGCTCTATTAAAATTTTACAATTTGCCTAAGGAGGAAAAAGACGAATTTTTCTCGTATTTAAAAGACAGGACCAATGAATTGCTGGACGATGCTGAGGAAACTGTGGAAAAAGTTGAACATTTTATAGATGAAATAAAAATAAAAGAAGAAAATGAATGGATTGATAAATTATATATTGTAAAAAGGATGTTTCGGGAATTGTATGGGTCCGATCAGCGCTACCTTCTTTAATAAATAGCATTTTATTAACTTATTAAAGCAGGCTGAGTACAGCCTGCTTTTTTTAACCTAAAAAATCTAACCTTACAGCTAATAGCAAGAAGGCAAAAATTTATTACGCTTTGTTTCAACATTTCCATTTATTTTTGGCGGCCACACATTTTTTTATTTCATGCCCCGCGACAAATCCATTCAATCGGTTTTAATTATAGGTTCAGGCCCCATTATTATAGGACAGGCTTGCGAATTTGATTATGCAGGAAGCCAGGCTGCCCGGAGTCTTCGTGAAGAAGGAATTGAGGTAATACTCATCAACAGCAATCCGGCTACTATTATGACAGACCCCATGATGGCCGACAGAGTTTACTTGCTGCCACTTACTGTTGAAAGTATAGAACAAATACTGGAAGAAAATAATATTGACGCCGTATTGCCCACCATGGGTGGACAAACTGCCCTGAATCTTTGTAAAGAGGGCGATGAATTAGGGATTTGGCAAAAGCATAATATACGGCTGATTGGAGTAGACATAAAGGCAATCGACAAAGCTGAAGACAGGGAAAAATTCAGGCAATGGATGATTGAAATGGGCATCCCGGTAGCTACAGCAAAAACGGCCAATTCATTTTTAGAAGGAAAAGAATTTGCGCAGGAAATTGGTTTTCCATTAGTAATCCGGCCTTCGTTTACATTGGGAGGTACGGGAGGAAGTTTTGTACATTCCAAAGATGAACTGGATGAAGCGTTGAACCGCGGCCTTACCGCTTCCCCGATGCATGAAGTATTGGTTGAAAAAGCATTACTGGGGTGGAAAGAATTTGAACTGGAATTGCTTCGCGATGACAATGACAATGTTGTTATTATTTGCGCTGTAGAAAACTTTGACCCAATGGGAATTCACACCGGTGATTCCATTACGGTGGCTCCCGCAATGACTTTGAGTGATACCGCGTACCAGCTAATGAGGAATACCGCAATTGCTATGATGCGCGATCTTGGAAATTTTGCGGGCGGTTGCAATGTACAGTTTGCGCTGAATCCTCAAACAGAAGAAATCATCGCCATTGAAATAAATCCCAGGGTGAGCAGGTCATCTGCCTTAGCGAGTAAAGCAACGGGGTATCCCATCGCAAAAATTGCGGCGAAGCTCGCCATTGGATTTACCCTGGATGAATTAAAAAATCAAATTACCCAAACGACATCGGCATATTTTGAACCTGCGTTGGATTATGTAATTGTAAAAATTCCCCGGTGGAACTTTGATAAATTTAAAGGCGCTGATGATACTTTGGGACTTCAAATGAAATCTGTTGGTGAAGTAATGGCTATAGGAAGAAGTTTTGCGGAAGCCATTCAAAAAGCCTGTCAGAGCCTGGAGAATGAAGCAGTGGGATTGGGGTATTATGGAAAGAGCCTGATGTATGCGGAAGAGGTGATTGAGTATCTTAAAGTTCCCAAATGGGATCGCCTTTTCAGAATTAAAGATGCACTCATGATTGGCGTAAGTGTACGGCGTATATGTGAATCTACAGGTATTGACCGGTGGTTCATTTACCAGGTACAAAAAATATGTAATTGTGAAAAGGAGCTTTTAAAAGAAAATCTCGAAACCATTTCACCAGGGCTTTTAAAGAAAGCCAAACAGTTGGGTTTTGGCGATGAACAAATTGCAAGGATCATGAAAGATGGCAGTACGGATGAAGATATTTATGAAAAAAGAAAGGAGTTTGGGATAACGAGGGTATATAAAATGGTGGATACCTGTAGCGCCGAGTTTGAAGCAAAGACGCCTTATTTCTATAGTACCTTTGAATGATATGTATTCATCCTTAAAAATATTGTATAATTGCGATTGATGAAAAGAATTAAGCTTAACCGCATCGCACTTAAATCATGTAATGAACGCTAATATTATTCACAACGAATCAATCCCATCTTCTAAAAAGAAAATAATTGTATTGGGCAGTGGTCCCAACCGAATTGGGCAGGGAATTGAATTTGATTATTGCTGTGTCCATGGCCTGCTCGCCATAAAAGAATGTGGTTACGAAGCCATCATGATCAATTGCAATCCTGAAACAGTTTCTACTGATTTTGATATCGCAGACAAACTATACTTTGAACCAGTTTTTTGGGAGCACATCTGGGATATTATCGAGCTGGAGAATCCCGAAGGCGTTATTGTTCAGCTTGGTGGCCAAACTGCGCTGAAACTTGCAAAAAGGCTCGATGAAAAGGGCATAAAAATTATTGGCACATCCTTCGATAACATGGATATTGCTGAGGATCGAGGTCGGTTTAGTGATATGCTGAAGTTACTTGAAATTCCATATCCAAATTATGGAACTGCCTTCAATACCGATGATGCCATTGAAGTGGCCAAAAAAGTTGGATACCCTGTTTTGGTGAGACCTAGTTATGTATTGGGTGGTCAACGTATGCGCATTGTTTTAAATGATGAGGAACTTGAGAAAGGTGTTCTTAGTTTATTAAAGCATTTACCCAACAATAAAATTTTAATTGACCATTTTTTAGATCGCTGCCAGGAAGCTGAAATAGATGCCATTTTTGATGGAGAAGATTTTCATGTCATGGGCGTAATGGAACATATTGAGCCGGCAGGTATTCATAGCGGTGATAGCAATGCGGTATTGCCGGAATTTAATCTCTCTCCTTTGATCGTTCATACCATGGAGGAATATGCCGAAAAAATCGCCCGTGCCTTACACATTAAAGGATTAATCAATATTCAGTTTGCAATCAAAAACGGTGACGTATTTGTTATTGAAGCAAACCCACGGGCATCGCGCACTACGCCGTTTATTGCCAAGGCTTACCAGATTCCTTATTTGAACATAGCAACCAAAATAATGCTTGGCGCCGCAAAATTGAAAGATTTTACTTTTGAAAAAAAGCTTACTGGTTTTGCTATTAAAGAACCTGTTTTTTCTTTCAATAAATTTCCCAATGTAAATAAAGAATTAGGACCTGAGATGAAAAGCACCGGCGAATCTATTCGCTTTATAAAAGACTTGCGTGACCCATACTTCAGGCAGTTGTATAAAGAGAGGAGCATGCATTTGAGTAAATAACTTTTGGTAAATTTGGCTATGGAAATTGCATACCCGTCTATATTTTTATTTATTACATCATTTAAAAAACCTGCCCGTAAACAAGCAGGTTTTTTTAACTATAAGGCACCATAATTTACCAGTTGCTCAA
>JBDTOV010000309.1:0-4972 GCA_039933035.1 Ginsengibacter sp. | reverse complement strand
CTGCAAAACAAACCGGGATATACGTGGCATTGCAGCACACAAGGTTTACCCAAAACTATTGTTACCAATAATTCCCGTAAGCTCTTACCTTACGTTTTCACCCTTGATCCTCACCTTGCCTCTCCAAAGGAGAGGAATAAGGAACGGTTATTTTCTGTGGCACTTTCTCCCCGATTAAAATCGGGACCGGCGATTAACCGGTGTGTTGCTCTTCGCTGTCCGGACTTTCCTCTTCTGAATTAACAAAAGCGATAACCCGGTTTGCAGTGAGGCAAAGGTAGGTGAATTGGGAATGGTGAATGGTGAATAGTGAAAGGTGAATTGATGGTGCAGGGCTTAGTGCCGACATTTCTATTGGATGGCTAATATTGAAAAAAGATTTCTGTAGCGCCGTATCCAAAATTATGATGGTATTGATTCACGAAACTTTTTACTTCATTTTTATGTTTTAAAATTTCGTGTATTTCTTCTCTTAATTTCCCCGTTCCGATACCATGTATCACAATTAAATTTGGTTGCCGGTGTGCAATAGCCAGGTTAAAATATTTTTCAAACGAATTTAATTGTAATGTCAGCATTTCAAAATTGCTCAGCCGCTTCCAGTCCGATGATAATTTTTCAATGTGCAGGTCAATTACTGATCTTGCCGGTTCCAGGTTTTGTTTTGCTATCGAAGCATCATACAGCAAGCCATGCGTATTGGTATATTCGGGTATAATGTCTTCTATTTTATCAGGATATTTTTCAAAAAGTACAAATGAAAAAGTGGGTTCATTTTTCATCCTCATCTCCTCAATTTTTTGAAACAATTGCTTTGCTTTTATTTTTAAAAAAGTTTCAAAATTGCCTGCCTTCTTCTTATTCAGATTCTCCAGGGAAAAATCAAATGTGAACTTCGGTGCATCATTCATTGCTTCAAATGGTACATCATGAAGATAGAAATCGGATAGGGGAAATAACTGGTTCTTCAGCTCAAAATCCGCCGAGCCGGAATACTCAATCCGGTACGTAAAATTGTAGAGTTCATCCGTTTGGTTAATAAGATAGAGTTTAAAGCTTTCAACGATATCATCATCAAAAACATCTTTATCAAATACGGGCAGAAAGGAAATCCAAACCCCTTCGCCCACTTTATATTTTGAAGATGCTTTTTCTTTTTTTATTTCATCAATATAAATTTTTTCTTTTTTTCTTTCGACAATTTTCTTTTCCGAAAATCTTTTAAAGTATGGAAAGTCAATCTGGTCCATATATACCGGGAACCGCACGCCATCTACATCTATTAATACCATTTTATCATTGATGATATCAACCACTTCACCTTCTTCATTGGAATGCAACACCAGCACTTTATCACCTAACTCGTATTTCATAGCGCAAAGATAAGCACCAGGTGTCAGCAATGAGTTGCCGCCCTGGAGACCCAACATTTCAAATTGTCGCAAGGTTGCCAACCTTCAATAAGTTTGTTGGTAAGTTGACAGCACCTGGATTCAAGGTTGGCAACCTTGATCTCAAATGGTATCCTGTAGCCCGAGTTTACTATGATGCCTGCTATACAGGAAAAAAATGGCAAGCCCGATCACTAACCAAATCAGGAAACGCATCCAGTTAGTATAACCCAGTTCTGTCATCAGGTAAAAACAACTCGCGAGCCCAAGTGTTGGAATAAGGGAAAGTTTTTTCACAAATGAAGCAATGGTTAATGAAGTGGCCAGTATCACAAATAAAAAGAAAGGAAGTTTATCTCTGAATACCTGCCAGCCGGCACTAAAATCAAACAGCCCCAGGAAATTTTTCCGGAACATGATAACACCAACGAGAAAAAGAACAGGAACGATAAATTGTGAATTAATGTATGGGATTTTAAATTTCGGTTTATCCTCCCCCGCTTCCCTGGCAGGAAGCAAAAGCACTCCGCCACACACCAACACGAAGGCAAATAATGTTCCGATACTTGTGAGGTCCGTTACCTCTGTAAGATTTAAGAAAAGTGCCGGTACCGCTACGACAAAACCGGTAACTACGGTTGAAAAGGACGGCGTTTTGTATTTCGGATGTATGCGGCTGAAAGCCTTTGGCAGCAGTCCATCACGGCTCATGCTCATCCAGATCCTCGGCTGCCCCATCTGGAAAACCAGTAATACGCTTGCCGTGGCAATGACTGCACTAAAAGATATGATATAACTTATTTTGCTAAGTCCTACCTGTTTAAAGACATAAGCAAGCGGATCGCCCACCTGCAATTGTTTATAGGAAACCATCCCTGTTAAAACGATGGCAACTAAAATATACAGTATGGTACAGATAATCAGTGAATAGATCATCCCTTTGGGTAAATCTCTTTGCGGATTTTCACATTCTTCGGCTGTGGTAGAGATCGCATCAAAACCAATGTAGGCAAAAAATACAGCGGATACGCCCTTCATCATTCCGCCAAAACCATTTGGCAAAAAGGGACTCCAGTTTGCCGGCGCCACGTAAAAAAATCCTATGGCTATTACAGCAATAATGATGATGATTTTCAGGCCTACCATAAGGTTGGTAGCCCGCCTGGTTTCTTTTATGCCTGTATACACCAACCATGTAATTAGGAACACAATTCCGAGGGCCGGTATATCCGCTATGAATTTCAGGTTGCCAATATGAGGAGCATTCAGCCACGCATTATAACCTTGCCTTACCGCTTCTGTAAGGTTATTTAATGAAATGCCCTTTGCCATTTCAAGATTTGCCGTATGATAAGCACGCGATGCGCTCAGGTAGTCAGTAGTTAAAAACGAAGGAATGTGGATGTGCAAACCCTCCATCAGGTTCACAAAATACTGGCTCCACGAAATGGCAACCGCTATATTGCCAATGGCATATTCCATCAGAAGATCCCATCCAATTATCCAGGCAATGAGTTCGCCAAAAGCCGCATAGGCATAGGTGTAGGCGCTCCCACTAACGGGTATCCGCGAAGCGAATTCTGCATAACATAAAGCTGAAAACCCGCAGCAGATGGCAGTAAGTATGAACAAAAGTGCTACACCCGGCCCTCCCTGGTAAGAGGCATTTCCTATTGTTGAAAATATGCCGGCTCCTACGATGGCAGCGATCCCCATTGCAGTCAGGTCTCTTACTTTCAACACTTTTTTTAAACCGGAGGCAGAATGGGTAGCATCTGAAAGACCCTCTTTAGCATCAGCTAAAATTGCAGTGATACTTTTTTTGCGAAAAAGCGGATGAGACATATGCAGTAAAATTAGTAATGCTGAAAATAAAGAATTATTGTGGAATTATTCGTTTTGAATTACTTCCAAAATAGCCAAATTACCAACACCACGTCTTTACAGGATTTACAGCAGAGTGCGTCATTCCGTTGGCTGTTGTATTTCCTATTCGTTCTTCGGCAAACTTTTGGTGAATTCTGTAAGTTGATTGAAAGGCATTGTTGCTAAAGTTTGCCTCAGATTTTGGTCAATGGCCTTGTGTGTAAGTTTTAACAGTGGGTTCTTCAGAAGTACCAAAAGGTTCTTCGGAAGTACTAAAAAGTCCTTCGGAAGTTCTAAAAAGTCCTTCGGAAGTTCTAAGAGCTCCTTTGGAAGTACTGAAAAGTGTTTCGGAAGTCCTCATTGACTTTCCAGCGGGTTTTGACTAAAGGCTTGCCAACCTTCCAAAGGTTGGCAACCCTGGTTTCCGTGTTTTCACGAGCATAGCGGTTTCACAGAAAGGGTATGATAGTGGAAAGAGTATACTGTGCAGGCCCCGAAGGAAAAGTGATACACCTAATTACCCAATACCATCTACCTGCACCTCTTTATTAATTTTTTGAATCAATCCCTGCAACACTTTACCCGGACCTGCTTCCGTAAAATGAGTAGCACCACCGGCGATCATCTGCATCACCGTTTGTGTCCACCTAACGGGGCCGGTTAACTGCGAAATTAAATTGGCTTTAATGTCAGATGGGTTGGTAACTGCTTTGGCAACTACATTCTGGTAAACAGGGCACAGGGGCGTATTAAAAACTGTTTTCTCAATCGCTTCGGACAGATCTTCTTTTGCCGGCTGCATTAATGGCGAGTGAAAAGCACCGCCAACCGGGAGTATGATCGTACGCTTCGCCCCGGCTTCTTTTAATAAAGTGCAGGCCTCCCCGATTCCTTTTATAGAACCTGAAATAACAACCTGGCCGGGACAATTATAATTGGCAGCCACCACAATCTCATTAATTATGGAAGCACATATTTCTTCTACCTTTTCATCTGCGAGCCCAAGTATGGCGGCCATGGTGGAAGGGTTGATCTCGCAGGCTTTTTGCATGGCTTGTGCCCGTATAGAAACGAGCTGTAAAGCATCTTCAAAACGTAAGCACCCATTGGCCACCAATGCTGAAAATTCACCAAGCGAATGGCCTGCTACCATAGCGGGTTGCCCGATAGCAAGTGTTTTAAAAGCTACCACGGAATGTATAAATACGGCCGGTTGCGTTACGCTGGTTTGCTTTAATTCTTCCGCAGTGCCGTAAAACATTACATCAGAAATAGGGAAACCAAGAATGTCATCTGCCAGGTCAAACAAAATTTTCGCCTGCTCGTCTTCGTCATATAAGTTTTTACCCATTCCAATAAACTGCGAACCCTGCCCGGGGAATACAAATGCGTGTGCCATACAATAATTTTTATTTATCTTCTTTTTATCAGGTCGGCCTGGATGAGACTAATGAATTCACTTCTGGTAGTTTGCTTTTCAAACTCACCATAAAAAGCAGAGGTGGTGGTAACTGAATTTTGTTTTTGAACCCCACGCATCATCATGCAAAGATGCTCTGCTTCTATAACAACCGCCACACCCAAAGGATTCAGCGTTTCTTTAATGGCATCAAGTATTTGCGTAGTAAGCCGTTCCTGCACCTGCAGGCGCCTGGCAAATACATCCACCACGCGTGCCAGTTTACTCAACCCTGTTATCCATCCGTTAGGTATAT
>JBDTOV010000308.1:0-4975 GCA_039933035.1 Ginsengibacter sp. | reverse complement strand
AACTCCGTTTTTGATAATTTTGGATGTGCTTCAGGTTTTTGATATGTTTTTAGCCATAAAAACACCCATAAAGAGCTGAGCAATCCGGTAATAAGAAATGGTATTTGCCAGTGATCACCTTCGACGGTAACTATAGCCCCAACTACGAACGGTGCCAAAATTGCCCCTACACTGGTCGATGCATCAAAGATACCTGTAGCAAAAGCCCGGTCCTTTTTAGGGAACCATTCTGCTACCGTCTTAATTGCTGCGGGAAAATTTCCAGACTCTCCAATTCCCAGTCCGAAACGTGCCACAATAAACCCGATCAAACTAAAAGCCGGCCTGATTGCAGCATGTAACATGCCGAATATACTCCAGATAACAATGGAAATGGTATATCCTATTTTAGTGCCCAACTTGTCAATAATACCACCCATGAATAATAAACCGATTCCATAAGCAATTTTGAAGGACACCATTATTGCTGCATAGTCTTTATTTGACCAATCAAAAAGTTTTTGCAATGTCGGAGCCATCACACCAATGATGCTACGATCAAAATAGTTGATAGTTGTGGCCATAAAAACCAATGCAAGAATCCTATAGCGATAACTTCCAATTTTTTTCTTTACTTCCTGCATTATGGCTAAAATTTAAATTATTTCTAATTACCCGGTACATCGGGAATGAAGGTTACCGCAATCATCGCTTACTATGTGTCCGGCGCGATGTTTTTGTTTACTTCCTTCTCAATAACTTTATACTACCGTAAATCCTTTTTTATTCATCATGTTTTAATGGTCATACTTTAGTTTTGCAGTAACAACGACGAATGATGAAGGTGAAATAGTTTCGCAACTGCTCTGGCTATTGCTTAGTCATAATAATGAGTATGAATGTGACGGAGAGTTATGTCATTTTCAGACCCGTGGTCTCACAATTCTTCTATTTTTATATTTCTGAAAGAGACTACGAAACCATGATCCTGGAGAAGAATATTTCCTTCAGCTGCTTCCCCGAAATTTGGCCAATTATTGAATTTACTTTTTGACACAAGATCCTTCCATACATCGGTGCCTCTCTCATACTCAAGTGTCATTTGGCCATTAAGCCAGTGTTCAACATGATTTCCTTTAACTATTATTGTGGCCCTATTCCATTCGCCGGGCCCGTTGTCCCTGGAACTCCGCGGTGGAATTAAGTCATAAAGGCCCGCCAGTTTTCGGTTACCGGCTACGCCTTCATGTGCATCGGGGTGAAGCCGGTCATCCAGTATTTGATACTCGCATCCTATCGATGAGGATTCTTTTTTGTTTGGAATAGAATTGATAAAATATTTAATTCCACTATTTGCCCCGGCAGTATATTTGAAATCAACAACGAGTTTGAAATCCTTATATTTTTCTTTTGTTACAATATCACCGCCTGCTGATGAGGTGGCTTCGCCAGCTGTATCGGTAGAAAGAATTCCATCTTTAATTTTCCAGCCACTTGAAGGAAAGGTTTCCAGGTTAACACCGTGCCACCCGTTTGTTGTTTTGCCATCCCAAAGTAATTTCCAGCCCTCTTTAGCTTCCCGGCTGCTAAGCTTATTCTCAAGATAACTGCATTGAGGAATAACAGGTTGATAGGAGGTAGCATATTGATCAGGATTTTCGGTCATAAGCCGGATGTTTCGCCACTTAGCCTGTATTCCGGCCTTGGTGGAATCTTTGCCTATTCCATGTACCTGAAGCCCGATAAATCCTTTTTGAGTCATGTCATCTACCAGGTCGGCACAGGGAATCCCATTCACCCAGGTCCTGATTGAATTTCCAATAGCTTCGATGCGGCAATGGTTCCACTCGCCATTTTTATATGCTTTTTTTGCAGGAGTATTTATATCCAGGGTATAGAGCCATAACCTTCTTGATTCATCATAAATCCCCCCGGTCCATGCTCTTGGCGATGGATCAACTTCAAACTGGTACCCATAAACCTGCCCGTCAAGGTAATCGGGACGGGCTTCACTTCGTATGTTCACACCCGAGTTCATTTGGGGGTCGACCCATGTGTCGAATTCAAGAATAAAATCTCCATAAACCGCTCTGGTACAAAGAAACGAATCATCAGATGGGTCGCTATTTGCTGCGGTTCCGACAATAACGCCATCTTTAACTTCATAATGAGCAGGTCCGTTGATTTGCTGCCAATTACTAATATCTTCTTTAATCAGATTCTCCCATTTCCCGTCTGTGGCCTGGCAAGAAATCATTCCAGTGATTATTCCGATAAAAATGAAAAACATATTTCTCATTTGTCAAAACTTGTTTTTAAAAGTGATACTCGGTCTATCCTGGATTGTTTATATTCTTTTTCAAATTGGACAATCTTTTATAGCTCTTCCTGAAAATTCAAATAATGCATCAACGAACTGCCTGTCAGGAATTCGTCCGTTATTTTACAGCCATTAGATGGTCCACGATATCTTCTTTTGCACGATCCCAATACAGCTTTTTGCCTTCACGATAAGCTCTGGTAGCCATTATACTAGCTATGGAATGCCAGAACCCGGTATGAATATTTCCGTTTGGCACAGTGTCTCTGTTCCTCATACAATCAATCCAGTTGTTCAGGTGAAAAGGCATGTTGTCACTTACATTAACAGGGCCAAGCTTCATATCATATTCCTTCGTAGTCACTATTTCCGCTTTACCGCTTTTTACAGCTTCTTTCATCCCCTCATAAAAATCAAAGCCTCCGAGCAGGTGCTGATGCTCTGGAATAAAAAACCATCGTGAACTGCCTTCTCCTCCATGTGCAAACAAAGTTCCTTCTTTGCCCCTGATACAAGTGTAATCACCAAACCTGCTTGCAAAATTTGTGGTGTAGGAGTATAAAAACTTTGCATCATCGTAAGTTGCCAATGCTTGAAAAGTATCGGGATTCTGCCGGATATCAGGCCAGCCAAATATTCCTCCGTTTGCTACCATTGAATCAGGAATGGCCGTGTCGGTATAGAAGTGAATCAATCCACTGCCATGGCTCATCCATTGAGAAGTAATTCCACCGGAGTAGTCGCGGAAAATTCTGAATTCAAAATATTTCCACGGATCGAAGGGCACATATGGCTTACCTAAAAGCCAGCGGTTCCAGTCTGTATCCTCTTCCCTGATTGCAGCAACATCCGGATCATTTGGAACATGCCAGCGAGGTTCATTGTCATTCCAAACCTGTTCTATTTTTGTAATTTGTCCGACTTTCCCGGCACGAATCATATCGCGTACTTTTAATTGTATCGGATCACTCACCCATTGTGATCCCAGTTGTACCACTTGTTTGGATGCGAGAACGGAGCTTCTTGCGAGCTTGGCATCTTCCACATCTATCGCCATAGGTTTTTCGCAATAACAGTCCTTTCCAGCCTTAACTACTTCTGCCAGAAGTTTTGCATGTTGAAAATCTCCGGTAGCAATCATTACCGCATCCAATTCCTTCATATTGAGCAGATCTTCCGAATATTTAAATTGCTTTACTTCTGTGTCGAACAATTTTTTACAATTTGCAGCAGCTTTTTGTTTATTGAGTTTCCAAATATCACATACGGCAACCACGCTAAGATTTTTATCTTTCGCCGATGTTTTTACCATGCTTTGGTGATCGCTGCTACGACCTCCGCATCCCAAAAATCCAATATTGATCCGATCATTCGCGCCAATAATTCTTTTGTAGGAAGATGCGCTCATTGATGATGCAGCGGCCGATGAAACAGCTACACCGAAAAGCCCGGCTGATGATTTACCAATAAAATCTCTTCTTGAAAAACTTTTCTTAGCCATATTTTTTCTTTTAATAATTAAGGTATTTAATCGTCATGATTTTTAAGGTAATCATATAAATCTCAAATTAGATTAGTGATACCCCGGATTTTGTGGGAAGGGCGTGCTAACCAGGTTTATTTCAGATTGCGGTATTGGCCTCAAAACATGATAGTCCTGGATCAAAGGTGCCGCCTGTGGATTATATTTTCTTACACGGTCAACTAATTTTCCGGTTCGTGTCAGATCAAAAAACCGGGTTGACTCCCCGGCAAGTTCCCTTCCTCTTTCATTGAGAATAGTGTCTATATTAATATCAGTGTAATCCATCTGCGACTTGAAACCTGGATAGGCAGCACGTTCTCTCACTGCATTTAACCTGTCAAGGGCATCAGTGGTTCTGCCCTCACCAAGTAAAGCTTCGGATGCGACCAGGTATGTATCTGCTAATCTATATGCAATATAATCCCTGCTTCCGGCTGTTTCTGTTTTGTTAGGCCTGTTCTTATCCAGAAATTTAGTTAAAACAGGAAACCTGGTTTCCGTGTACTCGCTCGGCTTTATAATCATATAACGTTTGGTTACATTTAGTTCCGTGCCCGGCATCCAGATAGCTGTATCGCCCAACGTAAACTTAGGATTGCCATTGCCATCTTTTGGGATACTTTCTTCATTGTTGCTGTACCATACGGTTTGATAAGTTTTGTTATATCGGCTATCTATAGACCTGTTGTAAAAAAGATCTAATCCGTACAAGGTGGGACGAATTTCCCTATAAGGCCTTCCATTTTCAACATCCCTTTTCATGCCGGGTAATATATCGTACTGCATTACGAAGAAAAGGTGTAGAGGATTTCCGTATTGGAATTCTATGGTTGGATCATTGTTACCGTTATTTAACTTATTGTCTGTGTACTGCACAGACCAAATCACTTCGCTATTCACTTCGCCCGGCCCTTGCTGAAATACATCAGCAAAATTATCCAGTAATTTAAAATCATAGTTGTAGATAACGCTATCGGCCAAAATGGCTGCACGTGCAAAATCATTGGGTTGAGCAATATCTGTATAAGCCCGCCTTAATAAAATTTTTGCAAGTAAATTTTGTGCTGCAGGTTTGGTAGCTCTTCCATAGTCACTTTGTTGAGGGGGCAAATTGTTAATGGCAAACTCAATATCTTCAATCATAGCCTGGT
>JBDTOV010000307.1:0-4975 GCA_039933035.1 Ginsengibacter sp. | reverse complement strand
CCGGTAATCTGTCTATCACATCTATTACCAAATGAAAACGGTCAATATCATTTTGTACCCGTAAATCAAATGGCGTTGTAATCGTACCTTCTTCTTTATATCCTCTTACATGAAGATTGCGGTTGTTACGGCGATAAGTAAGGCGATGTACCAACCATGGATACCCATGAAAATTGAATATGATATGTTTGTCTTTGGTGAATATCGAATCATAATCCTGCTCATTTAATCCATGGGGATGTTCCGTGTGCGGCTGTAATTTCATCAGGTCAACTACATTCACCACCCTTATTTTAACTTCAGGCAGGTGTTCCCGTAAGATAGAAACTGCCGCCAGTATCTCCAGCGTTGGCGTGTCACCACAACAAGCCATCACTACATCCGGCTCAGAGCCCTGGTCATTGCTGGCCCATTGCCAGATACCAATGCCTTCGGTACAATGTACCACTGCCTCATCCATAGTAAGCCATTGCGGCAGAGGGTGTTTGCCTGCCACTACCACATTTACATAATGTCTGCTCCGCAAACAGTGATCAAAAACGGACAACAAGCAATTAGCATCCGGTGGTAAATAAACCCGTACAACATCTGCTTTCTTATTAATGACATGATCCAAAAAACCGGGGTCCTGGTGAGTGAAACCATTGTGATCTTGTTGCCAAACATGCGATGCCAATAAATAATTAAGCGATGCTATCTTCCTGCGCCAGGGTAATTCCAATGTAACCTTCAGCCATTTTGCATGCTGAGTAAACATCGAATCAACGATACGGATAAATGCTTCATAGCTGTTGAACATCCCGTGCCGACCCGTAAGCAGGTAACCTTCCAGCCAGCCTTCACATTGATGTTCGCTCAGCATGGAATCCAGTACCTGTCCTGTTGGAGCAAGAAACTCGTCGTTCTTTTCTTCTCTTGCTTCCCATTGCCGGTCGGTGACTTCGAAAACAGCTCCCAATAAATTTGAAATCGTTTCATCAGGACCAAAAACACGGAAGTTATGGTGATCATGATTTAGCTTTGCCACATCCCGAAGAAAATTTCCCAGAACCATAGTGTCCTGTCCCATCACTGCACCGGGCGAAGTAACTTTTAGTGCATGATCACGAAAATCCGGCATCACCAAATCATGCAAAAGCAGTCCTCCGTTTGCATGCGGATTTGACCCCATCCTGCGGTTACCCGTAGGTGCTAATTCTGCCAGCTCTGCATTAAGCTTTCCGTTTTCATCAAAGAGTTCTTCCGCTTTATAACTTTTCATCCAACGCTCCAATTGTTCTACATGACCGGGATGATCTTCATCAACTAATATGGGCACCTGGTGCGAATGAAAAGTGCCTTCATTGGGCACACCATCCACTTCTTTTGGTCCCGTCCATCCTTTTGGAGACTTTAAAATAATCATTGGCCAGCGCGGCCTTGTATTGTCATTGGCATCCCTTGCCCTGCCTTGTATGCGGTGAATTTCTTCAATTGCTTTATCTGTGGCTGCTGCCATCAGTTGATGCATGGTTGCAGGATCATCTCCTTCAACAAAATAAGGTGTCCACCCACAACCTCTATAAAATTGTTCCAACTCTTCATGCTCAATTCGTGCCATGATAGTTGGATTGCTGATCTTATAACCATTCAAATGAAGTATCGGCAGCACGGCCCCATCGCTAATCGGATTTAAAAATTTATTTGAGTGCCACGCTGTAGCTAAGGGAGCTGTTTCCGCTTCACCATCACCCACAATGCAGGCTACAATCAAACCAGGATTATCGAAGGCTGCGCCAAAAGCATGACTTAATGAATAACCTAATTCGCCACCTTCATGAATAGAACCGGGAGTTGTGGGCGCCACATGGCTGGAAATGCCACCGGGGAAGGAGAATTGTTTGAATAATTTTTTTAATCCGGTTTCATCCTGGTTAATGTTGGGATATACTTCACTCCAGGAACCTTCCAGGTAAACATTGCCAACTAATGCCGGACCGCCGTGCCCAGGGCCTGCGATATAAAACATGTCGAGATCATATTTCTTAATGACCCGGTTCAGATGTACGTAAATAAAATTTTGTCCTGGCGTGGTTCCCCAATGCCCCACCACTAAGGGTTTTACATGTTCCAGTTTTAGTGGCTCTTTTAAAAGTGGATTATCATACAAATAAATCTGGCCAACTGATAGATAGTTAGCTGCCCGCCAGTAAGCATCCATCTTTTTAAGTAATTCGGGTGATAAAGTGTCAACTGCCATACTCCTGATTTCTGTTTCCATGATATATATTTTAAAATGATTATTTTTTTATTGAGTAATTCATTATTTATGTCTGTATTTTATTTTACTTTCAGCATACTTGCATTTATAGCAACCACGATCGTACTAACAGCCATTAAAGCAGCACCTGCCGCAGGGCTTAACAATATTCCCCAGTGATATAATACACCTGCTGCTAGCGGTAATGCCACCACGTTATAGCCGGTGGCCCATATTAAGTTTTGAATCATCTTTCGGTGAGTGGCTTTACCAAATAAAATCAAACTAACAATGTCTTTTGGATTGCTGTTGACCAATACAATGCCAGCTGTTTCTGCTGCTATATCGCTGCCACTACCAACCGCAATGCCAACATCTGCCTGGGCAAGCGCCGGTGCATCGTTTACACCATCGCCGGTCATAGCTACATATTCACCTTTGCTTTGCAACTCTTTTATCTTTTTTAATTTTTGATCCGGCAATACTTCCGCGATAAAACTTTCCATACCGAGTGTTTCACTTACACTCTTTGCTACTTTACTGTTATCACCGGTTAATAATATTGATTTGATATTTTCTTTTTTCAATGTAGCAATCGCTTCTGCTGATTCGGGACGTATTTCATCTGACAAAGCAATATATCCCGTTAGCTTATCATTGATGATAACAAACACAACGGTTTCCGTATCGTTCGATTTAAAGCCATCCGGTATAGCGATTTTTTTTTCTTTTAAATAACCAGGGCTAACAACTAGTATTTTTTTCCCTTCAACAGTTGCTTCAACACCTTTGCCGGTAATGGCATTGAAATTTTCCGTTGCAGGAACAGTGAGCGATAAACTTTTTGCCTTCTGTAAAATGCCCGTTGCAATCGGATGTTCCGATTTTTGTTCTAATGCAGATGCAAGCCTTATCAATTCATTTTCGTTTACATCTTTTTGCAGTGATACTATTTTTGACACTTCAAATTTTCCAACGGTAAGTGTGCCTGTTTTATCAAAAACGATTGTGGTAATTTTTCTTGAATTTTCAAATGCTGTTCTGTTCTTGATGAGCAACCCATGTTGTGCTGCCAGTGAAGTTGATTTAGCCACTACTAACGGCACCGCTAACCCTAAAGCATGCGGGCAACAAATAACGATTACCGTTACCATCCTTGCCATGGCAAAGTCCAAAGGATGGCCTGTTAAATACCAATATAAGAATGTTGAAATACCCGCTGTTAATGCAATATAAAATAACCATTTCGCAGCTTTATCAGCCAACAATTGAGTTTTTGATTTTGCCTTTTGCGCATCATCCACCAACTTTATAACCTGGGATAGATAAGAGTCTTTTGCGGCATGTGATACCGTTATTTTTATAGAACCATTTCCATTGATCGAACCTGCAATTACTTTTTCGCCGTTTATCTTTTTCACCGGCTTCGATTCTCCTGTGAGCATTGACTCATTAAGATAACTTTCACCTTCTAATATAACTCCATCGGCGGCAACCTTTTCTCCTGGCTTAACAACAATGATATCTTTCTCTTTTAATGTATCTGTTTTTACCTCATGTACTTTATCTCCCATTACCATGTGTGCATCTGATGGCATCAACTGCACCAATAATTCCAGTTCCTTGGAAGCTCCGGCAATGGATTTCATTTCTATCCAATGCCCCAGTAACATGATAAGAATAAGCGTTGCCAGTTCCCAATAGAAATCCATGCCCTTTAATCCAAATACTGTTGCGGTACTGTAGATATAAGCAACTGAAATGGCAAAGCCTATCAGTGTCATCATACCAGGATTCTTATCTTTTAGCTCAGAAACTAATCCTTTTAAAAAAGGCCATCCGCCGTAAATAAATACCATGGTTGATAATGCGAATAAGATATAGGAGGAGCCAGTAAATTGCCAGTCAACTCCAATGAAATGTTGTATCATTTTTGATAAGAACAAGATGGGAACTGTTAATACCAATACTACGTAAAAGCGCTTTTTATAATCAGCAATCATCATGGCATGATGGTCATGACCCTCCATTCCCATTGGTGCATTTCCATGCTGCATTTTTGCATGTTCCTTTTTATTCATGTCCATTTTCTCATCGCCTTTCTTCGAAGACTCACCTTTTGATGATTCTTTTTCTGAAGGTTTCTCAGCACCCATTTTTGCTTGTTCATCTTCGGTCATGTCCTTCTTTTTCGAGTCATCTTTCTCAGGAGATTCCTCTTTTGGAGTTGCTTCTTTCGGTTGCTCTTTCGGAGCTTCCTCTTTTGGGGGCTCCACTTTTGAAATATCTGCGTTAGCATTTTCCGTTGTAGTCGTAACCTTCGGCTCATCGCCGTCGGTGTTGATATTGATAGTAATTTTTGCCATAATGGTCAATTTTATTGTGTTTATACTTTTTAGGTAATCCTATTTGAACCAGATATTTCTTTTTTTGACAGTCTATTTTTTTGACACTTTTTTTTGAGTCATTTTTCTTGGAAGACTTCTCTTTGGAGAATCCGACTTACTGTTTAGCTAAATATTTTTCAAGAATTGCTTTATGCTCCTGATTCTTCTCTTTTGTTTTTTCGGAAACGAAACCCGTTTTGTCATTAACTATCCATCGAAAATCACATTTCTCAGCTCCACCCGCAATGCTTCCAGATCTTTTTAATTGTCCGCCCCATTGTTCGGCTAAAGGAAAATCCAGTTTGCACCAGGTATGATAGCAAACATCTCCAAGTTCAAATTTTTTAAA
>JBDTOV010000306.1:0-5009 GCA_039933035.1 Ginsengibacter sp. | reverse complement strand
ACCTTGAAGCTAAATTGCCGGCCACTGCTTTAGCAAATGTGGGTGCGTATCTGGAGAAACAGCATCAAACTCCGTTTAAGGATAATTACCAAGATGAATTTTGGATAAAACAAAGTGAATGAATTAAAAACTAAAAATATGGCGGAGCGGCTAAAAGATGTTGTTATGAATGTTTGCTATAGTGGGAAAGACCACCAGCTTCGTACTTATCCAAATGAGTACCGAAGCTTGATGCACTTAATTGTAGATAAAGTTTATACGGAAGACTTTGGTGAATGTTTGGGGATGGGCAAATGCGGAACTTGTTTAATAGAAATCATACAAAGCCCTCATCCACTGTGTTATTATGAACGAAATGAGACCAGCACCCTGCAGAAATTGAAATATACAGCAGAAAATATTCATTTAGCCTGCCAGATCATGGCCGATGAAAATATAAACGGATTGAGAATAAACATTTTACCATAAACAATTAAAAAATGATCATACAAGAAATTTTAGCCCAGCTTGAAAATACAGTAAATCCTATAGTAAAAATATTACAACGCGGCGACCAGTTTAAAGTTATAGCTATGGGTTTCAAAAAAGGAATGATTTTAAAGGAACACAAGACGCCTATCCCGGCCAAATTAGTGGTTATTGATGGAAACGTTTTGTATAGGCAAGGTGAAGAATCAATTGCTTTGAATAAGTTTGATGAACACGAAATTCCTGTCAATATCATCCATTCTGTTGAGGCATTGCATGACAGCATTTGTATATTAATTCAGGGGTAGACTCCCAATAGATAAATAAAATGAGCGATCAAAATAACAAGATAACTACAGACATTTGCATTGTTGGCACCGGCCCGGTAGGTTTATTTGCTGTATTTGAGGCCGGTTTGTTAAAAATGAGATGTCATTTGATTGACGCCTTGCCGCAGGTTGGCGGTCAGTTATCCGAAATTTATCCGCATAAACCTATCTATGATATTCCGGGTTATCCTCAAATAATGGGCCAAGAGTTGGTCGATAAATTAATGGAACAGATCAGTCCTTTTCAACCCGGTTTTACTTTAGGTGAACGGGTGGAAACGATTATACAGAATGATGACGGTTCACTATTAATAACAACCAATGAGCTTACTGAGGTTCATTGTCAGGTTTTACTGATCGCCGGTGGTCTGGGATGTTTTGAGCCGCGCAAACCTTCCATAGACCAGCTGGCTGATTTTGAAGGAAAGGGCGTAACGTATATGGTCAGAAATCCGGAGTTATTTCGCGACAGGAATGTTGCTATAGCAGGCGGGGGCGATTCCGCACTCGACTGGACCCTGTTTTTGTCTGACGTGGCCGCTAAAGTAACCTTAATTCATCGCGGCGACACCTTCCGGGGAGTACCCGATTCCGCGGAAAAGGTATTTGAATTGGCTAAAATCGGAAAAATCGATTTAATATTACAATCCCACGTAACCGCGTTAAACGGAGTTGGACATTTACAGGAAGTGACCATTCTTGCCAATGATCAAAGGATCACTAAGTTGTCTGTTGATTATTTTATTCCACTATTTGGTTTGAGCCCTAAACTCGGGCCCATAGCGGATTGGGGGCTGGACGTTGTTCAATCGGCCATCACGGTAAACCCGGCGGATTATTCCACCAATATTGAGCGTGTTTATGCCGTTGGCGATATCAATACTTATCCAGGCAAACTTAAATTGATCTTATGCGGTTTCCATGAAGCGGCCTTGATGATGCAAAGTGCGTTCAAATATGTGTACCCCGATCAGAAACTGAGTTTTAAATATACCACCGTTTACGGTGTAACCGCATTTTAACATGATTAAGTTTATAGTTGAAGATAAGGAAGGCATCCAAAAGCCTGTTGAAATACCGGAAGGGATCAATCTTAATTTAATGGAAGTGCTCAAAGCATCCGGCTATGATATTTTAGCCACTTGCGGCGGCATGGCGCTTTGTGCAACTTGCCAGGTTGAAGTTATGCATGGGCTGGAGCGGCTCCCGCCTGCCCTCGATCAGGAAATGGATATGCTCGATATACTTCCTGATGCAAACGCGAATAACCGACTGGCTTGCCAGTTAAGGGTAACTGAAAATATGGAAGGTGCGATCTTTCGCCTAAAGACTGACCGATGAATACGACTGTGATCATTATTGGTGCCGGGCCTACGGGGCTGATGGCTGCCTGCCAACTGGCCCGCTTCGGTGTGGATATGATCATCATCGATGCTAAAGCCAGGGTCAATGTCGAGTCCAGGGCTATGCTGGTTACTGCAAGGAGTATGGAGATCTACCAGCAAATGGGGCTATCCGACAAGGTTGTGGCCGGAGGCAAATATATTGAAGACTTTGCTATCTTCATGAAGGGTAGAGAGAAGCTTCGGTTTTCGATGGGAAGCGCTGGGAATGGCCTGACCGACTTTCCCTATTTGCAGTCTTTTGAACAGTCCAGAAATGAGTCACTGCTATATGAACACTTAAAAAGTTCACAGCACGATGTGCTATGGAATACGGAGTTTTTAGGTCTGGAACAATCTACGGAAGGCATTACCGTCCGGGCGCGGGATCTAATATCACAGCAACTCCTGCATATTCAGGCTAAATATCTGATCGGCTGTGATGGCGCTTCCAGTAAGGTGCGTCAGCAGCTGAAATGCAAATTTGACGGGGGTACTTATGAGAACAGATTCTTTGTTGCAGATACAAAAATCGAATGGGAATAACCCATTCACCAGTTAATTGCGGCACCGTCTAAAGCTAACTTTTGCGCTTTTTTCCCAATGTATGAAGACGGTAATTACCGAATATTAGGCACCTTGCCTAAAAGTTTTAAGGATAAAGAAGTTATCGACTTTAAAGCACTGGAGACTGTTATCAAGGAGACCATAGGCGTGCCCCTGGAGTTCAAAACAGTTAACTGGTTCTCGGTATATAAGTTGCATCACCGTTGTGTGGAAACCTTTTCTGTCGACCGTTGCTTTTTGGCTGGTGATGCCGCTCATGTACACAGTCCGGCAGGTGGCCAGGGAATGAATACCGGGTTACAGGATGCCTATAACCTTTCCTGGAAACTTTGGATGGTGCTGAATGGGTATGCTGACAAAAAGTTTTTAGATACTTATCATGCCGAAAGGTATCCTTTTGCAAAATGGCTGCTTAAATTCACAGACCGGGTATTTGGCTTTATGACCAGTAATAACACTTTGATTTACAGTTTACGCAGATACCTGATGCCAGCTATTTTTAAAATGGTTTCCTTCAGCCCCAGAATGAAAAAAGGCATTTTTACTATGCTATCCCAAATCTGGTATTCCTATAAGTGTAGTCCGTTATCCGTACAGCACACCGCCCGATCATTTAAGTTCAAAGCAGGGGACCGGTTTCCATATATACTTATAGAAAATGGTGGAAAAATTCAAAGCTGTTATCATTTACTAACCGGGCCAAAATTCCATTTGCTTTGTATTGGTACCGATGCTGATTTAAAACAGATAAGCATTCCACAGGCGCTGATGCCGCTGATTAAAATAGTAGAGTTGCCGCTAAGCCCTGAATGGATAAAATTAGGTGTAAGTGAACAAATATACATTCTTGTCAGACCTGATAATTACATCTGCTTGATTAGTGATGTAATGGATGAGCATTGCTTGTTAACTTATTTTATGCTTTATCAGTAAAATCATGAAACAAAACTATATCTTTTTCAGTGCGCCGCCTTTATGGGCAGCGATATGGTCGGTTTTGTCGCTTTTAATTTCATACTGGGGCTCTGCTTCTGTGCAGTGATGAATATAGCCTTTATAATTAAAATTACTTGTATGTATTTTAATGATCTTACCCGTCACATGTCCAGCTTCTGAATTCCAGATCACATGGTCTCCGATCTTAAATTGATGAGTCATCGCGTTATTAATTGCCCAAAAATGATAATTAGATACTATCGCTTAAATAGGTACCTTTAAGTTCAACAACGAAATACGTAATTGGTTTTGCTTAGCGCATTTAAAACGCCGGCTGATTCCTTTTGGTTTAGTTGTTAATTCCACTGCTTTTTAAATATCACCCCAAATGTTTACCAATTTCGATCCCGCTGAAAAAGCGATCCGCATCCCGGAAGACAGGCGTTTGTTTTTGGGCATCCAGCCGAAAGCACTTGTTATTATAGGCTTATTATTGCTGGCGACCATAGGTGTTGCATGGTTACAATTTTGGGTGTTTGGCCTGCCCGCTGATCCTTCTGCTTCATTTCCGGCGGAAAATATCACGTCCCCTGTGGGTTTCCCGTGGTGGTTAAGCCTTAGCCATTGGGTCAACTTCTTTTTTTTAATCATGGTGATCAGGAGCGGTCTTTCCATTCTTGCTGATCATCCGCGCCTTTACTGGAATAACGCCTGTGCGCCCGAAACAGAATGGCTGCGCTTTACACCTGTTAAGGTGCCAAACGATAGGGTTTATACAGCTAAAGAAGACGGCCGTTATTTAAACCCTGTTGTTGGCTTACCCGGTTACCGGCATACCGTTGGGATAGCCAGGGCCTGGCATTTCATCACCGTTCCGTTCTTCCTGCTTAACGGAATTGTTTTTACGCTCTTATTGTTTTTTACCGATCAGTGGAAAAGGCTCGTCCCTGTTTCCTGGAAGATAATGCCGGATGCCTGGAATGTATTTGTTCACTATGCTACTTTTCATATGCCTGTCGAACCCAATGGGTTTTATCATTTTAACGCGCTGCAACAGGTATCTTATTTCGCGGTGGTGTTTTTATTGGCGCCCATAGCCCTATTAAGCGGAATGGCCATGTCGCCGGCCATTGAAAACCGTTTCCATTGGTTCCCTAAACTGTTTGGAAACCGTCAGGGTGCACGGTCCGTGCATTTTTTAGTAATGTTATCTTATGTTGTTTTTATCATTATCCACGTAGCCATGGTGGCAGCAACCGGGCTAACCCGTAATATGAACCATATTACGTTAGGTACAGATAACCCAACAAGTCATACTGGTTTATAT
>JBDTOV010000305.1:0-5016 GCA_039933035.1 Ginsengibacter sp. | reverse complement strand
TAGTTTCTTCATTTTATTTAGTTTATAGAAAATGATCGTAGCCTTAATAGTAAATATCTTGATGGTTTTTTTCGCATGGCTGCAATCAATGCGCTTATTTAAGAACGGACTTTTAATTGCATTTGTTATTTTATTTGTATTCCTGGCGCTGCGATATAATTATGGTAATGACTATCGTGGATATTTTGAAGGGTTTAAACAAATAAATGGTGTTACAACAGTACAATATTTCTCCGATGATTATCATTTTGAAGCCGGCTGGATATTTTTATGCCGTATTTTTAAGCCCTTTGGTTTTTTCACAATGGTTGCCTGCCTGGCTCTTTTTAACTCATGGGCCTACTATCGGTTTATAAAGCGGTTTGTACCTTTGAACTATTATTGGCTGGCCGTTTTTATTTATGTCTTTTCTCCGGGTATGATGCTTACCAATTGTTCTGCAATGAGACAATCATTGGCGATAGGATTGTTTCTGCTGGCAATTGAATTTATCAATAAAAAGAAAATGATCTATTATTTTTTATTGATCGGGCTTGCTTCCTTATTTCATCAAAGTGCGTTGGTATTGATACCGTTTTATTTTCTGGGACGCCTCAATCTGCGGCTTAAATGGTATTGGCAGATAAGCCTTGTAGGGTTGTTTTTGTCATTGTTTTTATTTAGCAATAGTATTTCACCGTTTATCAATAGGATTATCTCAAGCAATTTTAGCCAGTATGAGCTCTATGATACTAGTACCCAGGTCGGCAGCGGTATTGGGGTTTTAATTCTAAGTTTCTTCTATTGCCTTGTACTTTATTGGGAGCCTTACCAGGATGAAAAAGACTCAATTTTGTTTAAGCTTTCGTTTATCAGTTATTTTTTTATACCCCTGTCGCTCATATTAGTAATGCTCACCAGGATTGGCATGTACTTCCAGGTGGCAAATATGGCCGTTTTTCCGTTGCTTTACGTCTCTCTTAATAAGTCCATTTGGAAGAATCTCAATATATTTATTTTGATACTTTTCACTTTATATAGTTTCTATGTTTTTTTTCATTCAGAAACGTATGGTGAATCATTTGGCACCTATAAAACAATTTTTTCTACTTCCTTTTAATCAATAGCGTGGACGAAGGATTTATAAAGATACTGTTTGCTACCGCGCATCCGCGAACCAGGCTCCGTGGAAGTATTATTGGATTAAAGGGGATTTGTCCGTTTTTTTTGATTCGAAAAACTGCAACGTTTAAGTTACGATGAAACTGATAATTTACGGTGATATTGGTGGTAGCGGCGGATACGTCCGTTACTGTAAAGGGTTATTGGGAAGTAACAGTATTCCCGCTGATGTTGAGGTTTGGTTCATAAGTTCATTGCCATTCTATGAGCAGCTTACACCGTTGGATCCACAGATCCACATTATAACTCATCCATGGCTTATTAGTAAAAATCGGCTCAACCGGTATTTGTGGTATTTGGTAAAGTACCCTCTTCTTCTAAGGAAAATAAAGCCCGATGTGGAATTTTACCCTACAGGGCAGCTTAGGGTATATTTACGAAAGGCATTAACTGTTGCAACTTGTCATAACCTCTTATTGTTCGATAAAAAGGAGTTAGAAAGAATTAATAACGAGAAGGAGTATAAATACTTTTTAAAATATCGCGACAACCAGGCTGCATCTTTTTTAAAGAGCAATGCTTTGATTTTCTTGTCCAAATATTCACAGGAATTAGTTTCCCGGCAGTTAAGTGCGATTAAGCAAAGCACAATTATTTCTCATGGATTAGATTCTGTTTTTCTCTCAAAAGAAATGCGTTCCTATGAATTTTCGGGTACGATAAAACTTTTGTATGTATCTCCGAACTACCATTACAAACACCAGGTGGAAGTCGTTAAATGCGTGCAAATTTTAAGGAATTCAACTGGTTTTGATATCCAGGTAAATTTAATCGGAGGAGGAAAATCTTCATATTCAAGTGAACTAAAAAATTATGTTCAGAAAGAAAAGGTGCAATCTTTTGTATTTGTAAATGAAAATATAAACTATAAAGAGTTATTAAAAGAGTATAAAGATGCTGATATTTTCATTTTTGCCTCTTCCTGCGAAACATTCGGAATTACTCTTTTGGAAGCGATGGGATCAAGGCTTCCAATTGCATGCTCAAATCGTACAGGGTTATCAGAAATTTTAAAAGATGCCGGAGTATATTTTGACCCGGAAGATCCGGAAAGTATGGCGGACAGTGTTAGGAAATTAATTGTGAGTATTGAACTTCGGAAGACATTGGCTGAAAAGGCTTATCAATACGCTGTAGACTATCCCTGGGAACGCTGTGCTTCTGAGACATTTCAATATATTAAAAAAATTGGGGCAATAAATGAAAAATAGTAAAGTATTGGTCACTGGCGGGGCAGGTTTTATAGGATCAAACCTCGTTAAGCGTTTAATTGAGGATGGAAATTCGGTCACCGTTTTAGATAATTATCTTTCAGGTTATCACAGCAATCTTCACCCTTTTTCCGATTTGCGCGTTATTGAAGGCGACATAAGAGACAAAGCTATAGTTGAATCTGCTATGCAGGGAATTGAAGTTGTTTTTCACCTGGCCGCATCTGTTGGAAATAAACGTTCTATTGATCACCCCATGATAGATGCAGAGATAAATGTGCTTGGAACTTTACAAGTATTGGAGGCGGCCCGACGGAAAGGCGTTCGGAAAATTGTGGCCTCTTCATCAGCCGGCATCTTCGGGGAGTTAAAAACTATCCCTATTACTGAGGACCACCCGATAGAGCCGGATACGCCATATGGGTGCACAAAGCTTTGTGAAGAGAAATTATGTCTTTCCTATTCAAAATTGTATGACATTGAAGCAGTCTGCCTAAGGTATTTCAATGTGTATGGGCCCAATCAACGCTTTGATGCATATGGAAATGTGATACCGATTTTTGTATTTCGCATGCTTCGAAATGAACCAATTATAATCTTTGGGGATGGGGAACAAACCAGGGATTTTGTGCATGTTGACGACATAGTGCAAGCCAATATAAAGGCTGCTGACGCTATTGGTACCAGTGGGGCATTTAATATCGCAAGCGGGTCCAGGGTTACGATCAATCACCTGGTAGAGATTATATCGAAAAATAATGAAAGTCTAATAAAAGTAGAACATCATGCAGAAAGGCCTGGTGATGTTCGGCATAGCCTAGCCGATATTTCATTGGCGCACCAAAAAATAAATTATTCGCCCTCAGTTGATTTGGAGATTGGTATTTATGAATATATACAATGGGCGAAAAGTTTTTCCAATCCATAGGTAACACTAAATAAGTTTTATACAGCTTATGAATAATTCCAATATTTATCCAAGAGTTCTTATCATTTACCATTCACGAATTAATAAGGCAGATCAGTTTCATATTTCTATCAGGGGTTGGTTTGCAGATTGGCCAAAAGAAAACCTGGCACAGATATATTCCGGCGGCGAATTGGGCGAAGAAGTTTTTTGTAGATACAATTTCAAAATCGGAGAGAAAGAACGAAGACTGGGAAATTATTTTTTTAGGTTGAAGGGCTCTTCGCTTGGCCAAAGTACTTATTCACTTGATTCTAACAAAGATTTCAAAAAATTACACAAACTTGCCTTTTGGTCCCTTTTCAAAAATAGAGCCGGTAATTTTTTAATAAATACCGGGCTTTGGGAATTGATATTCAAACCTGTCATTTCAAAGGAAATGATGGAATTTGTAAAAAAGTTTGATCCTCAAATAATATATTGCCAGGGGTACAACTTAACATTTTCGTGGCTTCCAGTTATGATTGCGAAAAGGTTTCATATTCCGGTTTGTTTTCAAACGGGGGATGATTGGCCTTCCCATCTATACAAAAAATCTCCTCTTTCATATATTATCAGGCCAATAGTTAATAAGGCCGTAAAATCACTCTTAAATATTTCAACCATAAGATTTGCAAATGGCAGGTTAATGGCCGAAGACTTTGGTAAAAGGTACAATATGTCTTTTGAGCCTCTAATGATGTGTGATAGCATATCCCGGTTCCATGCCGCACCTACCCGCCGTGTAGTTGATAGTGATACAATATCTATTGTGTATACTGGGAATCTTATTCATGGCCGTTGGGCTTCAATTGTTGATTTATGTACAGCAAGCAAACAGCTGAAACCTGACGGCTTAAAGATCATGATTACGGTGTATGCCAACACCATACCGCCTGAAGCAGTTAACAAAATTTTGAAAATGGACAATTTGCAAATACATTCTGCTCCATCACACGAAGAGTTGCCCTCTTATTTAAAAGGGGCTGACATTTTATACCTCCCAGAAACAATGGATGCTGATATGGCTGATGAAATTGGCTTATCAATTTCAACAAAGGCACATTTATATATGATGAGCGCAAGACCTGTACTGTTGTATGGATCTCCGATTACTGGCATCATGAAATATGCAAAGGAAGAGGAGTGGGCATGTATTGTTCAGGAACAAAATTTGACTAAATTATCAGAAGCTGTACATAAATTACTTACAGATGATGTGTACAAAAAAAAATTGGTCGATAGGGGACTTCAGGTTGTTCTTAAAAACCATCAGGAAGATAGGGTGAGAGAAAAATTTCTAACCATTTTAAACGAAAATAGAGAACTTAAGGCCTGAATTTTTATATCTAAACTGAATGATTAAAAATCATTCGGGCTTAACAATAGTAAAAGACCAGATACTGCCTTGCCAGGCACATCATTTAAATAGACGGAAAGTAACTACCTCGGGAATGATGTAATAACACTGCAATTGTGTAAGGCAAGAGGTACTTTATGAAAATTACACAGGTTGATTGACCAATTGTACAACCGCGGGTCAGCAGGCTAAGTTGTGAGTGGGAAAAGGAGCTTTGTTGTCCCGAAAGGTTTCAGTTTTATTAGCAATTTATTTCAATAAAAATTTTCAGAGTATTCTATGTGTGGAATTTTAGGAATGTATAATGTGGGTTTTTCAAAAAGTTTTGGTAAGGAAAA